>JADZFF010000160.1 GCA_020850015.1 Bdellovibrionales bacterium | reverse complement strand
TTTCAACATGGGGCAGGCCTGCGCCGAGGCGATGATTCCCAGGAAGAGCGGCGTGATCCTCAACATCTCCTCCGTGGCCTGGCTTGGGAACGTGGGGCAGACCAACTACTCTGCCTCCAAGGCGGGCGTGGTGGGCCTCACTCGCACCTGGGCGGTGGAGCTCGCGCGCCACGGGATCCGGGTGAACGCGATCGCGCCCGGTCTGATCGACTCCGTGCTCACGCGGCAGGTGCCAGAGGAGATCCGGCAACAGTTCCTCTCGAAGATCCCACTTGGCCGCATCGGCGACACGATGGAAATCGCCCATGCCGCGGCATTCCTCTGCTCGGATCATGCCGCGTACGTCACCGGGCAGATCCTACACGTGGACGGCGGCCTTTCCGTCGGGATCTAGAACGAACCGAAATAGAATCCGAGATTGAATAGAAAGTGCAGCACGATGGGATAGGACACCGAAAGGGTGCGCACCATCCACGCCGCGCACAGTCCGCCCAATGCCAGGGCATAAACGGACTGAAGCGCGACGAAGGGCTTCACTGCTGCATCGACCTGGAAAACGCTCACCCAGTGCACGGCCGCGAACATTGCCGCATTCGCCGCGATGAGCACCGAGGTGTTCCGCCGCGCGAGGATCCCTGCCAACGGGAGGAACAGCGCCATACGGAATAGCAGCTCCTCCAGGATCGGGCTTCCCGCGAGCAGGAAAAACACCGCCTCGCCCCGATCCAGCGCGAAAGGCATCCCGATGCCCGTACGGCCCGCGGCGAAGCAGATCAGGAAACCCAATCCGAAGGCGGCCCCCGCCTGCTTCCAGAAGGCCGGCTTCGGATCGAACTTCCAGGTGAAGGACTCGCGGTAGAGATAGGCCGCGCCCGCGACGAAGCAGGCCTCGAACAGGTAGGAGGCGTACCGAAACACGGAGTCGAAGGTCTCGAAGAGCGCGTACCGCGCGATGAAATAACCCACGATCAACAGCCAGTGCCTCATGGACCCATACTACCACCCCGGCTATGCTGGCAGCCATGGCGACTCTCGGAATCCTCGGCTGCGGAGAGGCCTTCGACTCGGGCTGGGGAAACAACTCCTGCATCCTCCACGGGGCCAGTACGCCCACTGTGCTGTTCGACTGCGGGTACCAGATCCCCGAAAGGCTCTGGGCGCTTTCCCGGCGGCTTCAGGATCTCGACGCCGTGATTCTCACTCACCTCCATGCCGACCACGCCTTGGGCATGGCGCCCCTGCTCGTGCGCATGATGGAGGAGAAGCGGATGCGGGCGCTGACCGTGTTCGGATCCGCCGGCGCCGAGAGCTACCTGAGGAAAGCCGTGGAGCTGGCCTACCCCGGAGCCTGGAGAAGACTTGGATTCCCGCTGGATGTGCGCTTGCTCGCACCTGGGAAGAAGACGCGCTGGCGCGGCCTGGAGCTGGAATGCGCCGAAAGCGTGCACTCCGTGCGGAATCTCGCTGTCCGCGTCGCCCTCGGAAAGGGAAGTTTTTTCATCAGCGGCGATGGCCGCTTCACCGAAGCGTCGCTGTCCTTGGCGTCCAGATCCAAGCTCGTGCTTCATGAGGCTTACAGTGCGCGCCGTGGCCACCCCACGCACACCTCGCTCATCGAGCTCCACGACGCCCTGCATGGATCCACACCGGAACACATCGTCGTCACCCATCCTCAGCGAGACGAGCGCGAGTCCGTGGAGATCATGATTCGCCGTCTGGCCCGCCGGGATCCCCGGTGGATCTGCGCGGCGCCGGGGCAAAGCTACCCGATCCGTGCTAAGTGAGCTTGGGTGGAAACCACGCGCGATCTCGCCATCGTCCTCAGGTCCGTTCGCTTCGAGGATAGGCATCGCATCGTCACCGCGCTCACGGAGCGCCACGGGAAAATCTCGGCCATGGCCCGAAACGCCGTGCAGAGCCGCCGTTTCGGCGGCTGTCTGGAGCCTTTCGCCGCCTCGGAGTGGACCTTCGTCTCCCGGCCCGGCTCCGACCTCTCACGCCTGGACGGCGCCGTGATCCGTGAGGACTTCCCGGGCCTCCGCGCCGACTTCACCCGCGTGGCGGTGGCGAGCCTGTTCTGCGAGTTCACGATCCGGCTTGCGCCCGCGAACGAGGCCTGCCCGGATCTCTTCAAGCTGCTCTCGAACGCGCTCGCGGCGGTGGAAGAGCTCCCCGACCCGTCCGGCAGCGGTCCGCTCGTGAACTCCTTCCTCGCGAAGCTCATGCAGTGGTCGGGCGTGCAGCCCCACCTGCACGGCTGCCTGGAGTGCCTGGCCCCCCTCGACGCGATCGCCGGGATCGAGAACGATCCCGACCTGGCCTGCCTCGTGAAGGACGCGGGTTGGATCTGCCCGCGTTGCCGAACAACCACGGTGCGCCACGTGCGGCAAACCGAGCTCGGCGCGGCCAACCTAATCGACGTGCCTGCCTCAGCGATGCTCGATCTCTACACCGGGGCGCGGATCCCCATCCGGCAGGTGCGCGCGAACTCGCATGCCACGGGCCGAGCCCATCAGACCTTGAGCAACTTCCTCACGGGGCTCCTGGCTTATCACGTGCCGGGCTTCGACCGGTCGGAGCTCAAGAGCCTACGGTTTCTGACTCAATCCAGCGACTGACGTCGTTCAAGTCGCGGCCGACATAGGCGGCCTCGCCCGGCTTCAGGTGCGCCCGGTCCTGGCTCCCGTATCCCGTGAGCACCATCGCGCTCGCCCTGCATCCTGCGGCGATCCCCGCCTGGATGTCCGACACCTTGTCACCCACCATATAGGAAAGAGAGACATCGATCCCGAGCGCGCGCGCGGCATCCAGGATCAGGTCCGGCTTGGGCTTTCGCCGGCTGGCCGGATCGTCCGGAAGGAGAAAGCACATCTCGAAGCGCTCAATCCGGGTACCACTGGGGGCAATGAGCTCGTTCAGCCGAGCGTTGATCGCGGGGATGAGCTTCGGGTCGATCAGGCCGCGGCCTACTCCGCTCTGATTGGAAACCACGATCAGTCGGAACCCCAGCCGCGAAAGCCGGGCCAGCGCATCGCCCACGCCGGGGATCAGGGCCATCTTGTCCGGGTGGTCCAGGTACCCAGGGTCCACGTTCAAGGTGCCATCGCGATCCAGGAACACAGCCCTGCTCACAAGAAGGCCTCCCTGCGCTTCCGTTCCCAGGCCAGCGCGCTCGCCACGATCTCATCCATCCCGCGGCGGGCCTTGAACCCCAGGGCCGTTCGCGCGGCTGAAACATCCGCCACCAAACGGGGCGGATCCCCCGAGCGGCGAGGAGCCTCTTCCATCTGGAGGGGGTGGCCCAGGGCCTTTCCGCAGGAATCGATCACCTGCAGGACCGAGTAGCCGGTGCCGGAGCCAAGATTCAGGGCCTCAAACTCGCGCGACGAAGACATCAGCCGCTCCATCGCCGCGAGATGCGCCTCGGCCAGGTCGGAGACGTGGATGTAGTCGCGCACGCAGGTTCCGTCGGGGGTGGGATAGTCTCTCCCGAAAACCTGGGCGGCCCGCCCCTCCAGGCCCGCGGCGACGAGCCGGGGGATGAGGTGGGTTTCTGGGCTGTGCCATTCCCCCACGCGCAGGCCGGGCTCTGCGCCCGCCGCGTTGAAATATCGGAGCGCGATCGACTGAAGGCCCCGCGTGGCCGCCTCCTGAAGCAGCTTCTCGGCGGCGAGCTTGGTCTCGCCGTAGGGCGAATCGGGCGCCTTGGGCGCGTCTTCTGGGATCAGATCAGGCGCGCCCGTTCCGTAAACCGCCGCGGTCGACGAGAAGATGATCCGCCTTGGGCCCACCCTGAGCAGGCACTCCACGAGCCGCTTCGTCTGCTCCACGTTGTTTTCCCAATAGAGTTCCCGCTTCTGAAAGCTCTCGGGCACGATACTCCGCGCCGCGAAGTGCATCACGCAGTCGAACCGCTGCTCTTTCAGGAGCGCGGTCAGGGCCGCGGCATCCCCAACCTGGGCCCGCGTGAAGCCCTCGCCCAGAAGGAGCTCGGAGTGCCCGGTGGAGAGATCGTCGAGCACCCATACGCGGTGCCCCCGGTCCACGAGAAGCGCGCAGGCAGCGCTTCCTACGTATCCGGCTCCCCCCAGCACCAGAACCTTTGCCATGCCGCGCACGTTATCATAGGATCGCGGGTGCCAATGCCGTTTTTCCTGCAATTAAGGGCCTATCTCAGGCCCTATCTGCCGCTGATCCTGATCAGCGCCGTGCTGGCCATTCCACTTTCGGCCCTCCGACTCGCGCCCGCGCCACTCGTCAAGTACGTGGTCGACGATCTGCTCGTCCGGAAGGACGCCGCGCTCCTCGGGCTGTTCCCCATCGTGATGATTGGGATCTACGTCGTGAACTTCGCCGTGCGCTTCGTTCACTATTACCTGATCCGCATCGTCATCACGCGCGTGAACCAGCGCCTGAAGAACGACCTCGTCACCCACCTTCTTGGGCTTTCGGCCGACTATTTCGCCGACCGCAGCTCGGGCGCCCTCGTGTCGCGCGTGGGCTCGGACCCGAACCTGATCGATGGCGGCATCGGCAACATCCACACCGCGATCCGCGAGCCGATCACCTTCGTCTCGCTCTTCGGGTACGCGCTCTATCTCAATTGGAAGCTCACGCTCGTCATTCTGCTCCTGTTTCCTTTGCTCGCCTGGGTGTTCACCTATACTGGCAAGAGCCTGAAGCGGTACTCCACCAAGATGCAGGAGGAGAACGCCAACCTCTACTCGGCTCTTCAGGAGACCTTCAGTGGGTTCCGCGTGGTGAAAGCCTTCCGCCTCGAGAACTACCTCCAGAAGAAATTCGAGGACCGTAACGCCCAATTCGCGCGCTTCTCGCTGAAAATGGCCGCGGTGGAGGAGGCCTCGCACCCGCTCGTGGAGCTCTTCACCGGATTCGCCATCGCCGCGGTGATCTACTACGGCGGGACCCGGGTGCTCGCGGGCGAGATGAGCGCGGGCGATCTGCTGAGCTTTTTCGTGGCCTTCGCGCTCATGATGGATCCCATTCGCCGCCTGAACGACATCAATTTGAAATTCACGCAGGCCACGGCGGCCAGCACTCGCGTGATGGAGATCTTCGCCTGGAAAAGCCGGATCACGGAAAAACGCGACGCCCCTCCGATGCGCCCCTTCGCGCGGGCAGTTGAGTTCAAGGAAGTCGCGTTCAAGTACCCGGACGACCCAACTCGCGAGATCCTGGGCGGCGTGAGCTTCGAGGTCCCGAAAGGCTCCGTCATCGCGGTGGTGGGCCGGAGCGGCGCTGGCAAGAGCTCGCTCGTGAGCCTGCTTCCCCGCCTCTACGACGTCACGGGGGGAAGGATCCTCGTCGACGGCGTGGATGTCAGGGACCTCCCTCTCTCTGACCTGCGCTCGCAGGTGGCCGTGGTGAGCCAGGACGTGTTCCTCTTCAACGACACGATCTACGAAAACATCCGCTGCGGCAGGCTCGACGCCACCGAGGCAGACGTGCGAGAGGCCGCCCGCCAGGCCTTCGCGATCGACTTCATCGAGCGTGCGCCCCAGGGCTTCGCGAGCGTGATCGGCGACCGCGGGCAGAAACTCTCAGGCGGGGAGCGCCAGCGCATCTCGATCGCGCGCGCCTTCCTCCGTAAGGCACCGGTACTCATTCTGGATGAGGCCACCTCCAACCTCGATCCCGCTTCAGAGAAATTCGTGCAACGCGCGCTCGAAGACCTCATGAAAGACAGAACCACGCTCGTGATCGCGCATCGGCTCTCAACCGTACGCCACGCCGATCAGATTCTTGTACTGAGATCAGGAAAGATCGTGGAGCGCGGCACGCACGATCAACTTCTGAGCGCGGGCGGCGAGTACGCGGAGCTGAACCGCCTCCACGAGATCACGGTATGAACGGCCCGGAGCTCCTTCGAAGCCAGATGAGCCTCTCCTCCGGCCGTACGCACCTGAACAACGCGGGCCTGGCGCCTACGAGCCTTCCTGCCGCAGCCGCGGTGCAGGCCTTTCTCACCACGATGTCTCACGAAGGATTCGCCGCTGTCGAGGGCATGATCGCCGCCTACGAGGGCTCGCGCGCCATGATCGCGCGGTTCGTGAACGCGGAGCCCGACCTTGTGGCTCACATGCCCACCTGCGCGGCCGCGATCTCGCAGGTCGCCTTCGGTCTTGCCTTCAAACCCGGCGACGAGATCCTGATCTGGGATCAGGAATACCCCTCGAATGCCTATCCCTGGCACACGGCCGCCAAGCGCTCCGGTGCCAAGGTCATCCTCGCGCCCTCGGAACCGGGTTGGCGCACGCGCACGGAGCGGCTCCTCGGCCTCATCACACCGCGCACCCGGGTTGTCGCGGTGTCTTGGGTGCAGTCGCGCACGGGCGCGATGACGGATCTGAGGCCGATCGGCGCCGCCTGCTCACAGGTCGGCGCATGGCTCGTGGCCGACGTCATTCAGGGCTTGGGCATCATCCCCTTTGACATGAAAGCCGAGGGCGTGGACGCCGCCTGCTGCGGCACTCAGAAGTGGCTCTGCTCGCCGCCCGGACACGGTTTCCTGGCGCTGAAACCAGGCCGCCAGCTTGAGCTCGATCCAGTCATCCAGGGCGCGATCACCTACGGCATGCCCTACGATCCAGTGGACCCGAAAAAGGTCCCGCGGCCCGACGCTAGGCGCTTCGAACCCGGCTGCCCGATGATCCTGGGCGCGGTGGGAACGGCCGCGGCGATGGAGCTCCTGAGCCGCTGCGGAGTCGAGTCGCTGAACCGGCAGGCCAATCGACTGGCCGCCGCGCTGACCGACATTCTGCTCGCCGACGGCGCCCAGGTGCTCTCGCACACGGGGCGCCCCGGCCTCTCGCCGATCGTGACCTTCAGGCCCCGGCAGCCGCTCGGCG
>JADZFF010000159.1 GCA_020850015.1 Bdellovibrionales bacterium | reverse complement strand
CTTCTGCTCGAGTTGGTAGTACCTTCGGCCAAATGGCGGAATCTCCATCCACATCAACGAAGAATGACTTTCCCCGGCCTTAGTTCTCCCCGAAACATAGATGAAACGAGTCCCCATGTTCCACCTAAGGGCAATCTTGGCGCTGGGGATCTCCGCGAGATACTTTGGTACAAGCTCGTCGAGCTTTTTCGGGTAGGTCCCGGTGTCTTTATGAAAGGCGTCGCATGCCGCGATGATCTTCATCGCTCTCTGCTTCGCGATCCAATTGTTTCCCACGTTCACGGCCACACTAAGCAAAGCCGCAACGAGGTAAACCAGCAGGCGCTTGATCGAGGCCCTTAGGGCGGAGGTACGCCGCGCCTTGAGCCAGACAACAATGCACCAGCCCAGCCGAATGACGACGACAAGGGTCGTCACTGCGGCTAGGAACCAAAACCCAAGAATCTGGGTATCCAGGAAGAACAGGATGACCGCGATAACCACCCTTACTCTCATCGGGCACTCCTCCCGGGCGTTGTTTCGTTCACAGAATGAACTCCGCCATTACTTTTGCGAAGAACAACGCAAAAGGGAGTGCAAACCAGAAGATCCTCGAGATCCTTAGATCGGTTTCGTGGAACCACTTTGTCTGTGTGAATGCGAACGTGACGCTCTTGGGCGTCTGAGTCAGATTCCACATTAGGCCCCCTCCGAGGTAAATGAGCCCAGAGGCCAGCAGGTTGCTCCACCATGTTGGAGGGTAGAATCCGTCTCTGATCAGCAAGTAGCCGTCGTAAGACCAACTGGCCGAAAACTGCCATGCCACGAACGCCAGAAACAGGGAGTAGCTCTTCCGCTCCACTCCAGCCAAACCTCTATACAGAACTCCCACGGCCCAGGGAGCTGTCGTGAAGGTAAGTAGTGCCATGAATGTGGACGTGATGTCGTCCCAGGTCGGATCACGCGCGTACCTCCCGACCACTGCAAGCGTGATCCAGGCCAATAGAAACGAGGCTATGCGCCAGGGGCGAAGAAGAAATCGAAAGTAGCCGAGGTAGTCTGAGACCAGATTCCTCCTCCGCAACAGCGCAATCAGACCGCCCAGGGCGCATGCGAAGGACCATACGGCTACGTAGGGGAACATCGGGTCCATGGTTCAGTCTATTGCGACATGAACGGCCCATCAACGGTAGTGAGCCCCTGGATGGCGCCGGAGCGATGCGGCATGGCGCTGAGCCGGCGTACTGGCCCCCCCCGACACCCAGGGCAACCTTCGCGGGATCGTGCGGCACGGCCAGGCAGGCCGCCGCGAACCCCTACTCCCCCTGTCCGTGCCGCACGATCCCGCGAAGGTTGCCCTTCAGGACCTTCTTGCGCAGGCGCACGTTCTCGGGGGTGATCTCGATCCACTCGTCATCGTCGATCCACTCGATGCAACGCTCAAGGGGCATCTTGCGCACGCCGCGCAGGGTGACGAGCACTTCGGCCGAGGCCGCGCGGATGTTCGTGAGCTTCTTCTCGCGCACGGCGTTCACGTTGAGGTCGTTGTCCTTGTTGAACTCGCCCACCACCATGCCCTCGTACACGTCCACGCCCGGCTCCACGAAGAGAATGCCCCGGTCTTCGAGACCCAGGAGCGCATACTCCGTGACCATGCCCTCGCGGTCTGACACGAGCGCGCCGTTGGCGCGGTGAATGATCGAGCCCTTCCAGGGAACGTAGCCCACCAGGCGCGACGAGAACAGGCCCTCACCCCGCGTGCCGGTCATGAACCGGGAGCGCATGCCCAAGAGGCCGCGCGTGGGGATGTCGAACTCCAGGCGCACGCGTTTGCCGGGATTGGATCCGCCGGACTGCGTGCCGCTCTCCTCGTAGGAGGCCAAAATGCCCTTGCGACCCTGGAACAGGCGCGTGATGTCGCCCGCGAAGGCCTCGGGCAGATCGAGCGTGGCGCGCTCGAGCGGCTCCACCTTCTGGCCGTTCTCGTGCTTGATCAGCACCTGGGGCTTGCCCACCATGAACTCGAAGCCTTCACGGCGCATCTGCTCGATCAAAATGCCGAACTGAAGTTCGCCGCGGCCGAAGACGCGGAACTGGTCCGGCAGCTCCGTTTCTTGGAACTTCAGAGCCACGTTATGACGGACTTCTTTCAAAAGGCGCTCACGGAGCTTGCGCGATTGGATGGCCTCGCCTTCCCTGCCCGAGAAGGGCGAAGTGTTCACGGAGAAGATCATGGCGAGCGTAGGCGGGTCGATCTGGATGCGCTCCAGCGTCTTCACGTTGTCGTCGCCGGCGAAGGTGTCGCCGATCTCCACGCGCTCGGCGCCGGCCACCACGCCGATGTCCCCGGCCATGAGCTCGGTGGCCTCCACCTGCTTCATGCCCTGATAGGTGTAGAGGCGCGACACGGTGACCTTCTCCGTCACCGGCGCCCCGGCCTCGTTCACGCCGCGGCGCTGGATCTTGTCGTTCACGCGGACCTTGCCCTGAAGGATGCGGCCCACGGCGAGCTGGCCCACGTAGTCGGACCAGGAGAGGTTCGAAACCATGAGCTGAAAGCCGCCCTCGAGCTGGGCGTCCGGCGCCTCGATCGTGGAGAGGATGCGCTCGAACAAAGGCTTGAGGGTTCCGGGCTTCTTCTTGGCGATGAGGTCGTCCACCTCTTCCCAGTTCTCCGTGCACCAGCCCTCGCGGGCGCAGGCGTAGATGATCGGGAAGTCAGCCTGGGCGTCCGTGGCGTTCAGGTCCAGGAAGAGGTTGAAGGTCTGGTCGATGATGGTCTTCACGCGGTCGCCGCCGAGACACTCCGGGCGGTCTACCTTGTTCACGACGAGAATGATCTTGTGGCCCTTCTCCAGGGCCTTCTGAAGCACAAAACGCGTCTGGGGAAGCGGGCCTTCGGCTCCGTCCACGAGCAGCACGGCTCCGTCGACCATGCCCAGAATCCGCTCCACCTCGCCGCCGAAGTCGCTGTGCCCCGGGGTGTCGACGATGTTGATGCGCGTGGTGCCGTAGACCATGGAGGCGTTCTTGGCCTGGATGGTGATGCCGCGCTCGCGCTCGAGATCCATGGAGTCCATGGCGCGCTCGGCGACGTGCTCCCGGGCCCCGAAGGTACCTGACTGTTTCAGGAGGTGGTCAACGAGGGTGGTCTTCCCGTGATCGACGTGGGCGATGATGCAAATGTTCCGAAGCGCCGGGTTTTTCATAAGAGTGACTCTCTTTTGCTCGGATATGGGGCAGATTGTCAACGAAGTCCGTCGCGGGTAAGGTCAGGAAACGATGAACATTGTCGTTCTAGGAGCGGGCCGCTTCGGCGGCGCATTGACCCGAGCCCTGGTCCAGGTCGGCTACTCCGTCCGGGTGGGAGTACGTACCCCCTCTAAACCCGAGGTAGCGGCTTTGGTGCAGGAAACCGGGGTCTTCGTGGGCTCTCCGGCCGAAGCCCTCGGACCTGGAAAGCAGGGCCCGGCCGATGCCGTCTTCCTGGCCGTCCCCTGGCCAGCGGCCTGGGAGGTGGCCGAGTCGCTCGCCCCGGCACTCTCGGGCAAGGTGCTTGTCGACTGCACGAACGCGATCGACCGCAATGGGCTCGTGCTGCGCTCGGACACCTCAGCCGCCGAGGAGATCGCCAAGGCCGCGCCCGGCGCCCGGGTGGTGAAGGCATTCAACGCCGTGGGCGCTGAGCTCCTGGCCCAACCCGTGGTGAGCGGGCAGAAGGCCCATGTGCTGATCGCCTCGGACGACGAGGGCGCCCGAGCCTTCGTGGAAGAGGTCACGCGAGCTTTGGGCTTCCTGCCGCAGGCCGCGGGGCCGCTCGAGAACGCGCGCCTCGTGGAGGCCATGGCGCTCCTGTGGATCCGCATGAGCTTTCAGTCGGGCCTGGGCCCGCGCGCGGCGATGCGGGTCTTGAAGTAAAAAGGGCCCCGGAAGCTCTCGCCGCCGGGGCCCTTGTCTTCTCCCGAACCGCGCACCCTTGGGGGGCGCGCGCCGTTCAGGTTACTTGTTCTGGAATACGCTGTTCACGCTGCGCCCGTTCATCACGCGCACGTGGAGGAGGATCTCGTCACGCGCAAGCGTGGTGGGGATCTCCACCTCGTAGGTGAAGGGCACGAGCTTCAGAGGGCAGAGCTCCGTGCGCTGCTTCAGGATCGGCAGCACGGAGAAGGTGTCGGCGTCGTTCGACACGAGTTCCACGCGCTCGAACTCGAAGCAATAGCTCGGGTTGAAGCCCTTGAGCTGCACGGTGCGGGTGCCGGGCACGCGCTCCACGCTCTCCACGCGGGCGTAGATGTAGTTATCCACCGCCGAGCTCGAGGCCTCCTCAACACCCAGTCGCGACGTGACCTGCAGCGGGCCGCCGTTCACGACGACCGGATACTGGCCGGCATCGAGCACGCCCACCGATACGACTTCGATGAAGGGCACGATGGCGCGGGGGCAGGCGACGTTCGGGTCCATCTCCTTGAGGGCCGTGACGGTCACGCGGAGGGTGTCGCCGTCGAGTTGCACCTTGCCCCGGGGAGCCTTGTAGCAGAGGTCGGGCAGGATCCCCGACACGATGACTTCGGCGTCATCGTTGCTGTCGAAGCCCTTCGGCGAATAGACGTGGTCCACCGGCACAAGCACCTCTTCGAAGGCCGCTTGCGCGGTGGCGGAGAAGCCGGTGATCAGGCCGGCGATGAGCATCAGGTGGAAGCTGCTTTTCATAAGTGAACCCCCCTAGGGTTGCGGTTGTGTTGCGACTGAGCCGGACCATTACAAGTGGGATGCCAAGTGGTGCGCGAAGGCTCAAAGGGGGACTAACACGGAGAATGATGCCTCGGAAGCACCTATTCCCCTCCTCGATCGATGGCTCGCGCGCGCCCCGCGGTGAGGTTCCCGCCTCCGGGGTTTTTCGCGGGCACTTTGATTCGAGACATCCTGTCTCGCTGGGGCTGAGGGCCGGGACAGGATGTAACCTCGCTGAAATTCGCTGGATTTCGGCTTCGGCCATTGTGGGAAAGGATCGTGTTCGATAGATTGAATCGCATGTCGCGGATGCGCTTCCACGCCTGGCTCCTGCTTCCGTCGCTCCTGTGCGGAGCCGCCGCGCATGCTCAGTTCCTTCCGGAGAATGCCCGTCGCATCCCCGTTCAGCAGAAAAAGGTGCCCCTTACGGACGCGAGCTTCGAGCGGGAGCTGGGCGAAAGCTCGGTACCCCCCGGCGAGTTTGCGCGCGGAAACGAGGAGTCGCTGGCCCGGGCGCGGCTCAGCGCCTTCCAGGAAACGGTGAAGCCGCTCTTCGACTCGCGCGGCTGGACGCTCACCGTCGAGCTGCTTTGGGAGAGCGCCGTCGTGAACGCGCAGGCCACGCGCGATGCGAATCGTCAGCCGGTGATCCGCGTGCACGGCGGGCTGCTACGTCACCCCCTGGTGGTGAATCAGGCTGACGGGCTCTTGGCGATCCTCTGCCATGAGGCCGGGCACTTCCTGGGCGGCGCGCCCAAGCAGCTTCGCGGGTCCACCCAGCTCCGCAGCTGGACCTCGGCCGAGGGCCAGGCCGACTATTTCGCCACGACCAAATGCCTGCGCCGACTCTTCCAACCGGCGGGCGCCTCGCGGCTGGCGGCAGCCGAGTCGATTGCCGCCTCCTCTGTGGCGGCGCCCCCGCCTGCGGGCGTTCCGCCCCTTCCGCCCGCGCTCGAGTCCTCCTGCGAGCGCGCGGCCGAGCCGGCCGTCTGCATGCGCTCCCTTCAGGCCTCGCAGCTCGCCACCTGGATCTATGCCGACGTGATCGGCACCGCCCCGCCCCGCCTGGACCGGCCCGATCTGGAGGTCGTAGGCTCAACAGTGCTCGCCCACCCGCGCCTTCAGTGCCGGCTCGACACGCTCGCGGCCGGCGCCTTCTGCTCCGCCTCCGACGACGACGCCTTCGACGACGAAAATCCCTCGCCCGGCTCCTGCGCCCGCATCCGGACCCCTGAGGAGCCCTGGCTCACGGGCGCGCGTCCGGCTTGCTGGTTCGTGGACTGAGGCTCCCCGTCGTGCTCCCCTGAGCTCGTGCTCCGCACGGACCAGGCATCCTGCCTTCGACACGGCCCTGCGCTTCGCTCCGGGCTCGCCGCGCTCGCGCGCGGCGGCCCTCCTGGCCGCGCATGTCCGTGCGGAGCACGACGGGGGTGACCCTCAGTCTGAGATCGGGGGATAGGTGGGTGGAATCACAATTTTCTGCTGCGACTCCAGCGCCGCCCGCCACTTCCACCCTGCGACCAAAAGGATCGCGGCACCGATCGCCCACCAGAGATAGGTCGATCGGCTGGGACGCCAAGTCTTCCTCAGCCGCCTCACCTGAATTCTCTGGGGGCGGGCGGCTCGACGTAGTCGTAGATCGGCATGGATTCTCCGATTCGGTTCGTTGCCCGCTCGAGCTCCGCCGATATCCAAGAGCGGCCAAAGTAGAGGAAGACCGCACACACAAGCATTGTCAGGCCCAGCCGCAGGGGCCCACGCCAACGATGGAAGGCCGAACGCAACAGATTGTTGCGTTCAACCGGCTTCTGGGCGCGGCCCCGCTTCGAACGCAACGTTTTGTTGCGTCCCGCTTGGATCCTCGGACGCCGCCCCGTCCGACGCGACTGAGCAGGCTTCATCGACGCGCCGTTACGCAGAAAAGGCTCCGACCCCTTTTTACGCCGCGGCGTGCTGACCTTCGGCCATGCCGGCGGCCGCGTGAGCCTGAAGGGCGCGGATCTGCATGGCCACGTGCACGAGCGCAAGCTTCGTGGAGAGCACGCGGTAAGGCGACGCGCTCACGTAGTTCAGGTCGTGCGTGAGGCAGAAGGTCAGCGTCTCGACGTCGCCCCCCTGCTCGCCGCAGATCCCGAAGGAAGCTTCGCGCTTCACGCGCCTACCGCGTCGCACGGCGATGTCGATGAGCTCCTTCACCGGCCCCGAAAGCACCTTGAAGGGGTCGCTCTGCACTACGCCCTTCTCGATGTACGTGGGCAGGAAGTGCGCGCTGTCGTCGCGCGAAATGCCGAGCGTGGTCTGGGTGAGGTCGTTCGTGCCGAAGGCGAAAAACTCGCCCACGGAGGCCAGGCGATCTGCGGCGAGTGCCGCGGCCGGCAGCTCGATCATCGTGCCCACCTTGAAGTGCACCTTGCGGTTCGCGGGCACGCGCAGCGATTCGCGCACCTCGCGCTCGATCATCACCACGCGGGCCTGCATGCGCTTGAGTTCCTCGGGCGTGAAGACGAGCGGGAACATGATGCCCGGGTGAGTCTCCATCCCCTGCTCCGCCACCGCATAGGCCGCGCGCACGATGGCGCGGATCTGCATGTCGTAAACCTCGGGCACGACGATGCCGAAGCGGCAGGCCCGCAGGCCCAGCATCGGGTTGTGCTCTTTCAGACCCTCGCCCACTGCGTGGATGTGCTCCCGGTCAAGGTGCCCAAAGCGCTTCTCGAGCTCTGCGAAGTCTTCCTTGTTCTTGGGTGCGAGTTCCGCTAGCGGCATGTCCATGAGGCGGATGTTCACCACCTTGCCGGTCATCACCTGGAAAATCTTGCGGTAGTCCTCGTACTGCGTGGCCTCGAGGCGTTCGAGGCTCGCCTTGGACTTCGCGATATCCTGCGTGAACACGATGTTCCGGATCTCCCACAGCGACTCGTCCTTCGTGAACATGTTCTCCGTGCGGCAGAGACCCACGCCGTCGCCGCCGAAGCTCAGGCCCGTCGCGGCGTCTTTGGAGTTGTTGATGTTCACGCGTACTTCGAGCGGGATCTTCTCCGTTTTCACCACGCGGTTCACGAGCTGAACCACGCTCGGCACCACGCCCTCCTGGTGGGACATGTTGGTGCGCACGCCTTCGCCGATGTACATGCGGCCCTGTGCCCCCGCATCGAGCGTCATGAGCGTGCCCGGCCCGTGCTTCTCACCGTTCACGTACATGCAATTGGCGGAGAGGTCGATCTCAAGACCCTTGTAGCCCACGATGCACGGGATGCCGTTCGCGCGCGCCATTACGGCCGCGTGCGAGGCCACGCCGCTCGCCTTCGTCACGAGCCCACCCACCATCACCAGCCCGGGGGTGTCCGCGATCAGCAGCTCGTCGGTGACGAGGATCACCCGCGGGTCTTCCTTCTTCTTCGAGGCGCTCTTGTAGAACTCCACGGCCTCGTTCATCTTGAAAAACACGTGGCCCACGGCGGTGCCCGGCGCAGCGGTGATGCCGGAGGAGCCGAGGTCCTTCAGGCGAGACTTCGACTCGTCCGAGAGCGTGGGATGCATGAGCACCTCGACGTCGTTGGGTTTGATGCGAAGAGCGGCTTCCACGTCGGTGATCGCGCCCGTGCGGTTGAGCTCGATCGACGAAACCACCGTGGCCTTGGCCGTTTTCTGGCCCTTGTCGAAATTCACGAAGTAGAGATGCCCGTTTTCGTCGGTGACGAACTCGGCCTCGACGATGTCGCGGAACACCTGCTCGATCTTAGGCAGGTACTCGCGGAGCAGCGAGAACACGGCCGGCTGGTGGTCGCGCAGGGTCTTCGGGCCGTGTCCCGCGCCGTTGTCGGACTCAAGCGGGGCCTTGGAGTCCTCGCCTCCGCTCTCGTAGACGCCGTACACCGCGGGTTTGCCCGTGAATGGATCGCGCGTATAGGCCACGCCGTGCACGCTGTTTCCGAACTGGGCCTTGTGCAGGTGGGTCTTGAGAAAGATCTGGTCGCCGCCGGCGTTCCGGGCCGCCTGCGTGAAGTGCAGAAGCGCCGAAGTGAGGTGCAGCTCAGGTTTGTCTGGAAAGGCCTTGCCGGTGCGCTGGCTCACGAGCGAGCAGTACTCCCGGGCTTTGACGAGGAAGTCCTCCTCGGTGATCTGGGCCAGGCCGCCGGCGCCGCCCTCACGCGTGGCGTCGATCCCGAAGGTGGCGCGGAAGTCCAGGTAGGGGCTTCCCATCACGAGCGTGGAGTAGCTCTCGAGGAAATCGACGTAGAGCGTGAAAGCCTTAGCGGGCCCATAATGATGGATCATGCCGCGCAGGGTGCGCGGCGAGCAGCCGATGTTCCGGACGGCGCCCGAGAGGTCGCCCTGCACGGACACGAGCAGCGGGTACTGGTCGCTGCCCAGGCGGCACTTGGTGATCTCCTCCAGACGGCTCACCACCTCGCCGAACTCCTCGAAGAAATCCCGGCCGGGCTTGCCCGCGAGCTTCGCGGTGGCCGGGGTGACGAAGGCCTGCGGCAGAACGGGCACGCCCGACTGCAACAGGCGAACGGCCTGCGCCAGGTTGCTCCCCGACCGGTTCTTCACGGCGTCGCCGTACTCGGCGAGCAGAGGAGCCGGGACCTGGTTGTCGAGGATCCAGAAGTAGCGATGCGACTTGGGCATGGTGGTCATAGATGCGTTACCCCGCGAGCTTATCCATTTGGGTGTACTTGTTGACCTTCTTAGCGAGCTCCTTGACGAATTCCTCGCTCGGCACCGGGCCGAAGAACTCGAAGATCACGGTCTCCCCGTTGCGGATCTCCGCGCTCCAGATGGAGTCGGGATCCATGGAGACGGCCTTTTTCTCCGCCCGGAGCGCCGACATGACGATCCGCCCAGGGTAATCCTTGATATGCGCGCAGATGAGCTGCGCATTCCCGGCGTGAACGAAGGTATCCATCTTGTTGATGAGCACCTTGAAAGCGAAGGAGGGCGTGCCCGTGGGCGCGCCGGAGGGGGCATAGCTGCGCTTCACGTTCACCGAAACCGTGGAGGCCACGGGCTTGCGGCGCGCGCGTCCCGCGCCGTTCGCTGCCGGAGCGGGCGCAGCCTGCTTGGAGGCGGGAGCGGGGGCCGCGCTCGTGCGCGGGGCCGCCGCCGCTGGGGCCGCGGGCTCCTGGAAGCGCACGGAAGGAAGCGGCTCGGTCTCGGCCGCGTCGGAGATGTGCTGCACCGTCTCGAACACGGCCTGGTAGCGCGAGAGCGCGAGGCGGTCGTCCGCGGAGTTGGCTCCCCGGGCGCCGCGCACGTAGATGGTCACCACCGTGCCTGCGGGGATGGCGTCGAGGTTCTGCCAATGCTCCGCACGCGTGGGGTTCACGAGCACCATGGAGTGGTGCCCCTCGGACTCCGGGAGGCAAAGCGAGATCACGGCGTCGAACTGCTGCCATCCGCCCACGGTGCGGTGGATGAAGTCGAGCTTCCGGCGGCCGTCGATGGGCTGGGTGAGGGTGAAGCAGGCAGCGACGTGGCTCTCCAGCCCGAAGCGAAGGCAGAGCTGTAGCCCGACGTCGAACTCGCTCTCGCCGAAAACCCCGGCGAGGCTCTGCTGGTTCGCGGCGTCTGAAAGCACGTCCGCGAGGTTGACCCCTTTGCCCACCGCGGTCCGGCATTTCTCGATGCGTTCCAGCGCTTGGCGGAGTTGAACGAGACCGGCACCGTCGGTGAGACAGTGATCCAGGAAGCGGAGACTCATCTTCGGTCGAATAGGCATGGGTGGTCGATCCCTCTCCCAAGGCACATCGGAGTTCAGACCCTGAAACTGAACCTCGAATGATCTCAAGTGCCTGAAAGCACACGTCAAATATGTGCCGGAGCTGTCGAGTAGAACTGTCGGTCAAATAGTTGATATCTTCGCTACCCTTGGCTATGGTCCTGCCCATCTGAGGGGGTCGGGGGCCATGTTCACCATTCTTTCCGCAGTCCTGCTGATGGGCGCCACCCCGGAGGCACGGGCCTTTTCCCGCCGCCCCACGGCTCCTCCCCTCGAAGACAGCTTCATGGCCGAGTTCGAGGCCTCCCACAGTCAACCAGCTGGCGCCGCGGTCTCGGGCCGCCGCAAGCTCAAGGTGCTGAGCTACAACATCTACGGCGTGCCCCTGCCAGGCGTAGACCACACGCGGTACCGCAGGATCGGACAGATCCTGGCGGCACGGAGAGCGGCGGGCACGGCCCCTCAGGTGGTGCTCCTCCAGGAGGCCTTCCACGGCAACAGCGAGGAGCTCGTGCGCGCAGCGGGCTACCCCTTCTCGGTGAAGGGCCCCCCCGGCGAAGGTGCGCGCTACAACTCGGGCCTGCGGGTGCTGAGCGAATTCGAAATCACGAGAAGCTCCTGGGCGGTGTTCAGCCAGTGCGTGAGCTGGGACTGCCTGGCCCGAAAAGGCATCCTTCACGCCCGCCTCAAGGTGCCAGGGCTCCCTCAGGAGCTCGAGCTCTACACCACCCACATGAACGCCGACCCGGAGGACTCCACCTTCTGGACCGACGCGGAGGAGTCGCTGATCGTGCGCATCACCCAGCTCGGCGAGGCGCGCGAGTTCATCTGGGAAACAGCCAGGAGCCAGGCCCCTCTCATCTTCGCGGGCGACTTCAACTTCCATCCCTCGGGCGACGACTACCTGATGTTCTCTGGCGGCACGGGCTTCGAGAACGCAGCGGAACAGTGCGGGAGATCGCCCACTTCCTGCGCCTGGCCCGAGGGACAGGACCCGACCCGCGACTGGCGCGGTTCGGTGGACCACCAGTTCTACCGCGAGGGCCGCAGCCCCCGCGTGGACGTCGAGCCCGCGCGCTTCGAGAAGAGCTTCCGCGGGCCCGTGCACCAGGGCGGAAAGCTGTCCGACCACGACGGCCTGGAGATCGACTACGCCCTGAGGTATCCGATTCCCAAGTG
>JADZFF010000158.1 GCA_020850015.1 Bdellovibrionales bacterium | reverse complement strand
CGAAGCCCGGACGCGGAGTTCGAGTCGATCCCCAGGGGCGCGGCGGGGGCGACGACCGCGGTCCATCCTTTGATCGCCATTTCGATGCGGGCGCCCGTTCGTCTGCAGAGCTCCAACGCCTCGGCGAGATCGGCGCCAACGGGAATGTGGGGCCCATGGCTCTCAAAGGGCCCAACGGGGAAGAGAATGAGGGTTTTCGCACGGTCCAACCCGCGTATCTCCGTATCCGTCAGGAGGCTCAGCTCAAGAGGCATCGTTGGGCTCCTTTCCCAGCAGAGCCAGGGCGTTCTCGCGGAAAATTCGGGCCGCGTCGTTTTCGGTGATCTGACCGCTCCGCACGCAGTCACGTACGCGGGCCACGCTCACCTGGATATTGTGCCCCACGAGCGGCCAGTCCGAGCCGAAGAGAACCCGTTCCGCCCCAAGCCTACGAACCGCCTCGGCGATGGTCTCTGCGGGTTGCCAGGAGGTGTCCACCCAGAGGTTCGAGAAATCCTCGCAGAGGTCCAAGGCGCGCGTGGGCTCGCTGAAGTTCATATGAGCCAGGATGAATCGAAGCCCACGATGTTTTTCGAACCAAGGGACCAGCCGCTCCACCCGGGCGAGCTCAGGATCGCGGTAGAGGGGGGCCAGGTGAATGCACCCGGTATGAAGGATGACCGGCAGCCCTAGGTCCTCCGAGGCGGAAAGCAGCGCCCGATACCGAGGCGAGTCCACGGTCTCGCCGTCCACGGCCGTATGAATCTTGAGCAGCCGAGCTCCCTGCCGCGCATACTCCTTGAGGCGCGCGCCGGGCCGCTCGGTGCCCCGGGGGATGTTTACGACGGGGATCAGGCGGGGGTTGCCGCGCGCGAGCTCCAGGACCAGTTCGTTGGAGCAGGTCGGGGGGTGGGCGATCACGAAACTCTGCTCCACGCCGTCCGCGTCCATGGCCTCCAGAAGGTCGGTTGCCGTGGCCTCCATGGCCAGCATCGGGACGGAGGCAAGGCCCCCAAGCTGCTCCAAGCCCTTGCGCAGGGGGCCCGGAAGATGGCGAATCATTGGCTGGATCTGGTGAAATCCCGACGAAACCGGTTCAAAAAGGCCCCTTCCCTTTCGCCTCACCCCCTTCAATATCTCGAGGGCGGGCCCGAGCGCTGGGGGTAGGCGACCCGCGGCGAGCAGATCCGGGAAGACATGGACATGGACATCGATCAGGCCGGCCATGGCGCCATCTTAAAGCAACTCCCCAGAGGTAGCCACGGATGCTATAGTCGCGGGATGCAAACACAACTCGTGGAGCGTTGGACGCAGAAGGACGCCATTCGTTGGGCAGCGGGCGCCGCAGCCGGGCTGCTTGCCGGTCTGGCGATGCTGGTATTCGCGATGGTGGTGTCCGCGGCGATGGGGGGCGACGCCTGGGCTCCCGCCAAGATCGCCGCCGTACCCTTTCTTGGCGGTGAGGCCATGGCATTCGGCAATAGTACGGGCCTGCTGGCGGGCATCGTGCTGCATGAGCTGCTCGCCTTGGTCCTGGGGGTGCTGTTCGCCCATTTCGCGTTCACCAATTCGCCCCCCGCATTGCTAGGACTCGGGCTCGCCTGGGGGATCTTCAGCTGGATCTTCCTGACGAACCTCTTTTTCTCCGCCTGGCGGGAAGTCCTGGCTCAGGAGCTCCACGTAGGAGCTGGGTTTTTCGCGTGCCTGGTGTTCGGGATTTCCCTGAGCTCCGTGGCCTTCTTCGACAAGATGTTGCGCCGGAAATAGCGGGGCGCCTAAGTGTCCTCGTAGTTCGACTTGAGGTTTTCCTCGGCGGCTGTGTACTTGCCGTGGAGCTGGCGCAGGTTGGCTTCCTGGTTTCGGCGGTATGCCTCCACTCTGCGGGTCTCTCGGTCCTCAAGTCGCGTGAACTCGAGATCCTTTTCTTTTTGGGCGGCCTGGATCTCGGCGTCGCGCTCCTTGCGGTACTGCTCGAGCTTTCCGTCGTAGAATTCCTTGGCGTGGGAGAGCTCAACCTCGTAGGCCCGCTCCATTTCGCCGAGGCGCTTGCGGTGGAATTCCCGGGCCTTCTCCATGTCTGATTCGGACTCGACGAGCTGTTCTTCGAGATCCTCCTGCCGGCGTGAGTGGATCTCCTCCCTCGCCTGCTGGTAGCGGAGTTCGTCGTTCTGCATCTGATGGAGGGCCTTTTTCTGTACGTCCATACCCCAGTCCCCTCTCAGGATACCGAGGGTTGGGGCGAATGCACACCGGGCAGCTTCTGCCGATCTAGGCGAGGGGTTTCGCGGCCATCTTCTCTACAAGCCGGGTGGTGCTCTTTCCCTCGACGAATCTGAGCGAGCGGACTTTCCCGCCCCAGGACAGGATCTCGGGGCCGCCCACGATCTGCTGCACCTTCCAGTCGCCGCCCTTCACGAGCACGTCCGGCCGAAGGGCAAGGATGAGCTGCAGGGGCGTGATCTCCTCGAACCAAGTCACGAAATCGACGCATTCGAGCCCTGCGATCACGGTCATGCGATCCGCGAGCGTGACGATGGGCCGGGAGGGGCCCTTCAGCCGCCGGACCGAGTCGTCCGAGTTCAGGGCGACGACCAGGAGGTCGCCCTGCCGGCGGGCTTCCTCAAGATAGGAGATGTGCCCGGGGTGGAGGAGGTCGAAGCATCCGTTGGTGAAAACGACCCTTCGCTTCCTGCCGGCGCTCGTTCCCCGTAGCTTCCGAAGCAGGCGGCGCAAGGCGGCCGGGCTCTTCACCTTGGGCGCGGACCGGCGGGGGGCGGAGGCCTTTGCCATTCTCAGAGCCGCGCGATTTCCCGAGGGGCAAGGTCGGCAAGCCAGTCGTGCCAGCACCTGCGCTCGCGGTCGACGATGGCCCAGAGCAACCCAAGCCCGAAGCAACCGAGGCTGAACACAAAAAAGAAGGCGCGCAGAAAGGTGGCGGCCGCGCGACGCCCATCGAGCTCCAGCCCAAAGGCGCGTTTTCCCAGGCTCGTGCCGAAGGCGATTTCTTGGCCCGCAACCAGGGCCCAGTTGAACGCGAAGAGGAAAAGGCTCACCAGAAGCGCGGTATCCGGTTGCTCAAACAACGCGCGGGGGCCAAGTCCCATTTGCGAGGCGGCGAACGCAAAGGAGCCGCCTACCGAGCCGACGTTAACGGCCGTATCCAGGAGATATGCGAGCGAGCGCTTCGCCAGGTACAGGATTCCGGGGCGTTCCACGGGCACTCCAGGCGCAACGGAAACAGAAACCCGGGGCTGGGGGGCGAAGCGCGGAAGTCCGGCCGATACGGCGCCCGTTCCCATCGCGGACGGCGGGGTAATCCGCTGAGCGGGGATCGCGCGGGCGGGCGGCAGCGGCAGACGGGGAGCGCTGGGGCGTGAAATCTGCGTGCCGAGCGCAGCTGGCGGCAAGGACGGGGCTTTCCCGGGAGGAGGTTGAAGATCTTTGGGTTTGGGTGCCTGGCTGACCGGGGCGTAGGGAAGGCCGTCCGAGAAGGGATGGAATCCGAGGCCGCGAGTCATCGGCTTGAACTTGAGCGACGTGGGATCTTGGGAGTCCATCAATCGATAAGTTCGGGGCTGGGGTGAACGATGTCAAGGGCCCTTCTGGCCAGATGCCCAGGCCGCCTGAAGGATGCTCACCGCGTAGATCGCCGCCGTGTCCGCCCGGAGCACGATCGGGCCGAGGGACACTCGCGGGTGATGCTCCGATCGGGAGAGCAGTAGTTTTTCAGAGTCGCTCCACCCCCCCTCCGGTCCGATGAGGATGCGAGCCCCTTCCATCGTGTTCCGGAAGGTCGTCGCGCTCACGCGGACGGCCCCCGCCTGCCCGGCGGCAGACTCATCGCACCACACCCGGGGAACAGCCTCGGTGGCGCGCTCGATCGCAAGGTACGAACCGAGCTCGATCGGGGCTGCGACCTCCATCTCCTGCAGACGCCCACACTGCTTCAAGGCCTGCGTGGCGATGAAGCGCCACTTTCGCTGGAAAGCCTCTGGACCCTTGCCCGAGGTCTTGACGACCGAATGCGCGGTGAGGAGAGGTACGAACCGGCGTACGCCGAGCTCGACACACTTCTCGATCGTCCACTCAAAAGGGGCGGCCTTGATCACCGCCATCTCAACGGTGATGGGAGCTAGGGATCGCTGCGGCGCGTTCTCAAAGGGGCCCAGGTAGCTCAGACGAAGAGGCTTGCGGCCGGGCATCAACTCAGCCCATACGGCGCCTCCTCGTCCGTCGAGCGCGAGCACCCGATGGCCGGGGGAGAGTCGGAGCACTTTCACCGCGTGATGACCCTCGGCCTCCTCGAGCTCGGCGGGCGCTCCGGGCGCGGGAAGTCGATTTACGAGAAATCGGTGCATGGAAGTGATTCTAACGGGTTCGTCTGAGTTTCGACAGAGGCTCGAAGGCGCCCGAGAGTGAGAGCTCCTGGGCCTCAAGTCCGTTGATTCCCTCGCGGCTGATCAGGGCGTTGCTCCAGAACCAGAGCGGCACATAGGGTAGGTCCGTGGCCATCAGCGCCTGCGCCTTTACGAGCAGCAACTTTCTGCGCTCCGGATCGAGCTCAGAGAGGGCGCGATCCAAAAGAGAGTCCATCTCGGGATTGGCGTATCCCGTTCGATTGCGCGGCTGTCTGGAATGAAGCGCGGTGAGGAGGATGCTGCCGTCGGACACGCCGATCCAGCGAGAGGAATACAGCTGGAAGGCCCCCGCCTTGATGCTCGCGAAGAAGACGGCCTGCTCCTGAAGCTGAATTTCGATCCTGACGCCGATCTTCCTCCAGGCTTCCCTGAGCAGGAGCGCGGTTTCGGATCCCACTGAGGAAGGAGTGGTCTTGTAGCTGAGCGCGAACCGAGCTCCCTCCGCGCCCCGAGGATGCCCCGCCTCATCGAGAAGCCGCTCCGCCTCTTTGGGGTCGAACTTCAGGGGAAACTGGGATCCCTCGGCAAGCAGTGGCGAGAGGAGGGAGTCGGCGATGGAGGTGAAGCCGAAATGCTTGTGCCGGACAATTTCGGAGCGCGGGATGGCCAGCGCGAGCGCGCGGCGCACCCTGGGGTCTTTCAGCAGGGCGTCGCGGACGTTGAAGCCCAGGTAGCTCACGTTGGTGCCTTCCCGCTCCAGTACGCGAAAAGCTCCGGCGCGACCGGAGCGGAACCAGTCTTCCTTGGAAAGCGCCATTCCGTTCTGGATCGCATCGGCTTCGCCTCGAAGCAGAGTAAGGGCGCGGGCGTTTTCGTCCCGGACGAATCGGAAGCGCAGACGCGAGCGGGAGGCCCAGGGCCCGTTGGGGTCGGGCTCTAGCAGGATCTGATCGGCCGGGGTGAGCTCCCTCAGTGGACCCCCGGGCGCTCGGTAGGGGCCGCTTCCCCAGACGATGGAGTTGGCCGAGGGCTCGGTGCAGGGTTCGCTCGCGCCTTCGACTCGGAAGTAGCGCAGCAGGAAAGCGTTGCGGGGCAGATAGGGGTCAGGCGCGTCGAGCTCGAGCACGACCTCGTTTCCTTCCAAGAGCGTGCTCTTCCAGCGTATGAATCCGGCCGCCACGGTTGAGGTGGGTTGTCCGGTTCGGTAGTTCTCCAGGCAACGATGCACGTTTTCCGGGGTGATGAGCTGGCCTCCATGGTCCCTGCGCCCGGGGGGGATCGCGAAACGCCAGCGCGTGCCCTTCGCCTCTGCGTGCCAGCTCCGGGCGAGGCCGGGGCGCTCCACGAGATCGGCATCCAGGCGGGTCAGCCCTTCAAAAAGCAGAGCTCCCAGCCGTTGGCCATAGGCCTCCAGGGCCCTGCGTGGATTCAGGGTTGGGGGCTCCCGATCGAGGGCAAGAGTGATCGGGGCGTCCAAGGGCTTGGAATCATTAGAACTATTAAGACAGCCCGCAGCCGCCCCCCCGATTCCCCAGAATAATAGAAGAGGAGAAGTATAAAACCATAACTTTTTGATAAGGTAATAGAGGGGGGAGTCTGTGCTCGGGAAAGTCCAATCCGGGCGGGGCGTTCTCATGGTCCTCCTTCTCTTGTTTACGGGGGGAGGGCCGCTAGG
>JADZFF010000157.1 GCA_020850015.1 Bdellovibrionales bacterium | reverse complement strand
CGCCATGCGATTCGGCGCTCGCCATCCCGAGGCGCCGCGCCCCAAGGCGCCGAAGTACACGATCTCGTCGCCCGGACTCCCGCCTTCGACGGTGGCCGATGCGGGGGACTTCAGCTCGAGGCAGCCGGACGCAGCGGCGGCGACACCTGCGATCACCGCGCTTGTCCAGACCCGCTCCGGGCTCCAGCTACCCATGACCTGCTCCTTTGCTAGGGACCGACGACGTTCCGCATCTACAAGATTCCGGCTCCTACTATTGTAACACAATGCATTAATTCATCAAAATTCACGGCCCAATTGTGAAACTCGAAGTATTCGATATTATTAAACAATGACGGCACCATGCCGATGGTTGCAAATAATGCTCGGGCTTTGGGTTCTGGGCTCGAGCGCGCCCCTGACGGCCTCCGAGGCAGCCCCCCCCAGGACCCCCGCCCTCCAGGTGAGATGGGAGGGGGGCGGGGAGACGATCGCGCCCTTCGAGGTACCCTCCGCCGAGTGGTTCTGGCCGGAAAACGCGCAGGAGGGCCCCGTGCTTCGCGCTGTCGTCCCCCTGAGTCCGCGCCCGGGCTGGCGCTACCGGAGCCATCACAATCTGGATTTCGTCGCTTTGCGGATTTCCTCCGACGGCCACGCTGAGGTGGAACTCCGGACCCCCAAAGCGACGGCGAGTTTCAGGTTCGCGCGGCCCGATGGCACGGAGATCGAACGACGCATGGTGGTCGAGATGGTTTCCGGAGGTCCATCGCTCGTGGCGCATCCGGAGTGCAGGCGCCTTGGGCTCGGATTCAAGACCCCCTTCGGCGCCGGGCGCCCTTTCTTCGTGGGAATCCGCTGCCGGCGGGGGCTGGACGAGACGCGAGTGACGATACTGAAGTCCGATGAGGCGCGCTGGATTGAAATCGGCGGCCTCGCGGCGGGAGCCCCTCCCTCGGCCCGCACGATCTCGGCCGCATTCGCTGATTCCGCCCGGGCCGGAGTTCTTTCCGTCGTGCTGGCGGATCCCGCCAACAGGCGCCTGAACGTGGTGGTGCGCAGGTCGGGCTATCCGGCCTTCCAGCGCGCCGGCTTCTCCCTGGGCGTGGGCGGGACCTTCCTGGCGTACCGCGAAACCTCCAAGCCCGACTATGCGGCCTTCGTCCTCACCCCCAAACTCTCCTACTCGCGCGCGCATTCGCCCTTCAAGAGCTGGGCATTCGGGTTCAGTGCGTTCTTGACCGCCGCGGTCCTGAGCCGGAGCTCGGGCTCCGTGGACCCTCGCTTCCTCGGCGTGAACGCGCGCCTGGGATACCTCTTCCCATCCAGGTCGCGCATGAAGTTCGCGTTGTACGGAGGCGGCTACTATCTCACGATGTGGGTTCCGGGAGACGCTTTCGGCTTTGACAACCTCTGGGGGCCCCAGCTCTATCCCACGCTTTCCTGGAAACTCTCCGGACGGAACTCCCTGGCCGCGTACTGCAAGTACTCGCCGATGATGAATGGGTTCTCGGCGCTGCCGCTCGGAAACCGGGAGATCGCCGCCGGCCTGGGCTGGCAACGGGACTTCCGCGGGTACTCGATCACGCTGTCCGCGGATTTCGCAAACTTCGCGTTCAGCTTGGACGACGTCGAGGTGTCATCCAACTCGCTGACCCTCGGGATCAGCGTCACCCTCTAGGGGTTTTGGCGGTAGTGGACCAGCACGGGATTCCCGCCCGAGGTCCCTCTCCAGAGATACAGGTCCCCGTCCGGGCCCGCGATGATGCCCGTGGGCGAATACCCCACGTTGAGCGGCTGCGCCCCGATGAACAGCGGCGCCTCGCCCAGGACCCAGTCATCCGAGCCTCCCCCCATCCACCCGACGTAGGCCCCGGAGCTCAGAACCCATTTCTGGACCCGGTAGTTGTCGTAGTCCGTGACGTAGAGAAACGTTCCTTCGGGGTCGACGGCAATCCCGCAGGTGAATAATCCGTATGTATCCATCTTGAAGAAACGATCCCCAGTCCCCCCCGAGGCGGTCCCGGTCTGCCAGCCATCCTGGCCGCCGCCGATCCAGCCCTCATAAGCCCCTGAGACGACATCCCACTTTTGAACCCGATTGTTTGCGCTGTCGCAGACGTAGAGTTTTCCTCCGCTCAGGGCCAGCCCGTTGGGCGTGTTGAACGCGGCATCGCCCGCGCCGGAGACCGGGGCCGCCGCTTCAAGCTGCCAGCCGGCGACGCCTCCCCCAAGCCATTGCGACGAGACGCCCGAGGTCGTCCAGCGCTGAATGCGGTGGTTGAGCCGGTCGGCGACGTAAAGGTAACCCTGGGCCGAGTCCACGGCGATTCCCGCGGGGTTGTTGAAGGAGCGCGCCGCGCCCGACGACGCCGGCGCCGCGCCGGTATTGATCCCGTCGCTGCCTCCCCCCAGCCAGCCCACGCGGTTTCCGGTACGCGTCCAGATCTGGACCCAGTGGCTAGAGCTGTCAGTGACGTAGATCTGGGTGTCGTCGAACCCGAACTGCGCCGGAGCCTGAAGGTACCCGTGGGTGGTGCCCCGGGAGTTCGTGGGGTCCGAGGTCTGCCAGCCGTCCTGCCCGCCTCCGATCCAGCCCAGGTAGTTTCCGTCGGAGTCGTATCTCTTCAGGTAGGCGGCGGATCCCATGCTCACGGAAGACACGTACTCCGACAAATAGAAGTTCCCGTCAGGGTCGCGTGCCGCGGAACGAGCCAGCACCCAACGCCCTTCCATGATGCCGTCGCCGGGAAGAGCGCCGGTCTGCCAGCCTGGCGTCCCGATCGAATCGTACCACCCGCTCGTCACCCCGGCCGTGCTCAGCCGGTGGAGGCCCCGCCCCATCAGAGCGACGTAGAGCTGATTGGAACTCCGGTCGATCCCCAGTCCCTTGAGGTTTCCGTAGTAGCCTTGATTGGTGCCCACGCCCTCGTACCGCGCGCCCGCGCCGGTACTGGGGCCGTCCACGCCGTTCCCGTACCAATGCAGATAGGCGCCCGTTGCCAGATCCCAGACCGCGATGTGGTTGCTGGGATTGTCCGCCGCATAAAGCTTCCCGCTGGAGTCTACCGCCAGGGCGTAAACCCAGGTATTGAAGAGGGCATCGCCATCCCCGCAAGTGGCGCCGGCGCCGGTTTTCCAGCCGTTCGATCCGCCGCCGATCCAGCCCTCGTAATCGCCGCTGGTCGTCCACTTCTGGATCCGGCAGTTCCCGGTTGCTCCCGCCTCCGCGACGTAGAGACGGTCGGTGACTGAGTCGTAGATCACGTCGACGGGGCCCTTGAACTGTCCGTCGCCGGCTCCAGCCGCCGGCGCCTCGAATGTGGTCCGCCACGCGCCCGTGTCAGCGTTCCCCACCCAACCCTGAAACACCCCCCCCGCGTTCCACTTCTGTATGCGATGATTGCCGTACTCGGTGACATAGAGGTTTCCGCTTCCATCCACAGCGCTCCCGTAAGGGCTGCTGAAGAACCCGAGGCCCGTACCCGAGACCGCTGCCCCGTCCGTCGTCTGCCAACCGGAAAGTCCGCCGCCGATCCAGCCCGAGAAAACTCCCTCGTCCACGGTCCAGCGAGCCACCCGGCTGTTCTTGGCGTCGGTCACGTAAAGGTAGCCGTTCGCGATGGCGGCCTTGGTTGCCATCCCGAAAGAGCCCGCCGATGCTCCAGGCGAAATCGAGCCCTGGTGCCACCCATCCCGACCACCGCCGATCCAACCCTTGAGCGTACCTTCAGAGCTGAGCCGAATGACGGACCCATTGGAGGTGTAGAAAATGTCTCCCTGGTCAGGTGCGTCCTGCTTGACGGCCACACCCCAGGGCCGACTCCACGCGAGCGAAAAATCCGTCCGCCAGCCTCCCGCGACTCCTGACATCAGATACCGGAACGGTTCGATGGCGGGGGAAGGTGATCCACCGGAAGTTGAGGGCGAAGGGTTCTTGAGCTTCAGACAGCCTGACGCCAGTGCGGCCGCGCACACGGCCACGAGGAGCACGAACCCGTTTTGGTAACGCACCTTGACCACCTGAAAACGCTCCCTTTGTCACGCCTAAGTATATGTAATAAAAGGCGTTAAAAAAAGTGTACTTCAATTGTCAATTATATCAGGCGTTGGTTTGAGGCGCAAACCACTGATGATATTCCGCCCTTTGGCGCCCGGTAGCCGCGGATGTTGGAATTACTTCGCAGCCCCGCCACCCAGCCGGCCCTCGATCAAGGCGATGAGGGCTGAGGTATCCGTGCAGCGGTTGATGTCCTCGGCAGTGGCCAAGGTCTCAAGTCGGCCCGCGCGCTCGCGAAGAACGACTGGGAGCGCCGGATTCTCGCGAGGAAATCTGAGCTTGAACTCATCGCGGTGCAGGAACTCCATGGGCTCCTGAACCCGCGCCCTGAACTCCGCCCACTCCCGCTTCTCGCTCAGGATGCCGTAGGTGAGCCCGCAGAGATTGCAGGCGTAGGTTTTGGGTGAAACGATTTTGTGGGCCACGTCGATCAGGGCATTAAGCGTTCCGCTATCCGCGGCGTAGACGAAGATGAGTTGGGTTGCCTTCATGGATGTTCCGGTTTCCTCAGGGGCGCTGCGGAGTCTGCGCCTCCGTGCCTTTCATGGCAGTCCAGATTGCCGTCGCCCACCTTGAAATGGACATTCCTCGGGCCGAGCTTCTTGAACCTGTTCTGCGTGCCGATCGACAACGGCTCCCTTACTTCCACGCTCGCCACGTCGGAGACAAGCCCGGCGAGGATCGCGGTCTGATACCCGCAGCCCGTGCCGATTTCGAGCACGCAGTCGTTGGGCAGGAGGCGGGCCGCCTGGGTCATGTATGCCACGATGTAGGGTTGGGAGATCGTCTGCTCCTGCCCGATGGGAAGAGGCCGATCCCGGTAGGCCGAGGAAACCAGCTCCGGCGGCACGAAGTCCTCCCGCGGCACGCGACGCATGACCGCGAGCACGCGGGGGTCGGCGTTGCCCCACTTACCAGCTGCCTCTCGACCGCCTTCTCGGGGAAGCCCGTGCGCCTCGAGTTCAAGGCTCCCCGTTTCCCGCCTCGGCCGCGGCCATCTGCGCCTTCACTTCCTTCATGTCGACTTCGCGAAGCTTCTGCACGAGCTCATTCAGCGCTTGCGCGGGAAGTACTCCGGCCTGCTCGAAGAGCAGCACGCCCTCCTTGAAAGCCATGATCGTGGGAATCGAGCGCACGCGGAAGGCGCCCGCCAGATCCTGAGCCGTCTCGGTGTTGACCTTTCCGAAGACGATGTCCGGATGATCCTCGGCGGCCTTCTCGAAGGTAGGAGCGAACATGCGGCAGGGCCCGCACCAGGCCGCCCAGAAATCCAGGATCACGATCGGATTCGAGTCCACGGTGGATTCAAAGTTCTGAAACGTGATTTCTCTCGTGGTGTTGGCCATGGGCCCCCCTAGCGTATCCAGAATGGAGCCGGCCTAAACGGTGTCAAACCCAATCTCAAGTCTCCTTCAGCGCGGGGTCCAAAGCCCGAAACTCCGAAAAGTTGCCCTGCGGCTCCTCGTATGATACCTCGCGTCATTCCCGGGGGGTCAGTATGAAAAACCAGGTTCGCAGTCTCGTCGTTGCCACGCTCTTGGGTTTCTCTTTCGCCACGCCGGCCGCTGCCTTCTTCGGCGAGCCCGGGGCGAATACGGGCTGGAAACCCGTCCACGAGCGCGCGAGCCGCGCACGCCAGAGCTGCCTTGGCGCAGAGTACCTCCCTCCGCCTGTCACCACCGACGAACCCACCGGCCAATGGATCGAGAGATACCGCCCGAACGTTGTGACCCAAGCCACCACCGCCCTCTACAACCCGCTCGTGCACGGCATCGGGGGTTGGATCCAGGGCACGATCGATGTCGCCCTCGGCGAGGGAGAGGCTGCGGAGTCCATCGTCACGCTGGAAATGCTGGGGGCCGAGGCGGCCCGCTTCTCGCGCGCCAGAGGCTTCAGCCTCGCGCAGTCCGTCTGCGTCGCCACCTGCATCGTCAACGAGATGCTTCAGGGCGACGACATCGTGCACATGACCTCGCTCGAGCTCGCCGTTGCGGACGGCGTGGGCGACTGCAAGATTTTCGCGGAGGCGATGAAGATCGTGGCCAAACCCTCGGGCGCGAAACTGGGGCACATGACCTCGTGGACGCACGCCTTCAACACGATCAAGCTCGACGGCCGGAAGTACTTCGTAGACTCCACGCAGGGTGCCGACGAGTGCAATTTCGTCCCGGCGTCCTTCTACGGACACTGAGTCAGGCCTCAGCGAGCCGCCCTGACCGCGTCCTCGGCGACCCTCGTATTCGGAGCGTGCGCTGTCTGATTCTTTGACAGGTGCCCCCGGCGACCCCGTGAATTCGTGAAGAATTCGTGTCGGCACGCAGACTGCAACTCTGGGTGATCATGATGTACAAGATGTTGTCTGCCGGCCTGGCCCTCTCGATCCTGATAGCCCCAGCCGGAGCGCGTGCGCAGGTGGCCGAACGCCCGATTCCCACCGCCCAGGAAGGAATCGAAGCCTACGCCGAGCTGAGAACTCGACACGAGCGAGCGGCCGGCTCCCGCGACGAGAATGCCCGCCTGGAGCGAATGGCCGCGATCGCAGCGGCCGCCACCGTAACCGCCGGCGTCGTGGGCGGAGGCCTGACTTACGCCGCCTATCAATCGCGTGTGCGCGAAGCGGCCCGCGCGGGCGCGGCGCTCAAGGCCGAGACGGTACGCGTGACCCGCGCCGTGATGCAGGCCCTTCGTCCGGAGCTCACGCGCCTCGGCGGAGCACTCGCCGAGCTCTACGGAACCCGCGTGGCCGCTGGCGGCACCCTCACGGCGATCGAAGCGGAGCAGGCGTTGGCTACTGGGCTGCGCAGCCCCGCGGTTCGAGCCCGCATCCTTGAGTCTCTCACGAGATCGCTGGGCTCCGAGGCCCCCGCCGCCCTGGAGCGCATCCTCGGGCATCGCTCGAGCACCTTCATCGCTACCGCTTCACGCAACGCCATCGGAATGCTTCGTGCCGGCGCGCGGCCCATCGCTGAACGCATCCTTGGCACAGGTCTGGCCGAGAGCATCGCCGCATCCGTCGGCCCGGTGACGGCCCGATTCACGCTTCAGGCAGCGTTGGCATCAGCGGCGGCATCGACTTCCCTGCTCGCGCGATGCGCGGGCGTCCTCGGCGGCGCGGGCCGCTGGCTGCTCCGCGTGGGGACGTCCGGCCCCGCGATCGTGGCGATGATCCTGCTCGACCCATCACCCACCGCCGCGGGCACGATGGACGCCCACTACGCCTCCTCCCCCGACGCCCTGCTCACCGTGAATCCGGAGCGCGCGCTGCACTGGGTGGAAGGATACGGCAATGTCCGCGAAGGAATCGTAGCGATGCGTGACGTCATCGCTGAGATGGAGACCTCGGAAGGCGAAGAGTTCGACACTGCGGGCGCTGAGGCCGTGCTTCAGTGCGTGGCCGACGAGCCCACCGCGAACCCGCATGCGCCCCTCATGAGCCAGACCGGGACGACGATCACCGACGGCGCCGCCGCAGACTGAGAGAGGCCAGGCCGTATCAGTTGTGGCGCAGTTTGAGGCTTCCGCGGATCTCCGTGCGGGCGGAGCATCAGGGAGCATCAGGATGACGACCCGCCGGGTCGGCGGACGATCACCTTCGGCGCGGGGCTCGCCTTGAGCGCGGGCGCGGGAGAGGGTTCGGGCTCGGCGCTGCGCCGGGGTCCGCGCGTGCGGGGCTTGGCCTCCTCCTCCAGCTGGGTCTTCCACTCCGCTTCCGAGGGAGCCTGCCGGTCCTCGGCCCAGGATTCGCGGTGGCTCACGACGGCGAGGTGGGCATCCCAGCAGCTCACCTTGCAGAACACGAGGCCCGTGCGCTTGCGGTTGCAAGTGGAGACATTGCAGACGTAGTAGGCTGCGCCGTGTGCGATCGGCGCTTTGCAGCTCGAGCAGCGCTTCCAAACGGCGCCTGTGGACGACTGGGCGTTCGTCATTGCACTGAGAGTGTCTGGCCCCGGGAGCGCTCCGTCAACTGGCCTGAGAGAGGGCCTCGAAATCCTCTGCGTGGTGGTGGAGGCGTTCCTTGAGCTCCTTCCGCCGGTCTTCATCCAGGGTTGAGAAGTACTGGAACATCAGGTCCCGCATCAGGGCGCGAAATCGGCTCACCTGCGCCTGGTACTCCGGGCTCTGGAACTTCTCCGGGGCGATCGCCCAGGCAAGCAGGTAGCGCTCCACCTCGGCCGTGGAGATCCGGTCGCGCAGCAGCGCCACGAGCGCCTCGCCCCGCGCCCGGCGGTCCTTGAGCCAGGGCCCTGGAGGCTCCATGCGCGAACGGAGCAGCGCCTGCATCTCCTGCTGCTGGGCGTGCGAGGGACGCACGAGCAGAAGGGCCATGAACCGGGTGAAGCCCTGGGTCATGCGCTCGGCGCGGTCCTCGTCCGTGCGTCCGAGCCGGGACTTGATGTCGTCGTTCGCGTCCCGGAGCTCCCCGGCGAAATGTTCGATCTGATCCTTGCTCAGGCCTTTCATCGTACGGGCGAGCGCGGGCATGAAATGCCCGATGCTGGACTTGAACAGGGCCTCCATCTCATCCGCCTGGCGGTCGAACTCCGCGCGCGTGAACCCCGGCTTCGAGAAGACCTCGGCCGAGCGGCGGGCGTGGGCGGCCGCCTTCGGGAGCACGACCTTGCGGTGCCAGGCGAAGTACTCCTGAAGTTCCGCGTCGAAGGCCTTCTTCTGCTCGGGCTCGAAGTCGAAATAGGAGTCCGCGCGGTCGGCGATGAAGGTGTCCAGGAGCCCGTACGCGATGCGCACCCGGCTGCAGGCCGAGGATCCGAGCAGGGCCGCGAGCGCGACCGCGCCGAGCAGCGCCCTCACGAATCCGCCGTGGCCTTCTGAGAGGAAACGAGGTTAGCGTCGTCCTGCCCTTCTTTGACGAGCAGCTCACCCGTGTTCCGGAGCCGCGCCACGAGATCGATGACGATCGCGCGGAACCAGCCGGGGCATTGCTTCAGCTGATACTTGATGGTGTCAGAGGCGATCTTCGTAACCTCCACCGCCGTCTGGGCCACCGCGGTGGCGGATCGGGGGAGCCCATCCATGCTGGAGATCTCGCCCAGCACCTTGCCCTCATCAATGACGGCCAGCAGTTTCTTCTTCGGGTTGTTGAAGTTCTTGTAGACCTCCACCTTGCCCTTTTTCACGATGTAGAAGCAGTCCGAGAGCGAGCCCTCGGCGAACAGGATATCCCCCGGCTTGAAAGTTTCCTGGGGGCATTCCACACTTTTTATGACCTTGGCCATGTCGCGCCTCCGTGAATCCGCGACTCCAGAGATTAGCCGGTTCGGCGAATAAGGGCCAGCACCTCGACATGATGGGTGCCCGGGAAAAAATCGTAGGGCACCAGGGCCTCGACCTCCCAGCTTCCCTGCTCCAGCCACCGGAGGTCGCGGGCAAGGGTTCCCGCCGAGCAGGAAAGGTAAGCCGACCTTAGGGCCGGCGACCCCAGGATCCAGTCCAGCACCTCGGGCTCCAGGCCCGTGCGCGGAGGATTGACGTACAGGCCCAGAGGGCCGCTTCGGGCAAGCGCCCAGGGCGCCACCTGCGCCAGCCGCTCGGAACAGCGCCCTCTCAGGACGCGGACCGGTGCGTTCCGCTCGGCGCAGGCCACGGCCTCGCCGCCCAGTTCCACGCCCAACGTCTCCGCCCCGGCTTTCCGCCAACGTCTGAGGCTGGCGCCGATCCCGCAGTAGAGGTCGACGATGGCACCCCCGGGTCCAGGCTGCAGATGCGCCGCTGCGCGATCCAGCGATTCGGCATGAAGGTCCGCCCTCAGCTGCCCGAAACTCCCTGGCCCGTACCAGAGTCCGTCGGGCCCCTGGGCGAGCTCGAGCCCCCAGAGCTTTTCGCCGTCGGGCGAGCTGACCTGCCGCCCGGTGGAGGGATGCCAGTTGAGGTGAAATCCGTCGATCCAAGGAGAAAGCGCCTCGCGAGTCCAGAGGAGCGACTGCGCCGCCGCGGGGTTCCGCTTCGACTTCAACACCAGAGTCATCAGACGCCCGCTAACGATCACCCAGGCCAGGGGAAAACTCTCCGCCCGAACGCCCCGGAGCTCCAGCCCCCCCAGCAGGGCGCCGACCGCCGCGTTGAGGTCCGCCGACTGTACGGGGCAGGCGGGAATGGGGATCACCTCTCGCTTGCCGTCGGGGCCGCGCACCTGGAGGCCCGCGCGCCACCGGCCCCCGATCTCGGCCGCACGCAGGCAGGCACGATCGCGGTAGCCCCAGCGTGATGCCGCGCTCGCGCCCCTCAGGGGCTCCAGCCGGTCCGCCCAAGGCTCGAGCGTCCGGCGCAGGAAAGCCAGCTTCCGCCCGGCACTCTCCTCGGGGGAGAGGCTCCTGTGCCTGCAGCCCGGACAAGCCTGCGCGCATCCCTCTTTAGATTCCACGCAGTTCCTATAGCAGAGCGTCGACCGAGACACACTGTCGCCCGGGACGCCGCGCGCCGATGAGGAATTACCGGTAAAATGAGAGCCAAGGACTCAGTGGTACGTATGCTCGTGAAGTCTCGCATCATCGCCTCGTTGTCGCTGCTCGCGCCGCTAGCGCTCGCGTCCGGCTGTTCGCTCGAGAATCCCGGCGGCGCCTCGCTGATCATCGATCTCGGCAACGCCTCGCCGGGAGGCTCGCAGATCGACCTGTCGAACGGACTCCTGGAGCTTGACCCCATGGGGCAGCTTTCCGTCACCACGCCCGCCGACCTGAGCGGGTTCGAGTGCCTGAGCGTGAACGTGATCGGCGAGGGAATCGCCACCTACGACCACTGGGCGCGCTACTATAATCCTTCCAAACCCCGGGAATGCCGCTATCACGGCATCAAGTCCCACGCCGTGTTCACGAACTCAGGTGGGACTCCGCAGGACCAGACGGTGGAGCTCGTGGTGCCCGCCGGGCCGCGCCGGCTGATCCAGGTGATTGGGTTCCAGAGCAATGGCCTTACCTGCGACTATTTCAAGAACATGTACGAGTTCGAACGCCACTTCAGCGATACGAGCTCCTGGGACGCGGCTTCGCTCCACGAGGTGGGCTGGGCCGTGGCCGATCTCTTCGGCGACACCTCGGTGAACGTGCCGAACACCTTCAACCCCGCGCAATACGTGAATCCCTATCAGTGCCCGGCAGCGCTGCCGAGCTACGAGGAGTTGATCCGCAAGACCCCTGGGCTCGCGGGCTACTGGCGCCTGGATGAGCCGGGCCTGGCGAGCGGCGGCGCGGACTCGAGCGGCGCTTACGGGAACCTCGGCACCTATTCCGCAACGGGCATCAGCTTCAGACAGGAGCCCGCGGTCGGCGGGCGCCACCCCGGGACTTCGATCTCAGCGGCGTCGGTGGGCGGCTATGTGCTCAACATGCCGATGCAGACTCAGTACCAGATGGCCGCGTCGCAGGACTTCGCCTTGGAACTCTGGTTCTGGAACGACTCGAACTGCGTAAGCCAGATCCTGGTGGAGGCCTACCATTCCGGCCCCCCCTACCCGACTTTCAGGGTGGAGTGCGATGCCGTGGGCAAGGGCCAGTTCTCCGTGCAAACCACCGGAGGCGCGACCTACGGATCCGGCGTGGGGACCGGGCCGTTCCTGACCAATCAGGCCTGGCACCACCTGGTGGGCCAGCGCGTGGGCTCGAACCTCGAGATTTGGGTGGACGGCGAATTGCGGTCCAGCACCGCGGGCCCGACGGAGGCGCTCGCTCCAAACGGAGGGCTGAGGATTCTTTACGGGAACTCGCACTACGACGAGGTGGCCATCTACCGTCAGGCACTCCCGGCCAGCGAAATCATGAAGCGCTGGGAGTTGGGCAGAAACTTCAATCAGCCTTAGCCCTGACCCGGATGAGCCGCGCGGCGAACGCGCTTCCTTTGGCCGCGCCGGCGCGGGTTTCCGAGAACTCCTGGAACGCCAGGAGCCTCTTCTCAGGCGCGGGATGCGTGCGAAAAAGCAGCTCGTTCTTTTCTTCCTCGAACGATGAGGCCGAACGCGCGGCGAGCCCCTGCATCACCGCGGGCAGGCCGTAGGGATCGTACCCCGCGTCCCCGGCCATGAGCATGCCCAGGAGATCCGCTTTTCGCTCCAGATCCTGATCCAGCGCCCGGGCGAACACCTGCGCGCCCTTCGAAACCATGCTCCTCAGCATGGCAGTGAGAGCTTTCTTCGCGAACCGCACGCGCGAGAGGCGGTCCTGCACCTCCTGCATCGCCTTGTTCTGGATCAGGGCCAGGTAATGATGGCGCTCATCCACGTGCGCGATCTCGTGCGCGAGCACGCCCGCGAGCTCGGCCTCCGAACCCAGCGTCCGGTAAAGCCCCTCGGTGACGAGGATCTTCCCTCCCGGAACCGCGAAGGCGTTGAGCGAATCGGATTGGATCACCCCGAAGCGCCAGGGAAGCTCGGGACGCGAGCTCTGACGGGAAACCCAGAGCCCGACGCGGTTCACGTAGCGCTGAAGATCTGCGTCCTTTGAAAGAGGGGCCGCTCCCAGGATCGCCGCCGCGACCTCGTCGCCGAGCGCGCGCTCGAAACTGGTGGAGTCCTTCCGCTTCTGATCCGGTGCCGGCGCGGGAGGGTTGCGCCAGAGCGTGGTCACGGCCCGGAGGCGCTCCTTACCCAAGCGATCGAAGCCCGCAAGGTCGGCCTCCGTGGCCACGTAGGAGTCGAGAAGCTTCAGCTGCTCGGGGTCGGGTTTCGCTTCCGTGAGCGCCACCTCGTCGAGGCCCCGCACGCCCATCACGGCCGAGCGGTTCTTCACCTCCACGCGCTTCGGGCTCCTCTTCAGCTCGGGCCGGACGGAAAAGAGGTTCACCCATCCCTCTTTGCGATCCTCGAGGCGGATCTTCCACCAGGCTCCCTGACGCTCGAGCAGCGTCACACGGGCGTCCGAGCCCACGCTTGTGAGCTCCGCGCCTTCGGGCGCGGGCGTGGCGCGCAGGGCTTCGGAGCGAATGAGAATCCCGAAGCTTTCCGCGCGCGCCACCGGGGCGGAAAGAGTCAAGATCGTGGCGAGCACCCATGTCGAACGAAGTGGAATCGATTTCACGGGACACAGGATACGGCCCTTTCTCTCCGGGCCGCAATGGCCACTTCGCCATCAGGCATTGACGCGGATCGCGCCGCCCGTCGATAATCCAGGATACGAGAAAAATCCGACGGGGACCGCCGGTGTCCTCAAGACGTCCCAGAAAGGATGCATGCATGCGTTTTCAACAGGTTCGTTCTTTCGCCGCCGCGGCCCTCCTCGCTTCGTTCGTCGCGCTCTCTCCAGCCGCGCAGGCCTCGGTGGGCCTGGGAGTCCACGGCGGATGGACCTTCAAGAGCGGCGGCTTCTCCGGCGCGAAGATGGCCAACCCCTACTTCGGCGCCGAGATACTCGCCGGAATCGCGAAGAGCGACGCCTTCCAGCTCGGCGCCTTCTACGATCACAGCACGATGTACTTCGATGACGGCGCCACCGGGAAGGTTCCCTTCATCGGGGGGCTCGTGCGCATCGAGCTGCAGTCCCTGAAGGGGCTCTTCGTGGACTTCAAGGTCGGCTCTACCTACACGGACACCGGCTCCTCCGAGTCCGATTCCGCCCTGGGCTTCGGCTTCGGCGGCGGCTACCGCATCGCGCTCGGCAAGGTGGTGTCGCTCAAGCCTCGCATCCAGTACCGCTCGCTCCCGGACGTCGACGGGAACGTGAGCCTCGCACAGAGCACGATCGACGCCACATTCCTGCTCGCCTTCCTGTTCTGAGCCTTCAGACTTTCGGTTCTTTCCACGGCCCCCGGATCGCCTTGCGCAAGGTGCAGCCCGGTTCGGGGGCCCCTTCCTCCACGTCCTGAGTGAAGATTCGGATGCAGGCCTCGAGGTCATGCTTGCGCGCCCGCGCGTCGGTGGTGCCCTCCACCCGCAAATAGACGGTTCCGAAGAGCGCCCGGAAGAGGTTGAAGGCGATATCGCCCTCCTTGAACTCGAGCTTCAGCTTGCCCTTCCAGAACTCGGCCAGGCCTTTGCGGGTGTCTTCCACCTTGAGGCTCAGGGCGTTGAAGAGCCGGAAGGCTCCGGACTGCACCTCGTGAAGGGTTCCATGGCCGATCGCGCCCGTAAGCTCCCCACGGAGACGCTTCAGCGCAAAACGGTCCGGCCCGCCGTCCCAGGCTCCTCGAAACCCGAAGCGCGCCTGCTCGAGCTCGGCGGCCTTGAACTGATCCATGCGCATCGGGAAGCGGGACTTCCGGATCCGCATGTCGCCATCGAGCTCCGTGCGCGCGGGCTTCTCCGGCGAGTAACGCGACTCCATCCGGGTGATGCGCGCTTCGAGCTCCGGGCCCGCAAGAAGAAAGTGATCGGCCACGAGCGCCGCTCCCGTCTGGCGCAGCTCGGCCGTCAGCGTTCCAAGCTCCTGCGGCCCCACGCGCAGCCCTTTCAGGCGAAGGCTCAGCGAGGGCCAGGCGGCGAGCTCCCAGCCGGGCTCGTCGTCGGAATGCTCCGGCTCCTCGGGCGCGCCTTCCGGAAGCTGCCAGGGGTACATCGAGAGACGCACGCGATCGAACTCGGCCCGAAGGGTGTGCTTGGGGAGCGGCTCCTGCCAACGGACGACTCCCTTGAGGTCGAAGGAGTCGATCGAGAACTCGCCTTTCGCGTGGGCGGTGCCGCCATCCGCGAGCGTCTCGCGCGACAGACGAATCCGGGACCCGACGAAGCGTTCGTGCCTCCAAAGGATCTCATCCGCCCAAAGCCGGGCCTCAAGCCGGGTAGCACCCTCCGGGGGAGTGGCCCGCTCGGCAAGGCGCTTCGCGAAATCGCTCCAGAGCTCCACTGGAAGCTGCGCGAGCTTCCCGCTGACCGTGGCGCCCTTTTCAGGCTCGGCCACGAGCTCAATTTCAGTGGGAGGAGCGTCCTTCGCTCGCATCGGCGCGTCCGACCAGCGCGCGCGAAGCGCCTTCAGCGCCCCGGCCTCCGTCCAGTTGAGCTCGCCTGTGACCTCCACTTCCTGATGGGCCTCCTTGTAGAGCGGCGGCGGGAACCCCGCGGTGACCCCCGCGAGCCGCGTGGAGCCCTTCGCTCGCCAAAGTCCGTCGTCGAACGACACCTGGGCTCCCACCGCGACGACTCCGGCGAAAAGATCCTCCACGGGCCAATGGGGCGCGAACCGCGCGATGCTCGCCACCGGAAACTCAGCCCGCCCCTGGAACTCGGCGCGCGCGCCTTTTCCCTCGGCTCCCCCCCGCGTCCAGCGCCCGGAGAACTCCGTGGGCTTGCCGTGGAGCCTGCCGTTGAACTCCCGGAACTCGAACGCCGAGGAACTGAACTCCACCTTTCCCGCGAGGCTCTCGATCTCGGTGGCGAGCGAGTGCACCTTCATGCGGGTGTCGTCGAAGGTGAATCCGCCCACCACCGGGTCCTCTCCGCCGAGCGGGATCCGAAGCGCGAGCGCGAACCGCGAGACTCCCGAAGGCTCGAGCTGCCGAAGCACGGGGAGCGCGTCGTCGCGGAAAGGGCCCGACTCAAGGAACTCGCGCACGGCCTGGGCCTGCGCCTCCACGCGCGCTTCGACCTCCATCTCGGGTTTCTCGGCTGAGAGATCCGCAGAGCGGCCGCGGATCCCGCTCACGGTCACGGCCCCTCCGGAGGCCTGCGCCGAATCCGCTTGGAAGCTGAGCTCTTTCCCCTTGAGGGAAAGATCGCCGGCCAGGCCCGTGAGCAGGGGCCAGCCCGCCTGATAGTCGAGCTCCACTCCCTCCACCTTGAGCGCGAGCGACGAAAGCCCATTCCAGGCTTCGGGCCCATTGGAGAACTCCAGCTCGGCGCGAGCGATGCTTCCCGCGCGCAAGGCGCGCGCGAGCCAGGCGTGAAGGCTTTGGCCCAAAACGCCGGGCCCCGTGCGCGCGAGCCAAGCCTTGAGCTCGCCGCCGCCGAGGCGCGCACGCCCCTCGTGGCGGCCGGCTTCAGAGCGCCATTCGCCCTCCAGGGCGAGCGGCCCGTCCGCGATACGGGCGTTCTTGATTGCCCAGGAGCCGGCCGCGCCGAAGCTCAGGCGCGCGCGGGCTGAGCTGAGCGAGAGGGAAACCCAGGGGGCTCCGGCGCCCTCGACGGGACGAAGCTCGGTGAGCTCAAGATCCACCGCGCCTCCGCGGAGCACGCGCGCCCGGAGCGCGGTCAAGGCGAGCGCGGTGGCGGGGGCCTCCCAGGGGCGGATGTCGGCCCGAAGTGTTTCCACCCGAAGCTCCACCTCGGGCACCACCCAGCCGCCCGCGCTCGGCGCGCCGTCAGCCAGGACGCGCGCGCGCAGCCGGCGGAGGATCTCGAGGCTCCATCTCCCCGGGCCCCGCTCGCGCACGGCGAGAGTCACGTCACCCAGGGTGATGCCGCCGAAGCGCACGGCGCGGGCGCGAACCGAAGCTAGGAGATCCAAGCTCACGTTCGCCCAACCCACCTGTGCCGCCGGCGTGCGGTCTTCCGGATCGTCGACCTCGATTCCCTCGATTCGGATCTCGGGCACGGGCCAGGCCAGGCGGACGTCGAGCCTCCGGAGCCGCACCGGCGCGCCCAGGGTCTCCGACGCCGCGGCCTGGTGACTGGGCAGTTGCTTCTCGAGGAGCGAGCTCACGAGTGGCTGGGCGCCCAGCCAGAGGGCCACGAGCCCCCCGACCGGCACGGCCACGAGCGTCGCGTAAGCCATCACCCGCAGGTTGCGCCTTCCGCGCGAGGGGGTGCTGCCGCTCGAAGCCGAGACAGCGGGCGCGCCCGCCTCGTCCTCTCCGTCGGGGTCGAGGTCGATCTCAGGTTCCTCGTCTTTCACTGCCCTTTCAGGCTACCCCGGAGCCGCGGCGATCCGGAGCGGGAAAGGTGATGCGAAGGCGGCAACCCTTGCCGGGCTGCGCGGTCCACTCCACCGTCGCGCCCACCTCGCCCACGATGTTCCGAACTCCCTCGGCCCGCGCGGCGTCCTCGCAGGGCGATCGGAGCTCCAGGCGGGCCGCGCCGCTCAGGGGGTGGCGGGTGAGCCGGGCCTGGAGCTCCGTCGTGGGGGGTAGGTCGGCGCCAGCGATCTCGAGCACGCGCCGAAGCAGGGGGGTAGGGTCGTGGGGGAAAAAATGCGCGAGAGCTTCCAGGGCGTCGCCTTCGGCGGAGAGAGAAATCGACGCTGGGGTGCCGGCGCCCAGAGCGGCTTCGCGCAAACAGGGGTACACGGGAAACGCCGCTTGCCGAGTCCATCGATGGATCCACTGCTCGAGTTTCATTTCTCTCCCCTCCTTCTCTATTGCTCTCACTCAGGGGGATAGCGCGCCCGATTCGGCCAAGTCCACACTTAACCTGCTGTAAATAATAGATTTCCCGCCATTACGGCGCCCCAGGCGCCACTGTGGCGGCGCCTCCTTCGAGAATCGTTTACCGCTGCTTGGGGCCGTTCCGCGCCCGCGGGGCCGTTCCGCGCCCGAAAACCCCCTGTTTTTGCTGGTCCGGAACCTGCACTAAGCGGGGCGGGAATGGACGCAGCAACCGCAACCAGCAATGCATCAGACACAAGAAGGGATGCTCTGCTTCGCGAGCTCCGCGATCAGATCGACGTCTACCTTGCTGGCAACCCGATCCGGAACCTGATGATGCTCTCGCGCGACAGCGGCATCGCCGAAACCACTCTCCGCCGGATCTTCAACCGCCAGGGCGCCGTGCCGAACCCGGACACCGTGGTTCGCCTGCTCGCTTTCCTCACGCAGGAGACGAGCATCCCGGCCCTCACCGATCGCGTCCCCGACGCGATCGGCGGATTCCTCGCCCGGAGTTTCCCCTTTCTCGCCCAGCCGCATGCGCGGCAGGCCAGCGCCGCGCCGGTGCTGAACGAGGCGCTGAGGGATTTCGTCTCTTACGTGATCTTCAAGCGCGTGAGCCACGCCGACCGCGTAACCCACGCCGACGTAGTGGCTTGGCTGGGCGAGATGGGCCGCGTGAAGCTCGAGGCTCTCAAGTCGGCGGAGCTGATCGGCGAAAAGTCCGACGGCACGCTCCACTGCCACACCAAGCACTTCAGCATCACGGACCCCGAGCTCCTGAAATCGCACGTGAGCCAGCTGATCTCGCAGTTCCACAAGCCCGCCAACGCTCGCAGGGGTGGGCCGAGCATGCTGCGCTCGGTGTCCGAGTCCGTGAGCGCTGAAGGCGCGCGAAAAGTGAAGGCCATACTCGACGAGGCCGCCAAGCGGATCCTCGAAACCCTGGATTCCCACCCGGGATCAATCCCCCTGATGTTCGTAGGAGTCGTGGACACCCTGGACTTCAAGGAATACCCGGCCGAAGGAGCGAAGGTATGAAGCACATGGAAAGCAAGACCGCACCCGTGACGATCGGAAACGCGCTCGGCCGCCTCTGGGCGACGTTCGGACCCGTCCTCGGACTGTTGATCTGCCTGGCGGCGGGAGCCCGGGATCTCCGCGCCGGCGAGATCTCCGGAACGGGCCGGCTGGTGGATTTCCCGAACCTGGACATTCGCCAGGTGGAAACGCTCCTCGTGAAAAATCTCGGGAACGTGCCGGCCGATCAGGTGCGTAATTTCGTGATCCGCGATCCCGAGGCCGCCTTCGAGCTGCGGAACCTCGCCGCGATCGAGCTCTGGAGCGGACAGGTGAAGCGGGCACAGGAGATCGAGCGCGTGACCGTGCGCATCGCCGCGCCGTAAGCCCAGGCGGGGTGCCCTGATCTACCTTAGGCAGGAAGGCCGCGGGATCGAGGTCGTGACCGAGCTGCAAGCGAGAGCCGGCGGAACGCGCGGGCTAGTTGAACCGCCAAGACGATCTCCGGCGGCACTCGATCAGGATCTCGCCGTCGAGATCAAAGGCCTGCATCTCCACCCGGGGAGCATCGTCCACGGCGTCAACCAAGGGAAGATCGAGGGCGGGCACTCCGCCTCCGAGCACCAAGGGGGCGATGTGAAGCTGCAGGCGATCCCAGGCTCCGCGCGACAGGAAGCGCGAAACGGTGCCGCCTCCGCCTTCGATCAGGAGCGAGTGCCAGCCGCGTTCGGCCAGCCTCGAGAGCGCCGCCTCGGGGTCCACCCCCGAATCGCCCCCAAGAGCCGCGTGCCCCGGAATGCCGCAGGGGTCTTGGCCATGGAGCAGGAGGTCGTCTTCGGTGCTCCCCGTGAGCAGCTCCGCTCGGCCCGTGCATCGGCCCGCGATCACGATACGGGCGGGATTGCGTCCCGCCACGTGCCGGACCGTGAGCTGGGGCCTGTCCTTCGCGGCGGTTCCGTGGCCGACGAGCACAGCGTCCACGAGCGCGCGCATGCGATGCACGTGCAGCAGGTTGGCGGAGTTGCTGATCCAGCGCGAATGGCCGGTGTGCGTGGCGATGCGCCCGTCGAGGCTCTGGGCCAGATGCGCCACCACGAAAACTCGGCCGGCGCGGCGGGCGTAGTGGCCGCCCACGACGATCGGAAGGTAAAGCCGGAGCGCCGCGAGCTCATCAGCCTCGAAACCCGCGTCCTCGGCGTCGCGAAGCAGCGCCGGCACGAACTCCTGCGTCGGATCCTCGGGAGGGAGCGCGAACCCGAAGGCCTGGGGCGCGTAGTAGAACTCCGATACGCCCTCCTCAAGCCGACGCCGCATCTGGAGAAGGAAAGACCAAACGGGCTCCGGAACCAGCGAGATCTGAGGGGCGCCCCGGGTGCCGGTCCGCGAGCCCTGTCCCCATTCTCCGCCCCACTCCGCGCCGAGCCCGCTCTTCGCAATTTCCATGTGATCCCCCCGAATTGACCGAAAGCGCGGCATCTTACATAGTTTGCGTATCGGAGGCTAGATTCCCCATGCGTGATCGTTGGACCCTGCTGCATTCCCTCCTCTGCCTGGCTCTGGTACCCATATTTGTCGCAGTGCACGATACTCTCCAATTCCTTTGGTTGAGCACCTTCGCGCTGATGGGGGTGACCTTGAGTTTCTTCGCCCTCCTGATCCGGGAGCACGCGCCCTTCCGCGCGGCGGATCGGATCACGATGGCGAGGATCCTCCTCACGCTTTCAGTGGTGGCGGTGTTCTGGATCGAACCCTCCGCGACCTGGCTGAGCTTCACGTTGGCCGCGCTCGCCGCAGCCTCGGACTTCATCGACGGTTATCTTGCGCGGCGTCATGGCCCAACGGCCCGCGGGGCCAAGCTCGACATGGAGGCCGACGCCTTCCTGATGCTGGTGCTTTCTCTCTGCGCCTACCGGTTCGCCGAAGTATTCGCGGCCGTCCTGATTCCCGGAATCGTGCGATATGCCTACGTGCTCGTGGAGGCCTGGCGGGGAAAAGCGCAGCCTGAGTCCTCGCCCCGCTTCGAGGCGAAACTCATCTGCGCGGTCAGCGTCACCCTGCTCGTGGCCTCGATCGCGCCGGGCCTCCCCGGCCTCTTGACCGGCCTCATGGGCACGGCGGCGGCCGGCCTGATCCTTTATTCCTTTTCACGCGACTTCCGGAGCCTGAGGTGGAGGTGAGCCCGGTCCGTTCCCAGGCCGCGCCCGAGCGCGGAGGTCTTTGCCGTGCTCCTGTTCCTCTGGGCGGGCGGCGACGGCCTCAGTTCCCCTCGATGATGTCGGCGAGCTCGGCGCGGGCCTGCTCCCAGTCAGCGGGGCTCACGGACCAGCTGATATCCGCGCGCACCCAGGTCGGGTCGTTCGGGTCAGACACGCCGTTTTCCCAAAGCGCCTTGGGCACCATGCGAGCGACGATCGCGCGGGTGCGAACCGGATCCACGGCCATGGCGAGCGTGATGTAGTCCGCGTCTTGAAGACCCCGGCGCCAGTGCTTCAGACGCAGACTGGCGATGGGGCCGGAGCGGCCATAGCTCTCGGCCGGGAATGCACGATCGGTCCCCGGATAAAAGAGCACGCCGTCGCCGTTGGAGTAATTCCAGCCGGTCTTGCCCCGCACGGAATCCACACCAGAATATCCGCCGAAGGTCTGCGCGTTTCGGAAGACGTTCGTCTGCCCGCGGCCGCCCTGGTAATCGTTGTAGTACGTCGACTCCCAGAAGAACCAGCGGTCGACCCCCATCTTTTTCTGCGCCCAGGCCACCTCGCGAAGCGCGATGCCGTCGTCTTCGGTGGCGAAGGATGCGGAAGCCGGGCGCTTCCCGTTGTACATCATGAAGCGCTTGTTCGGATCGGAATCGAACGCCGCCTTGGCCGGTCCCCAGGCGGACGGGGCTGCCACCGCGAACCAGCTCGCCGCGATGTTGAGCGAAGGGACGTTGTTCACGGCCTCGGGCAGGTTGAGCGTCGCGAAGGTCTTGAGGTTTCGACCCACGCCGGGGTTGTTCTTCACCCACGAAGCCCACTGCTCGGTTTGAGCGTAGTTGGTGCTTTCATCGATGAGGTACAGGAAGGCCTCCGTACCCGGCGCGTTGGCGTTCATCCAGTTCATCCAGGCGTCGGTGTGCGTGCGCATGCCGGCCTCACCCTGGCTCTTCCAGCTCCACTGGCTGTAGGTGCCGATGGAGTAGACTCCGTTACCCACGCCCTGACCGGGACCCTCATAGCCGCTGGCCGGCGTGAAGAGCGAGCCATTCAGGCGCGAGATCCACTCGTCCCGCGGGCGATCCGCGGAGTGAGCGGTCGCTCCACTGTCGGCATCGATCAGCGAGATCCGGTGGCGATGGGCCATCTGGAAGTGGATGTCGCGCACGCGCTTCGTGAGAGTGTCCTCAGCGGAATTCGCGTTCGGCCAGGTCACGTTCGTGTAACGGCGAGCGACATCCCCATAGCCCAGATACACCATCGTCTTCGCGGACGGCGTCTCTGGAAGCGTGAATGAGCGGACCGTCAGTCGCACGGGCACGCTCCTCACGAGCTCTCCCGCGCGGCGCAGATCCACGACTCCGCTGTAGGTTCCGGCCGGAGCGGTGCGCGGCACGTAGATGTCCACCCACACGCTCTGGTTGCTGTCCCTGGCGACGTCGAACTGGCCATGCCACTCCATGGGTACCGCGATCTCCGGGTACATCTTGTCGTGGTCAGGCCGGTCCGTCCAAAGGCCCGAGCCGCTGCCCGAGCTATTGAAGGGGCGACGCATGCGTTTCGGCACGTGACGCTCATCGTACGTTCCATAGGACAATGCACTCAGGCCCTCGATCGGGAGATAGCGCACCAGGAAGGTCTCGATGTCGCGGCCCACGGTGTTGAATACGTCGTCGCCCGTGGCGTCACGAGAACCGATCACGGTACCGTTCGGGCCCGTAAGATCGCCCATCTCCACACTCATGTCGTCGAGCGCTGAACCGTCTGCTTCCACCACGAGGTTGAAGTTCACGGTTTCGTTGCGGGCAGCGAAAAGCGATACCTGCGTGCCGTTCCACACGGGGTTCAGCACCTGCATCTCGTCCACGGTAGCGCGGATCTCGTGCTGGGCGACCTTGTCGCCGCCGTCGTTGGCCCAGACCACGAGGCCGGGCGTGGGGGGCGGGGCCGGCTCGGGTTGCGGCTCCGGCTCGGGAGTCTCGTCGATCACGCGAAGCGTGAGCGTGGCCGTGGGGCTCGTCGCACCCGTGCGGTTCGCGCCTGCGTAGGCGATCACCGTCACGCTGTAGGTTCCCACGCTGCGAAGCGCGGTACAGACCTGGAAGTCGCCCGCGCTATCGTTACAGAGCGCGTAAGGGGCGACGTTCTGGGAAAGTCCGTTCGCGCCGAGCGCCATGTACACGCTCCCCACGGGGTTCGGGTTCGTGTTCGCGCGCACGCTCAGGTTGCGCGAGGCCAGAAGCGCCAGGTTGACGTCCACCGTGGCGCCTGGGGCCAGGACCTCAAAGCCCGGTACGGGCTGATCCGTGTCGGTGTTCATCAACGTCATGCTCTGCACCGCGGGGCCGGTGGAGGGAGGAGGAGGAGGAGGAGGGGGCGGAGGAGGAGGCGTGGAATCGACGATCTCGATATCGAGCGCGACCTCGTTGCTCACGATACCCGTGAGGCCGGCCTTTTCGTATCCACGCACCACCACTCGGTGCGTGCCCAGAACGGCCAGAGGGGCGCAGGGCTGGTAGTAGCCGCTGGAATCGTTGCACAGGGTGTAGGGCGCCACGTTCTGAGGCGATGCCTGACCATCCAGGGAAAGGTAGACGCTACCCAGTGGATCCGGGTGCGTGTTCGCGCGCACGCTCAGATGGCGCGTGGGAAGGGTGGCGAGGTCCAGGGTCACGCTGCCGGAAGGAAGCGGGTCGTAGCCCGCGACGGGCTGATGCGTGTCGGTGTTGATCAGGGTCAGGCTCCGCACTTCAACCTTGGGCAGGCTTTCCACGATGGTGAACGCGAGCGTGACTTCGGCGCCCGCGGTGCCCGTTCGGTTCGAACCGCTGTAGGCACGGCCCTTCAGCGTGTAGCTGCCGGGCTGAAGCGCGCAGTCGTAGTAGTAGGTGCCGTCGTCACGGCAGAGGGTGTAAGGCGCGGTGTTCTCGGTGATGCCCGCGCGGCCCGTGATCTCCAAGGAAACGCTGCCCACCACGGAGGGGGTGGTGTTGGCGCGGATGCTGAATCGACGCGTGGGCAGAGACACCAACTCGATCACCGAACCCGCTCGGATGGGGTTGAACCCCGCGATGGGCTGGTTCGTGACCGAGCTCACGACCGTGAATCCCGCGATCTCGGGCGCGGCCTCGGCGGAAGCCGGCGGCAAGCAGGCCGCCTGGAACGCCAGACTCAGAAGTGCCAGGGCGCTGAGGACGCGGGAGCTGCGGTTCGAAGTGCTGGTCATAAGAGTCACCCTCTCGAAGTAATCCGATGAATTCGGTTTAGTACTTGAGCAGGTTAGTACGCTTTTGCGCTGAACGCCAACACAATTTTAACTAATATTAATATTTATAAGTAAGACTATGAAATTATGAATATTAGCTCGAATAAAGAACCGTGCCGCTATGCGTTATTTTAGTCTAGGCTGCGGAGGAATTGAAGGATGGAGGGGAAGATGCCTCCTCGTAAGCGACGGTCGAAGGAACGACGCCCACGACGATCGAGGTGTCGTCGGGTCGGGTGGCGTGGGCGCTACCCAGGAAGCTCAGGTAGGCCCCCATGAGCCCGTTGCAGATCGCCTCTGCGGATCCGGAAGATTCAGCTGTGAGCTTCTGGAGCATGCGCCCCAGGCGCGCGGTGCTCAACGTGCGCCCCGAAGGATCCGGGCACTCCACAAGCCCATCGGTGAACCAGAGCATCGAGTCCGAGGCGTTCAGGCGCGCGGACTGCTCGCTCGCCCCGAGGGTCTGCTGCAGACCCAAGGCGCCGCACTCGCCGCCCATCAAGGGCTTCACCGCGGAACCCCTGCAAAGATAGAGCGGCCGATGCGAGGCGTTCACCCAGGTGAGCTCTCCCGTGCGCAGATCCAATACGGACGCCAAGAGAGTCATTCCGATCTTGCCGTGCGAGGCAGCATACACCGCGGAGTTCAGGTGTTCCGCGATCGCGACCGCCGAGGGCCGTTCTTCCGGAACCTCGGAAAACCCGCGCATCAGGAGTGAGTAGGCTCCATAGGCGGAAGCCGTGAGGAGCGCGGACGAAACCCCGTGCCCGTTCACGTCGCCCACCACCACCACCAGGTAGTCGCCGATCTCATGGTACTGCCACCAGTCGCCGCCGCACTCGGTTGCGGCTTCGGACTTTCCAGAGATCCGGATCCGCCCATTGTCGAGCGAACGCGGAGGAAGGAAACGATTCTGAACCTCCTGCGCGGTCTCGAGCTCCTTTTCCATGCGCGCCTTCTCGGCCGTAGCCAGCATCAGATTCTCGATCTTCTCGGCCATGGCGTTGAAGGAGGCGGCGAGGCTGCCGACCTCATCCTTCGATCCACCTTCCACGCGCACCGTGAAATCGCCCTCCTGCACCTTCTCCGTGGCGTGCGCCATGCGGTTGAGCTGATCTGTCATGCGCCTCGCGAACACCAACGCGGCTGCCACCGCGGCGAGGAGAATCCCCAGGCCCAGCGCCATCGAGCGCTGCATGAGCGCGCGAGCGGCAGTGAAAGCCATCGACTCCGGCAGGATGCCCACCGCGGTGAGCGCGCCCCCGGCGAGCCTGCGATAGCTCACCAGGTGGCGCTCGCCTCCGAGCTCCCAATCCTGCGCGCCCGAGGGGAACGCGCTTCCCTTGAGCGTGGCCGCTCGGACCGTCGCCTCGGCCACGCGGGGCGCGAACTCGTCGCGCACGCTCGCGAGAATCAGTTTCCCGGCGCCGTCCACGAGCAGGAGGCTCGGCCCGTCCTTGCCCAGAAGAGCTTCTTCGAGGCGTACGAGAACCACGAAGCCCACCGCCTTGCCTCGGGAGTCCACGCCTCGGCCCCCCACGGGGATCCGCCCATCCAAGGGCGCGCCTACGAGCAGGGCCGAGCGCTCGAAGTCGGCCGGCGTCCAACCCGTGTGCGCGAGAACCGCATCCGCGACACCCGGATTTTCACCCATCGACCGCCAGGCGTTGAATTTTTCCCGGCTCGCGGGCCGAAGCAGGTGGAGGGCCGGCGCGCCCAGACTGATCGACTGCTGAGCCAGCACTTTCGCGAGCTCCTCGGGCGGAAGGGTGTCCGCGACGCCCGCCACGACCTGGCCCAGCGTGAGCGCCCGGCCGAAATGACTGTCCAGCCGCTCGGCGGCGGCCCCGACCTCGGAGAGCGTGAAATCATAGAGATAGGAGGTCTTGTCCGCGATCACGAGCGAGGTGCCAAGCTTCACGTAGGCTGCGAGGCTCGCCGTCAACGCGATGACGAGCGCCAGGGCGATCTTGTAACGAAGCGGAAATAAAGTGCGTGCGCGGGCCATGGTCCTGTTCTCTCTATCGACCCCTTCACCCCGCGCCTTGAAACTCCGAAAGAATAGTCAGGAGGAATCCCCCAGAATGGCGCAAGCGCGCGCGATTCGACTGCCCTCACGCGACGCGTTTCTGGCGCTCGCGCTCGCGATCGCCGCGGCGGCATGCCTCCGCGCCGCGCTTGATCCCGAGATCTGGTCCCGCCTGGCCGATCCCGGACCCGCAGGCCGCGCGGCGGCGACGCTCGAGACCGTTCAGGGATCGGTCCGCACACGAAGCGGAGGGTCGCCGCTCTGGCACGACGTCACCGGCGCGGGAGGCGCGCTCTCCGAGGGCGACGCCGTGTTCACCGGGCCGGAGGGCTCCGCGGTCCTGCGGCTGCAGGACGGCTCCTCCGTCGAACTTGGCCCGCAATCGCTCGTTGTGGTCCGCACCGATTCGCAGGCGCGCGAAGGCTGGAAATGGTGGCTCGGCCTCGAGAAGGCCGACGCCGTCGTGGGCGTCCGCAAGGGGCAGGTGAAAGTCCGCGTGGCCCGCTCGCGCGCGGTGATGCTCGAATCCTCGACCGGCAATGCCCGCAAGGTGGTGGCTTCCGCCGCCTCGGATGCCGCCGCCGTGGCGAGGGCCGCCCCGGGTGAGGCACTTCAGGTGACGGCAGACCCCTCCGCCCAGCTCTCCGAAGCCGCGGCTCAACCAACCGGTACGGCAGCGCAACGGATCGAAGCCCCGACCGCCGCTGAAACCGGTGCCGCCGCGCAGGCGATCCCCTTTGTTCCGGAAACCGTTGAAACTCCCGCCGTGGTGGAGGCTCCTCCCCCACCCAAACCCGTGGCCGCGAAGGTCCGCGCTCTTCCAACGAAGGTACACCTGCCTCCGGTGCTCAAAGCCAAGGGGGCAGCGGGCGACACGCGCCTCGAAGACGAGACGCGGCTGGATCGCATCACGGTGCGGCTGGAATGGGAACGCGTCGAAGGCGCCGCCCAGTACGAGGTCGCCGTATATGCCCCTGGCGGCGCCAGGGTCCACACCGCTAAAACCAAGGGCGCCAACGCGGACGTGGAGCTGCGCTCGCTCGAGTCCACGCGCTATGAATACGAGATCGGAACCCGCACGGCGTCGGGTCAGATCGTGAAGAGCGGCCGGCTGCCTCTGGTGATCCAGGTGGCTCCGCCGGAGACGACGCACCCAGCCCCAGGCTCGCAGGTCCGACGGGGGGCCGACGTGTTCCTGACATGGCGCCGGACCTCCTTGACGCGAGACTACACGTTGGAGATCTCGCGCTCGCCGGACTTCCGGTCCGTTTTGGTGCGTCAGACGCTCCCCAGCAATCTTCACGTCTTCAGGCCCAAAGAGGCAGGTGCATACCATTGGCGCGTGCGCGCCCAAGGCGGCGCCTGGCTGAGCGACTGGTCGCTGCCGGCGCGGTTTTTGGCGAAGTGAGCCTGTGATAAACTCAGACGAATGGCCGGAAGCATCCTGATTCAAACCGAGAAGATCACGATCGAAGCCCAGCCCACGGGCGACGGGCTCGTGCTCCGCCCGATCGGCGCGATCGACGAGGACGTGAACTTCACCGGCCTGTTGTCTGCGGCGCTCGGTTTCGGGCCCATCTCGTGGGTCCGCTTCGACCTCGGGGGAGTAGCATCGATCAACTCCTGCGGTGTCCGCGAGTGGCTGCTCTTTTTGGAGAAGGCTCGCACGAAGCTGCGCGTGGAGTTCGAAAACGTGAGCGTGGTCATGGCCGAGCAGGCAAGCATCGTTCCCAACCTGCTTGGTCCGCGCGGCAGCGTGGTGCATTCGTTTCAGATCCCCTACTACTGCTCCAAGTGCGACCAGGCCACCGTGCGGTCCGTGGCGACGGAAGACTTCAAGAAAAACCCGGCCCGCTTCCTGAAGCCCGATGCCTGCGAGACGCGCGGCTGCGACCTGCAGTTCGACGCCCTCGAGGATGAGTACTTCCGCTTCCTCGGACCGGGAAATGGCCGCTGATCCGATCTTCCAGCACATCGTAGATCTCCTCGGACCGGCCCTCCGGGTATCGCTCGATCCGGTGGCGGTGGTGGACTCCTCCGGCGTGATCCTCTACGCCAACAGCTCGATGCGGTCCTTTCTGGAGATCCGTGGCAACCGCGGCAAACCCAGGTTTCAGGAGCTGCTCAAGATCGCGAGCCTGGAGGGGCAGCACCCCCTGGATCGGACCATCGCCACCGGCGAGGAGATCCGCCTCGACGAGCTCCCGGCGATCAAGGCCTCGGGCCAGAAGGTGCGCGTGATCTTCAAATCGGTGCCCCTCTTCGACCCCACCGAAACGCAGAATCGGCGCATCTTCGCCGCCATTCTCTCGCTCCGCGACACCACCGGCGAGGTCCTGCTCCAGGCCAAGTACCATAAGCTCAAGGAGCTTCAGGAGGACAAGGACTCCGAGATCATGGACCTCCGCGAAAAGGTGGAAGACATCCTCGAGTCGCTTCGCCGCCACCGCGGCGCGCGCTGAGGTCTTCGCCAGTAGAATGACGTTGCCTCCACCCCGGTCCATTCTTTACCCTGAGAGTTACTGATGAAGCTCTCTTCCTGGAAGACCACCGCCGCCTGCATCGCGCTCGTGACGGCGATGCACGCGCAGGGGGCGCCCGCGAAGAAGAAGAAAACCGCGAAACCGAGCAGCGCTCCGTCGGCGCCCGCGAAGACTACGCCCGCCAAAGAGCCCCCGAAGACCGCGGCCGCTCCCTCCGCGGCCGCCACGACGACGATTCCCCCTGCCGAAGGCGCGGATGCGCCTGGCACTACGGCCGCCGCACCCAACGCCGAGCCTCGCGTGGCGCCGCCCCCATCCGTGGAGTTCACGCTCATCGATGCCAAGGGCGGACTCGCGCCCGCCGGCTGGAAAAGCGCCGGAGGCTGGGTGTGGCGTGACGCCAAGAAGCCCGACGAAGCGGAACCCGCCGAGAAGAAGGCTTCCGGAAAAAAATCCGGGGGCGACACCATCGTTCGGCGCGCGCCCAGCCCCACCCGCCGCGTAGCGCTCCGGGTCTGGGCCTTGCTCCCCAAGGATACGAAGATTGTTTCCGTGAAGTCGGACGACGTGGAGTTCGACGCCTCTCCTGGTGACGCCCCCGAGCTGGGTGAAGGGCAGGTGGTGGCCTTCGAAACCGGCTCCCTCCAGGCGCAGGCAGACCTGATGATCCAATCGGCCGGGCAGGCGGCCGTGCCTGTGGGGATGTCGGTTCGGCTGAAGCAGGGAACGGGAGCAGTGCTGATCGACGAGTCCTGCTCGGGCTCCGGAGTGGAGCTTCTGCTCACGCGGACCCCCGGGGCCGAGCCCGACTTTCCGTACGCCGGCGTTTCCTGCCAAGAGGGCGACGCGGCGCTGGCCGTTTTCGTTCACACTCCTGCCGGCCACTCCATCGACTCCCCCGCGCTGGGCAAGTCCATCGGCGGCGGAAGCGGCTGGAGCGGATTTCGGATAGGCAAACCGAAGACCGGCTGGGACCCGGCCAAACCCCGCCTGGGAAGCTTCAAGCTCGGCGGCGGAAGCGGCAAGTCTACCTCACCCTCGTTCGTCGTCCAGAAAAGCGGCGATGGAGGAAAACGTTTCGCCTGGTACGGGAACCTCGGCTTCACCTACCTTGCGTACACGGAGTCGCCTGGCGGCGTCGAGGTGAGCGAGCTCTTCCTCACGATGAAGGTCGGTGCCGACTACTGGCTGGTGCCCCGCAGGTGGAACGTCGGCGGGAACCTCTTCGTGAACATGATCCCAATCACGAAAAGCCCGGACTCCGTGGAGACGGTGCGCTTCTACGGGCTCAACGGGCGCGTAACCTACCAGATCCCGCTGAAGGGACCGAAGTGGACGCTCGGCGTAGCCGTGGGAAAGTACGTCTGGGGCATGATCGTCCAGGACAGCGCGTACGGCATCAAGCTGCTCTCGGGCTGGCAGATGTTCGTTCAGGGAGGCATGAACGACTCGGGGGGCCGCCGCGCCTTCGCTTACATCAAGATCTCGCCGATCTCCGAGAGCGCCCTCGGCATCAACTTCTCGAACCTGGAATTTGCCTTCGGCGGCGGCTACCGCCTCTCCGCGCCGGGCACCCCACGTCCGCTCACCCTCACGCTTGATGTCTCCACTCTCTCGATCAACGAGGTGGCGAACGCATCGAACACGGCCTCGCTGTTCACGACGAGCCTCGGCGTATCGATGAACTTCTGATCGCGGGTTTGTTGTGGCCCAGGATGGGCCCCCGCCGCCCCAAGGGCGTGGATGATCTCCCTCCCCTCCGGGGCAGCCAGAATCAAGACTGCGCGAGAGTGCTCAGTCCAGGCCAGTGTAGAGCCTGTGCACGTCCGGCTCCTCGTCGAGCGCGTCGAGGAAGCTCACGACTTGCTTCCTCTTGCCGTCGTCGTCGAGCTCCACCGGCGCCTTGGGGCGGTACCCCTGCTCGGAGCGCGAGATGCGCCAGCCAGCGGCCAGCAGCGCCTTGCCCACGGAGTCGAGATCGGCGGGCCCCGTGTAGAAGGTACCGCCCACCTTGGACTCGGAGCCGAGATCGGCCGGATCCATCGGCGAGAAATCCTGCGCGCCCGACTCAATGGCCACCGTCTCGAGGTCCTGGCCCGCATCGGTGTGCGTGGCTTCGATGATGCCCACCGAGTCGAACATCCAACTCACTGAGCTCATCTGGCCCTGCCGGAACAGCAGCCGGATCTGGCTCGCGGTGCGGTTCTTGTTGTCGGTCAAACACACCACGATCACCGGCACCTGGTGCGGCGTGAAGCCTTCGTAGATCACAGGCTCGAAGGCGTCGGCACCAGCGCCTGCGGCCTTCTTCAGCGCGCGATCAATCGTGTCGCGGCTCACCGAGGCCTTGCGGGCGGCTTCGAGCGCCGTGCGCAGGCGCGCGTTCCCGTTGGGGTCGGCGCCGCCTTCCCGGCAGGCCACTGCCACTTCTTTCATGATCTTGCTGAACAGCGCGCCCTTTTTGGCGTCGCTGACCATCTTGCCGGCCATTACCCATCCGCGTCCCATAGTGGCTGCGACCTTAAACCGGCCGCGGGGGGCGGGGCAAGGGGGCTTCTTCGCCCGACTGAACGCAACAATTTGTTGCGTTCAGTCGGGCCAGAGGCGTTTCAACCGCCCCACTGCAACAAATTGTTGCGTTCGGGCCGCCCCCGGGGCCGCTCGGCCTACCCTAGTTCAGCAGGCGCGCCAGGCGGCTCAGGTAGGCCCGCTGGTAGTCCCGGTACTCACCCACGAAGTCGGCCTCGGTGGGGGCGTAGAGGTAATCCGGAGCCGCGCCATTGTTCTCCACGGCCACGCCGTCCGGCCGATAGAACAGCGACTTCGTCATGCGAAGCTGCACCCGCGAGAAGCTCAGCGCGGGCTGCTCTTCCACGTGCCCGCCAGCACCCATCGTGCGGATGCCCATGAGCTTCGCGCGCCCTTCTCCCTGCATCATCGAAGGGAAGGCATCGCCGCCGGATCCGGACATCTCATCCACGAGCATCAGGATCGGCTTCGTGTAACGCGCGCCCGAGTGCGGCGGGAGCGATTCTTCGCCGAAGATCGACGCCACCGGAGTCATGAACTCCCCGGCGAGCCAGGCCGTCTGGATCAGGCCCAGGGTCTTCATCAGGTTCTGGTGCTCGAGCGTGTGGGGGTTCGTGCCGTCCGCCCACTTCTTGAAGCTCAGGTACTCCTGTTTGCTTCCGAGCATCTGGAACATCAGGGGCTTGTAGCTCTCGTTCATGAACAGGCCCACGAGCTGGTTCAGGTAGGCCACCGAACCCCCGCAGTTGTGATCCTGATCGATGATCAGGCCCACCGTGTTGGCCTCGAGCACCGACACCGCGTATTCGTACTGCTGAAAGCGCAGCTCGGGTTCGCCCACTCCGGTCGTGGCGTTCACGGGAGAGTAGTGCGGAATCCGCAGGTAACCCACGTTTCCCCGAGGAGTGGGGTGGTAGTAGGCCATGAACGGGTCGCGCATCAGCACCGTGGCCCCTTCGGGGATCGCCGCGCGCGTGCCGCCCGAGCAGCGGAAGGAACGCTCGGCCGACGGCGCGTAGTCCGCCCAGTAGTCGGCGAGGCTCACGCGGTCGAAGTCCCGCGGAGCGGGCTCCGAGCGGTCCGTCGTGGCGTGCGAGTCGAACTCGTCGAGCGCGTCGCCCGAGAGGATCCAGCGCACTGAATGCGTCTTCACCTCGCCCGACTCGCGCGAGCGAATGGTGAAGCGCACCGAGCCCGTCGGCACCGGCACCGTGCGGCCCGGCCGCAAGGTCACCATCTGGGCGGCCGAGCGGCGAGCGGTGAGCTCGTAGCCCGCGCCCACATAGGCCTGAAGTCCGTCGAGCACCTCGCGGATCGGGCGGCCGTTCACCGCCACCACCTCGTCGCCTTTGGCCACGGGAAACTGCGCCTCCGTGAGCTGCGTGCGATTGATCGTGTCCACGAGCACCTTGCCCTGGACGAGATCCGTGCTGAAGCCGGCCTGCGCGGAGTGGGTGGTGGGGATCGTTGCGCCGAAGTGGCTGTCGCGGAACTCGGCCACGAAGCGACGCACGAGGTAGTAGAACTCGCCGTTCGTCTGGGTGGAGGCGGCCTCGCGGCTGTAGCGCTCGAAGAGTTCATCGACGTCGATGCCCATGTTCTGCTTGTAGTGAAGCGGGCCGTATCCCGACTTCACGAGCGCCGTGAGCTGGCGCAGATCGCTGTTTTTTTCATCCAGCGTGAGCGGACGTGCTTCGGCCGTAGCGGCCCCCAGCGAAAGCGCGATCAGCGCGCAAAGACTCAGGAAAGAACGCATTCGAGTACCCCCTCATTGAAGGCCTCCACAGTAGGGGCGCCCCCCGCGGGCCCACAAGCCCCGCCGGCATTTTTCCGGCCATAGGCGAGTTCGATGACGCGCCGATCGCGCAGCTTCCGCGCCCCCACGGAAGACTGCCGCCCCCCCCCCGGGAGGCGCGTGCGCTCTAAGCCACGTGTGAAGAGTTCACAACAAGTGAAGCGCTTTAACTTATTGAAATAACTACACAAGATTCATCCTTCGCCAGTCGCGATATTTGACGATACGCGTCAACTTTGCGAAAATGTTCAGAGACTGTGAAGGGGGATTGTTAAGTGCGTTCAAACGCGACCATGCGGACGTGCCTCCACCAGCTGAGCTGGGCGGCGGGGCTGCTTGCGCTCGCGGGGAGCACCGCCTGCAGCGAAGTCCGCACCGGCGGCAGCGATCAGGCCACGAACCCCCTCGACCCGATCGTCTCCACCGACAACGAGGGCCCCGGAACTTTCAACGTCACGGGCCTAACGGGCGGCGATGACGCCACCGCCGACGCCTGGTTGGGCGACGGCTCCGAACCCATCCTGGGCTGGACCAACTCGCTCGAGGAAACCGGATACGAAGTCACGATCGAGAGCGCCGACGGCTCGAGCGTGATCTGCCCGGCCGAGACCGTGGGCACCGATGTGCTCACGCTCCTGCCCTCGGGCTGCGCCCTTTCGAACGCCGTTTCCTACCGCGCGAGAGTCGTGGCGACCGGAACCACGGGCAACCGAGTGGAAGCCGACAACTCGCCCTTCGCCTTCACGGTGGATCAGGACGCGCCGACCGCTTCCGTGAGCTCGGGCCCCGCTGACCCGACGAGCTCCACGGGCGGATCCGTGGCCTTCTCCGCCACTGACGGCTCCGGAAGCGGCGTGACCGGTTACCGCTGCTCCGTGGACGGGGGCGCGTTCTCCGCCTGCGCAAGCCCGTTGAATCTCTCCGGCCTGGCCGAAGGCCCGCACACGGTGGCCGTTCGCGCGCTCGACGCAGCAGCGAACGTCTCCGCGGACGACACGCACGCCTGGACAGTGGACCTCACTCCACCCTCGGCGTTCGCCGTCAGCGGGATCACCGGCGGAAGCGACGCCGCGGCGGACAACCTCCTCGCCGACGGCCTCGAGGCCACGTTAAGCTGGGCGAACGCGGCGAACGAGTCGGAGTACCGCGTGACGATCCTCGAGTCCGACGGATCGACGGTGAAATGCGCCCTCGCCACCGAACCCGCGGACACGCTTCTCCATGTCTTCACCGGCTGCGCGCTCACCCCGAGCGCGGCCTACTTCGCGGACCTGCGCGCGCGGGACGCCGCTGGAAACGAGCGGGTGGCAACCGGGTCGCCCTTCGCCTTCACGGTCGCGGGCCCTCCCCCGGGCGGCTTCGCCGTGCTCGGAGCGCGCGGCGGCGCGGACTCCCTCGACGACGCCTGGCTGGGCAATTCCCCCCCCACCCTGCGCTGGACCGACGCCACGGGCGAGGCCTCTTACCGCATCCTGATCGAAAATTCCGACGGCTCCTCGACGATCTGCGCGCAGGAGACGGAGCCCGCCGACGCGGTGTCGCACGCCTTCGGCGCCGGCTGCTCGCTCGCGAACGGCACGGTCTACCGCGCCCGAGTATCCGCCGTGAACAGCGAAGGCACGCCGACCGAGGCCTCGAACTCCCCCTTCTCCTTCACTGTCGACGCCACCCCCCCCTCCGAGCAGATCGACTCAGGCCCCGCTACGCTCACGCAAAGCACCTCGGCCTCCATCGCCTTCTCGGGCGCCGACGCCGCGAGCGGGCTCGCGGGCTTCCGCTGCTCCGTCGACGGTGGGGCCTTCGGTTCCTGCGCCTCGCCGCTGAACCTCTCCGGGCTCCCGGAGGGGCCTCACTCCGTGGAGGTTCGCGCGCTCGACACCGCCGGCAACGAGTCCGCGGGCGAAGCCCACGGCTGGACCATCGACCTCACGCCACCCGCGGCCTTCGCGGTGAGCGGGATCACCGGCGGTACGGACCTCACGATCGACGATCTCCTGGCCAACGGCCTCCAACCCACCGTGAACTGGGCCGACACCACGGGCGAATCCGAATACCGCGTGATCGTCTATGAAGACGACGGATCCACCGTGGCCTGCCCCCTGGCCACGCCGGCCGCCGACTCAACGAGCCAGGCCTTCTCGGCCTGCACGCTCGCCGCGGGTACCGATTACCTGGCCGACGTACGCGCCCGCGACTCGGTAGGCAACGAGCGCGTGGCCACTGGCTCGCCCTTCGCCTTCCGCACCGCGCTCCCGCCGCCAGCGGCCTTCACCCTCTCGGGCATCTCCGGGGGGCCGGACACGGCCGTCGATGCCTGGCTCGGAAACGCGCCGCCCACAGTGCGGTGGATCGACACGACGGGCGAGGACCACTACGACGTCGCCATCGAGAACTCGGCCGGGACAATCGTCGTGTGCGCGGCGCAGACCGCCGCCGCGGGGGCCACCCTCCACGACATGGGCGGCGGCTGCGTGCTTTCGGACGGAACGTCCTACCGCGCGCGCGTGGTGGCCGTGAACGCCGACTCGATCGGCACGGAGGGCACCAACTCGCCTCTCTCCTTTACTGTGGACCGCACCGCGCCCACGGCTCAGGTGGATTCGGGCCCGCCCGCGGTCACCCAGAGCAGCTCAGCCGCGATCGCGTTCTCGGGCTCCGACGCCGCGAGCGGGCTCGCGGGCTTCGAATGCTCGGTGGACGGAGGCGCCTACGGCTCCTGCACGAGCCCGCTCAATCTATCGAGTCTTTCCGAAGCGGCCCATACCGTGGATGTCCGCTCCCTGGATGCGGCGGGCAACGTCTCCGCTCCCGCGAGCCACGCCTGGACGGTGGACGCCACTCCCCCGGCCCCTTTCGCGATCTCGGGCATCACGGGCGGCGCGGACAGCACCCCCGACGCCCTGCTCGGCGACGGTTTCAACCCCACGGTGAGCTGGGCCGATACCACGGGCGAGTCCGAGTACCGCGTGAGCGTCTACGACAACAACGGCACCACCATCCGCTGCGCCGAGGAGACGAAGGCCGCGGACAGCACCAGCCACGCCTTCTCGGGCTGCACCCTCACCGCCGGCTTCACCTACAGGGCCCGCGTGCGCGCGCTCGACGCCGCCGGCAACGAAAGCGTGGCCTCAAACGCGCTCTTCGCTTTCTCGGTGTCGGGCGGCGCGCCCGACCGGATCGCGATCTCGGGTTCCGGCGCCGTCGCCACGGGCGACTGCATGGAGTACTCGATCCAATCGCACTCGCCTTCGGACGTGCAGTCCGCCGGAGCCGCGAACGTTACCGTGACCCTCACGGTGAACAACGGCACCGGCACCTTCTATACGGCCTCCGACTGTGCCACCTCCGCCACCACCGCGGTGATCACGGCGGGCACCTCGGCGGTTTCGCGCTGGTTCCGGAGCGTCACCGCGCCCCAGAGCCTCACGCTTGTCGGCACCTCGGCCACGCTTTCCGCGGGCAGCAAGGCCGTGGCCGTGGGCGGAAACCCCACTGCGCTCCTGATCTCCGGGCTTTCGGACGTCGCCCAGGGCGACTGCGAGGCCTACGAAGTGGCCAGGGTGGACTCCTTCGGCAACCGGATCGCCGACGACACCGCCACCACCGTGGATCTCTCGGAGGACGGGAACGTGAGCTTCCACTCCGACGCCGCCTGCTCCGGAGGCGCGATCAGCCAGGTCGTGATCCCGGCGAACCAGCAGCTGGCGCTGATCTACGCGGACTTCGGCGCCGTGGAGAGCGTCACCCTCGCCGCCGCAGACAACGCCGCGGCGCTGACCGCCGCGAACAAGCTCGTGAACGCCGCGGCCGCATCCACCTGGTGGAACGCATCCTGGGGCCACCGCGTGCGGGCCACGATCGACAACCTCGATCAGACCGCGGCATTCACCGATATGCCGGTGCTCCTGAAGCTCAACGGGATGCGCGTAGACTACTCGCTGACCCAGAACGCGGGTCAGGACATCCGCGTCGTGGCGGCGGACGACAGCACCCAACTCCTCCATCAGATCGAGAAGTGGGATGAGGCCGGCACCTCGCTCCTCTGGGTGCGCCTGCCCAGCATCCCCGCCTCGAGCGACGCGACCTTCGTCTATGTCTATTACGACAACCCGGGCGCCTCGGACGACCAGGGCGGCGCTTCCCTCTGGAGCCAGTACTGGGGCGTGTGGCACCTCGGCGAGAATCCGGGAGCCTCCGCGCCGCAGTACTCCGACAGCAGCGCGGGCGCGCGCCACGGCACGGCCGTGAACTCGCCCGCCCGCGTGGCCGCGGCCGTGGGCGACGGGGCCGCCGTGCTGGGCGCGGACGACACCATCGACGTCGGCACCGGGCTCGTATCGGTGATCGGCGCCACCAGCACCTTCTCGGCCTGGCTGAAGACGAACCAGGTGGGCCACAACACCATGTGGCAGGCCCCCGGCATCACGGGCGTGGAGTCGGCCGGCGACGGCAACGACATCTTCTTCGGCTGGATCGACGGCACGGGCCGGATCGGCGTCACGGCGGGCAACGGCGCCGCCGCGAAGAGCAACTTCGTGGTGAACGACAACGCCTGGCGCCACGTCACGATCACCCGCAACTCCACGAGCGGAGCCGTGCAGTTCTTCGTGAACGGCGTGCTGAACGGCTCGGGCACCTCAGAAGCCGGCCTGAAGACGGCTTCGTTCACGCGGTTCGGCTGGATCGGCGATACCGGCGGCACTCCGGTGGACCTGGACGGCGCGCTCGACGAGATCCGCATCTACAACGCCGTACAGAGCGCGGACCGGATCCGCGCCGACTACAAGTACCAGAACGACACCCATGTGTTCTACAGCGAACCCGAGGCCCAATAAGGGGGACCGAACATGAGCCGGAAAAAACGAACCATGAAACCGTCGAAGGCCCGACGCCAGAAGAAGGGGCGGGCCCGCTCGGGCGCGTGGGCTTGGCTCAGGTCGACGCTCGCCGAACTGTGGTCGGGCAGACGTCCCTGGCTCGCCGCCTGGATCGGCGTCGGGATCGTGAGCGGCGTCCTAGTTCCTCGGGTCTTGAGCTGGGTGCCGGGGGCGCGGAACGACGAGCTAGACTCCGCGGAGGAGCCCTCGATCCTTGTGGACCGGATGGAGCGCGATTTCTACGCCTCGCTCTCGGAGCCACTGAGGATCTGCCCGCCCGGAAGGGACGGGATCTGCGTCCTGACCTACTACGACCGCGAGCCCTTCGATTGGGCGGGAACTCGGCGCTCGATCAAGCCCCTGCACATGGGACGCGCGCCGGCCTCCGTGATCTCCGCGGCGATGCCCAGGGCCCAGCCCTCGAGAGGCGCGGTCTCGCCGGTGGAGCTCCGCGGGGATTCCACGTCGCCCAGGCCCGCGCCGTCGCGCTAGGCCCGCAAGAAGGGCCGGGCTCCGGGGTTCAGATCTGGCCCGAGGTCAGCAGGGCGCGGTTCTGCTTGATCCACTCCGCCCGCAGGCGGTAGTCCGGCATGACGGACTCGATCACGCGCCAGAACTCCTTGCCTCGCGTCCGCAACTTCAGCGCGGCGAGCTCGTGGAGCACCACGTACTCGAGCGCGAACTTCGGAGCGAGGATCAGCGCCGTGCTGAAGACGGGCTCGCCCCGCTCGTTGAAGTAGCCGATGCCGTCTTCCACCTCGCCCACGTTGGCTTCTGGAGCCTTGATGTCCAGTCGGCCGGCGAACTTGGAGACGAGCTCGCGCACCGTGCGTTTCAGGCTGGTGGCGTAGAATTCGCGGAAGGCCTCCTGCAAGATCACGTCGCGATCGTTGAAAGCCACTTCGAAGGGAGCGCGGATGTAGAAGCTGTCGGGGTGCTGTTCCACCGTCACCTCCTGGCTCGCCGTGAAGTGCAGGGTCACGGGCAGGTAACGCCCGTGGAAAAGCACTTTCGCGCCGTTCGTGAATTTCCGGGGCCAGGGCTGATGGGGGTTGGAATCCCGCAGGATCTCGACGTTCTCCTTGATCCAGGTGGAGCGGCTCTTGAGGAACTCCTTTACCTCTGCATCAGTGGTCTGCGCGGGCACAACCACCTCCAGGGCATCCGGTGTCAGCGACATGCGCCGCTTCCGCGCGTTCGGACTCCGGGTGACGGTGTAGGGGATCCGAGTTTTTCCAACCTGCAGTTCGTTCATGATTCTGGCCTCCTCGCGGCGGTGTCCAATGGACGCATCGGAGGCCCGCGGCGGGAGCTTGAGCTGGAAGCGGCCGGTACGCCGAGGCGTCAATCCGCCGACGTGGCGGACTCGGGCGCTCCGGGAATCTTCAGCTGGGCCACGACGTAAACCGGGCCCGGCGCCGTGACGCCCGGGTAAAACCAAGGCGGCAGGGTGGAGAGGAAGGTGTCGGCCATCCCCTGGAACTCCGCCAGCTCAGCCCGCGGAACGGGGTTCGCCGTGGGGAACTTCTTCCCCATCGGGTCCACGAAGCGGCCGCTCTGATAGAACTCGAAGTGAAGGTGGGGGCCGCTGGAGAGCCCGGTCGTGCCCACGTAGCCCACGACCTGTCCCTGCCTCACCCGGGTTCCCGCGCCGACGCCGGGAGCGAAACCGCTCAGGTGCTTGTAGGCCGTCTGGTACACGGAGTTGTGGCGGAGCCGGAGCGTGCGGCCGGCATCGCCCTTCCAGCCCGCCTCGGTCACCACGCCGTCGCCGACCGCGCGGATGGGCGTGCCCACGGGCGCGGCGTAATCCACGCCCATGTGAGGGCGGCGCGTTTTCAGGATCGGGTGGAACCGGGAACGCATGAACCGGGATGAGATCCTGCCGAAGGCGATCGGCGAGCGAAGGAACATGCGGCGGAGGCTCGTGCCCTCGGGGCTGAAGTAACCCTCGTCCTTGCCGCCCTTCCGGTGCAGGGCCGCGGTGTAAACCGTCCCGTCGTTCTCGTACTCGGCCGCCAGGATCGCGCCCCAGCCCACGACCGTGCCGTCATCCAGCAATTTCTGCTCCACCGTGAGACGCCAGCGGTCGTCCATGCGGACTTCGCGCGCGAAATCCACCTGCCAGGCGAAGATCTCGGTCAGGCCCGCGATGAGCTCGGGATCCATCCGGGCCTCCACTGCCGACTCCCAGAGCGAGCTCGCCACCCGGCCCGTATAGGTCACGAGACGAGTGTTCACGCGCTCATGGGCCAGGCGCGCCTCCCACTGGCCGCCCGCCGCTCGGAACACCTCCAAGTGCTCCACTGGCGAAAACCGGATTTTCACGCCGGCGAAAGCCGGCACCGGAGGCAGCTCATGGGTGAGCGCGAAGGTCACGCCCGCGGGAAGACGGCTCAGATTGCGAAGGCCTTGGGCCGCATGGGTCAGGCCGAAGATGTCCTGGGGGTGCACACCCAGGCCCTTGAGGGCCTCGAAGAAGGTGGAGTTGCGCCGAAGGGTGTGGGGGAATGCCGGGGTTTCGGCCGGGGTGGAGGAGGCCTCCTCCACTCCCATGGGCTGGACCGAGGCCGGGTTCCGCGCCCCGGCATCTCGGGTGATCCCTGCCAAGGCCAGAGCCATCACGGCACAGACCCCAACCCCAGCGGCCAAGACCACTTCCCACTGCTGGCGCCGGCGGCGCCCCTTTGCGGATCGAGTTCCCATTCTTAACAATCTAAGAGTTACGGACGCTTGGCGGAAGGACAATCCCTGCCAGGCCTACAGGCTCGCTTCGGCAGATTTGCCCATCCCCCTAAGTTCCTTCACGATTTTGGGCACTTTGAACGCCTTGCACTCCCAGTGGGCCCGCCCTGACTTCCGCTGGAGTGTCGTGATGCATAGCGTTATAATTTTAAGAACGGCCCCGGTCTTGGCCTCTCGGTGGAACGTCAGTTGAAAGGATTGCGAATGCCCCAGCGGCACTCCTCATCCCTCCTTCTATTAGTGCTCTCGGCGGGCGGAACTCTGTTCGGCGCCGGCTGCGGCCAGGACCCCGGCGCGCGATACGCCGTGGCGCCCGAGTTCGAGGCCTATGTGGCCCGCTTCGAGTCCGAGGCGGCGGCGCGGGGAGAGCCCCTCGCCATCACCGACCTGGTGGTGGCCTTCTCGGAAAGCGGCTTCTCCGGTTCCGAGCTCGCGGAGTGCGAGCTGAACTCGGACGAGTCGCCCACGATCCGGGTGCGCGCCTCGCTTTGGGAGGGCAGCAACGAGACTCAGCGCGAGCAGACGCTCTTCCACGAGCTTGGCCACTGCGTGCTCCGCCGCGATCACGATCCCTCGAAGGACGATGACGGACTGCCCTCGAGCCTCATGTATCCCCTGCGCATCAGCTCTGTGGTCTACGAGCAGAACCGCGACGTGTACCTCGACGAGCTCTATTCCCGGCGCGGCGAGTTCTGAGGCGGGCCTCAGCCCGGCCGCAGGTACACGCGGAACTCCGTTCCATCGCCGGGATTGGACGTCACCTCGATCCTCCCGCCGTGGGAATCGGCGATCTGCTGGCACATCGCGAGCCCAAGGCCCGTGCCCTCGCCCACGCGCTTCGTCGAGAAAAAGGGCTCGAAGATCCTGGGCAGGAGCTCAGGCGGAATGCCGGTTCCCGTATCCCGAACCCGAATCACGGCCCAGTCGCCTTCGCGGGCGCCCGACATCGTCACGACGCGCGGCTGCCCCGCCGGGTTCTTCTCCATGGCGTGCACGCCGTTGATCACGAGGTTCGAGAGCACCTGATAGAGCTGGTCGCGGTCCACGAGCGCCGAGACGGAGTCCGCTCCGGGCGCGACTGCCACTTCGCCGCCCGCCGCCCTGGCCTGGGGATCCAGCATCTCCTTCGCCGAACGAAGCAGCTCGCCGAGCGAAGCGGATGAGAGCGTGGGAGGCTTCTGGCGGGCGTAGGTGAGGAGCTCCGTGATGATCTTCCCCGCGCGGCGGGTCTCGTTCAGGATAAACTGGACGTACTGCTTCAGGTCCGGCGACGAGCCTGTCTGGACCTCCCGCTCGGCCAGCTGCGCGAACCCCAGGATCGAATTCAGGGGATTCTTCACCTCGTGCGCGATCCCCGCGCTCAGCGTCCCCACCGCCGCCAAGCGCTCCGAGCGCACGAGCTGGGCATGCGTCTCCTTGAGCTCGGTCTCGCGCGCCTCGAGCTCCGCTCCCATTCGGTTGAAGGCACGCACCAGGCCGCCGATCTCGTCGTCCGTGCGCGCTGGGAGGGCCACCGCCCAATGGCCTTTGGCGATCCTTGAGGTGGCCTCCCTCAGTTCCTCGATGGGCTGAACGAGCCTCCGCGTGAAAAGCACTCCAAGCACGACTGAGATGATGGAGATGGCGAGCGCCAGCGGGAGCGAGCTGCGCAGCACCTGCAGGGCCATGGCCAGGGCCTCGGCGGCCGGCGCCTTCACCACCACGAGCACTCCCTCGGTTCCCGGCACGGGCGAGGCCGCGACGAGGATCCGGCCCTCGTCCGGCGTGCTGACCTCCTTCACGAGCATGGCCTGCTTCTCGCGCATCATCAGGGCCGCCAAAAGCTCGTTCGGCAGGATCTCCACATCCCCGCCATGAACGCCGCTCTTGTAGAGTACGTTGCCGTCCTCGGCCACGAGCATCGCCGAGATGGCCCTCGCGGCGTCGAAATACTCGGAGAAGGCGTCCGGAGCGAGCTGCGCCAGGTAGAGCCTGGACCGCACGCGGTTCGCCAGGACGAGCGCGTGCCCGCGCGGCGCCGCAGGCGTCGGCACCTGGGTGAGCACGCGGCGCTTCGCGTCCCAGAGCTCGGCCATGAGTTCGCGTGGCACCTCGGCGCGCTCAGGCCCGGACACCGACCCCATGCTGGCCACGATCCCGCTTCCGTCGTAGATGCTCAGCCGGCCCACGCCCTCGAGCGACCCGAAGACGTCCTTGATGATGCCGCCCGAGTCCGAGTCGCGCTGCACGTGGGCGATCGCGCTGTCCATCACGCGGAACTGGTTCTCCAGGTGATCGAGGTGCTTCCCGATGGAGGCCGCCACGTTGGGCGCGGCGATCGAGTTGAACTCCACGATGTAGTCCCGCTTGTCGGCCACGAAGGTGTCCGTCGTCACCGCGATCGTGCCCGCGATTCCCGCCGCGGCCACTCCCAGGGTCAGGAGATTCACCTTGTTTCGGATTCTCGCCATTTTCCCTCGCCCGCGCGCCTAACGGCGGATCACCGTGAGCAACTCGGCCTGCGTGGTCTCGCCCTTTCCGCCCGGGCCGGGCGTCGTGATCCTGAATTCCAGCGAGTTCGCTCCGCGCTCGAGCCGCACGGCCACCGCGAAGCGGCCCTGAGAGTCCGGCTGAATCGGCGTATCCAGCAGGTAGGCGCGCACCCGCCCCGAGAGCTCGCCGCGCACCGTGATCACCTCGTCCGAAACCATCACGCGGTCGCGGGGCTCCTTGATCAGGAACAGGTCCACCCCAGGCTCCGCTGCGGTTTCCCAGATCTGCCGCTCGCCGGTGTTCCACACGCGAAGCTGGAAATCCGGAAGCTCCTTGAATGCCTGGTCCGTGAGCTCCTTGTTGCCCTTGCTCTTGTCGGGCGCCTGGTACCCGGGCACCGCGGGCAAACTCAGGGCCTGGTCGCGGGTCACGCTCTTCTCGATGCCCTTCGCCACGAACTTCACCTCGCCGGAATCCGCGGTGACCTGCACCGCGCCGTCGTCGCCCATGGCCGTTTTGAACCGGAAAGGGTTGGGCCGGCCGTCGGCCGTGCGGTTGCTAGCCTTGATCCAGCCGCGCGGCGTACGCACCTCGATGTCGATTTTCCGCTCGCTGTTCGAGTCGATTCGCCCTTCCACCGTGCCCGACGGCAGCGCCACGACCGACGTCTCGCCCGAGCCCTTCTTCTGCTCCCGGTCCACGACGATGATCATCGTGTTTTCCCCGAGGCGGAGCACGGACTCGTCCGTGTAGCGGATGAGCCCGCTCGACGCGGCTCCAGTCCTCACCGCGTCGTAGCTTTGGAGCCCCGATCCATCGGGCGCGTCGTTCCATGCCATCTGGTGGGCGCGCCTCACCTTCACGTCCTGGCGCGGCTCTCGCAGATCGGCGATCTTCTCGCCGCCCATCAGGCTGAGCCCCGACTCGCGGCAGCCCGGCAGGAGCGCCAAGGCCAAGGCCGCCAGAGGGATCCACGCGGCCCGAGCGATCATTTTTTCCCCGCCTTCAGCCGCTCGTTCTCATCGAGGATCTCTCGGATCCGGATGATCCGGCTCAACACCACCTCGAGCATCCCGAACTCCACGGGTTTCTGGATGAAATCGTCGGCTCCGTTCTTGAGCGCGTCCACGATCACCTCGTTCGACTGCTGGGCCGTGACCAGGATCGTGCCCACTCGCGGGGAAATCTCCCGGATCTTGCGCAGGAGCTCGGGCCCCGTCATGTCCGGCATCCTGAGATCGGAGAGCACCACGTCCGCTCCTCCCGATTTCGCGAGCGCGTCCGATGCGGTGCTGGCCGTTTCCACCGAGTGGCCCAGGCTCTCCACGGCTTTCTTCATGAAGATGAGCTGATAAGGCTCGTCGTCGACGATCAGTATTTTCTTCACGAATTCCCCATGCTCGGGTGTAACCTTGAGTCTGCTTCCTCTTGGAACTCCAAGGATAACGCCTGTGCGCCAGGAATTGAACCCGTCAGAAAATGCCTTCCGCTTCCGGCGCTGGATCGCCGCGGGCATTTTCCTGCTCGGTTGCGACGCGGCGCTCGCGGCCGATCAGACCGTCATCGAGCTGGAGTCGCAGCCCCCGGGCGCGGCCGTCTTCATCGACGACCGTGCCATGGGCACTACTCCCGTGCGGATCGCCAATGCCGTGGCTCCCGGCAAACACCTGCTTCGATTGGAGCTGCTCGGCTACCAGAGCTTCGAGAAGCTCGTGGATGTCCAGTCCCTGACGCGCCTGATGATCCAGCTCGTGCCCACCCCGAAACCGGGCGAAGAACCCAAGAAACCCATCGTATTGGAGCGCAAGCCCCCGACAGGACCAGGCGACGCATCGGACGACGGGAAGGACGCCACGCGCGACCGCCGGGACGAGGAGGAGGAGCGCGAGCGCCTGCTGCTCGTGCAGGACGAGGATCCCACGATCCCGCTCTCGCGCACCTGGATCGCGGGCGTCTGGCTGGGCTGGAGCGGCCAGACCTTCGCCCAGAAGCCCGCCGCTCCTTTCGCGAGCCTGAGTCTCACGCTTCAGCGGCGCCTCGCGGAACGCATCGGCTTGCAGTTCCTGCTCGGGGCGAATCTCGCGGTGGCGCTCCAGACCTTTCCCGAAGGAGGCGACAACATCGAAGGAAGCCTGCGCGGCCTGGAGCTCGGGCTCGGAGTCCCTTTTTTCCCACTCGAGTCGGGCACGCACCTCGCGTTCATCGCTCCCGAGGTGGGGATCGTCCACCACGGCTACCGTTTCACCGAGCATGTCTCTAGCGCCGACATCAGCGAAGCCGGCACCTTCGCCGTAACGCAGTCCCGGGTCGGGCTCTCGCTGAACTACGTCAGGATGCCCTATGAGCGCCACGTGGGCAGCGTAGGATACGGCGTTCGGCTCGCGGGCTTCTCCTACGGCGACCAGGGCTCCGGCCGCAGCGGCGAGCTCGTATTCCAGGCCTCCGGCGGCCTCATGGTCCGCTTCTAGGGTCGCGGCCGAGCGGAAGCTCCAGCGCGGCCGACCAGACGGGGGCAGTGAAGTTCGCGCTCCAACCCCCGCGCAGGAGAGCCCGCGCCGGCCCGATCCGCGCGCGCATGCCGAGCAGGAAGGCGAAGGCGAAGTTGTTCCTCTCGGGAATGCCGGCGCCAGGCTCGCTTGGGAGCGGGAGGTTCGCCACCCGATAGATCACGGGCAGCTCGATTCCCAGCGAAACATCGCCCCTGCCCTGGCGCCACCAGGCGGAGGGGCCGAGAATCCCGCCCGTGATCTCCACCCGCGAGCGGCGGTACGGGACCGAGGCGCGCGCCGGATCCACGCGCCCAAGCCCATAGAGGTAACAGGCGGAAAACCCGAGATCGAACCTCCCCAGAGCCAGGGTCATCCCCCCTCCCAGGCAGACCGCGCGCGCGTCGAAGCCGAGCTTGGAGAGATCGTCCGCGGGGCCGCGGTAGCTGAACTCCTCCACCCAAGTGGCATAAGCGAGCGCTACGTGCCAGCGGATGCGGTCTTCGAGAGTGGCGCCCTTCATGGCGGGCTCCGGCAGTTCCTCCTGCGGCTGCGCCGGCTCAGGAACCCGCGCGGCTGGGGCGGGCTCCGCCTGCCGAAGCTCCCGAAGGGCCGTCTGCGCGAAGCTCTTGCGATAGTTGAATGCCTCGGCCACGAGGAAAGCGTGAATGGCGCCCCGTCCGAACAGGGCCCGCTCGTCGCTCCCTCCGTCGGCCACACGCTGGCGAAGCACCTGCCCCAGCTCGTAGTAATAGGAGAGCACGGGCTCCGGCAGCTTCACCCCAGCCGCCACATCCGCCTTCAGCCGCTGCTCCAAGACCTCGACGTCCTCCACCCGATCGTAGTGCTGGGGGTCATATCTGCGTACCAGATGCTCGTAGGTGCGGGCCGCGCCCTCCAGTCCGCGGGACTTCCGGAACACCAGACCGCGAAGCTCCAGCGCCTTCCGGAATTCGTCTTCGGGTACCGGGCGGTTCTCGAAAATCTCGTG
>JADZFF010000156.1 GCA_020850015.1 Bdellovibrionales bacterium | reverse complement strand
TTTACATAATATCCCTTATCGGACTCTCGCAAGCGGGCATGATTAGGCTTCCGCAATCCCACCTCAGCCCCTGAGGCGCCGCTGCCGATAGGTCTGCGAATGGCTGTGCGCCCCACCTTGATCATCGCCACCTCAGACGCGCAGCTGCTGATCTCCCTGCGGCAGCAGAAGGACGCCCAGGCGGCGGACACGTTCTCCTTCGAGCTTCTGACCTGCGCCACGGGCGCCAAGGCGCAGGATGCCGTCAGTCAGCAGCCCGAACAGCTCCTGGCCGTGATCGTCGACAAGGACCTGCGGGATCCCACCGCGCTTTCCGTGCTCCGGAAATGCCGGCAGGTGGCCCCCAAGGTGCCCGCCTACGTCATCGTGCCCGACGGCCAGCAACCTTTCGACGAGTCCGATTCCAAGCACCTCGGGATCGTGGGCCATCTCAAGAAGCCCCTCACCCTGCTCGACCTCCAGGACCTGCTTCTGCCCGAGAGCCCCGAGTTCGACCCGACGGAAGCGCTCAAGGCCGCGGCCATGCGCAAGCACGCGCTCGATCAGGAGGTCCGCGAGGGCGACGACACCTTCGTACCCATCTCCGGCAAGGACTTCGTCTCGGGAAAAACCAGCTACTTCGACCTCTATGTGCGCCTCGGGTCGGACCACTACGTCAAGATCCTGAACGCCGGCGATGAGTTCAGCCCGGAGCGCCTGAAGTCCTATCTGGCCAAGGTGAAGGACTTCTTCATCAAATCCGAATCCCAGGAACACTACCTCGCCTACTGCAGCTCGATCGCGCTCAAGACGCTCTCCGGCCCCAGCGTGCCTACGCGGGTGAAAGCGGAACGCGTGGTGATCCAGGGCACCGAGGCGTTAAAGTTCCTCGAACGCGCCGGAGTGGGCGGCCGAAACATCCTCTTCGCGAAGAGCGCCGCCGCGGCCTCGTTCACGCTCGCCGAGTCGATCAGCAAGGATTCCGGTTTCGCGCTGCGGGGCTTCCTCAACGATCTCGCCGCGGTCGAGCACGGCGTCAGCGTATCGATCCTCGCTGCCCTGCTGGGGCGCGAGCTCCAGATCGAGCACGCAAGCACCCGCGAGGCCTTGGGCCTGGGCGCCCTGCTCCACGATATCGGACTTCGCCAGCTTCCCGAGAACGTGCGCCATGGTCGCGAGGAGCTGATGAGCGACGAGGAGCGTGCGCTCTACCGGATGCATCCCGAGCTCGGCGCGAAAATCCTCGCCACGGCGAAAGGCGTCCCCACGGCCGCCCTCCAGGCGATCATGCAGCACCATGAGCGGCGCGATCGGCGCGGATTCCCGAACAAGATCTCAGGCGCGAAGGTGAACGGCGTGGCCGAGGTCGTGGGGATCTGCGACGAGCTCGTGCACGCCCTGGAGCAGAGCAAGGAGCGCCCGGGCATTCAGATCGAGGACATCATGGAAGGCGTCTACAACGGGTTCTCTTTCCCGGTGGGCGAGGCCTTCCGGAAGGTCTTCATGGGCGAGCGGGAGCCGAAGAAACGTCCGCGCCCGAAGCGGCGCCAGGCGGCCTGAGGGGTTCTCTTAAATCCCCTCGGGAAGGCCAGACGCCCGCGTGCCCTGCGCCTGCTCCTCCGCCTCGCGGACCGCCAGGCTTTCGCAGTACTCGTCGCCCAGAGTCTCCGGGTAGTATACGGCGCGCGCCCAGAGGTCGTCCGCGGCGCTGAGCTCCCCGGCCCCGGCCCAGGTCGGGTTGCAGTAGTTCATCACGGAGTCGAGGTCCCACTCGCCGTAGTACACGTCTCCGTTGGCACCCTGCGGGGCATCCGTGCAGGTCTCGGGAGTGTCGATCCGGTTCTGCTCGTGGGCGAAGCCCAGGGCGTGGCCGAACTCGTGCACGGCGATCGTGCGGATGCAGTAGAAGCGCGTGCTGGTCGACCAGGAGCAGCTCGGGCTCCAGGTCACGAAATCGAAATTGAGCACCATCCCGTTGGCGCGGCCCTCGAGGCCTTTGCCGAGCACCTTCACGTGGGGGTTCTCGTCCGCGTCGTCTTTCACGCCGATGCGGATCGAGTCGTCCTGGGTGGAGTCCGTGCATTTCTCCCAGCCGGTGAAACGGATGGCTTTCCCGCCGACCTCGTTGGCCGCGCGCGCGAAGGCGTCGCCCCAGGTCTCCGCCACGGCGTCACGGACGGCGTCGCGCTCGTCCTGCCGGCTGGCGTCGTAAGTCGCCGCTTCCCAGCACACCGGGATCTCATGCTGGCGCCAAAGCGTCGACGAGGCGACGTTGAGCTCCTGCTGGGTCTGGCCCACCTCCTCGACGTCGATCTCCTCGGAGCCGCTGGCTGCCTCACCGAGCGTAACCCGGCGGATGTCCTCCGTGAGATTCACGATCTCGATGCACTTTCCGTAGAGGTCCCGCAGGTCGTCGGGTTCGCCGACGCAGGAAACCGCGGTAGCGGCGCCGCCCGCGATCAGGAGGCCGAGAGGCCCCGCGGCCAGAAGTCTGGATTTCATGGAGTGGATCATTTGGCGTTTTTCCTTCAGGCCGCAGGGGCCGGATTCTAGGTGCTTCGGCCCTTAGTTGCTCAGGAGCTCGGCGAAGGGCATCTCCATGCCGTCGATCATGACGTGGGTCATGGGGAGCGTTGAGGAGAGCCGCTCGCTCGCCACGACGTCCTTCTCGATCTCCGACATCAGCTCGGGAGCCGCGTCGAGGGGGAAGATCGAAGGCGCGCCCTCGGAGCCCGGCTCGGAACCGCTCGCGAAGAGGATGCACTCGGTGCTGGGGTTACGCTCGAAGTTGCAGGCGTGGTCGATCTGATAGCTCAGCATGCTCTCGCCGTTGTCGCGCACCTTGGCGGTGCAGTAGTCGCTGACCTGCTGATAGGTCGGCGCGAAGGGCAGGTCGTAGATTTCGACGCAGTTGTTGTAGAGCAGCTCCACCCAGTCCATGCACACGTCGTGCACGTAGACTTCGGCGCGCAGGATGGAGTTCTGCTCCACCCACTGCTTGTCGAATTCACCCGAGGTCCAGCAGACGCCCGGATCCGGATCCACCACGCAGGCGGTGGAAAGCACGGAGATCACTGCCATCACGGGAAAAACGATTTGGTTGCGCATCGAATGAACACCCTTTCAGTTCGAAAGCTTAAGGTTACGGTGAATTTCGAGAAGCTATAGTGCATCGCGTCATTTTCGACGAGTTCTATTTGTCTGGTCTATTTGCGCCTTATTTCATGCACTTATGGCCTGCTCTCGTGATAGGGTCCCCGCCATGCTCCAAATCCGTCGTCTGATCTGCGCGCTGATTTTGCTCACCTCCCCGCTCGCTTCCGCGGCTGATGGGGTACCGACGGAAACCTGGAAAGGCCCTGCCCCGGACCAGGGCATCCAACTTGGATTTCTGACCGGCCCGAGCATCTGGGGCACGCACGTGGACCTCGCGCTCATGGGCACGCTCTCGAAGCTCCTCATCGAACGGGGCTTCGTGCCCGACATCACGAACCAGGTTTTCCTTGAGGTGGGCCTGGGCCCGGATCGCCTGGCCTCGCCGGGAAGCGGTTGGATCTACAGCTTCCACCTGCGCTGGGACTTCCACATGGACGAGCAGTTCGCAGTCTACGCGGTGGGCGGACTGGGCGGCGCGGTGGACACCTCAGGCGATACGAACATCGCATCGGCGCACCCCCGGCTTTCCGCCGGCGTGCTTCTGAAGACCGGCGGGCCCTTCAGCTTCCGCGGCGAGGTCGGCGCGGACTTCTTGGCCGCGGGGGTTATCGTGGGGTTCTGAGGTAGAGTACCCAGCTTCTAGTCCCGCTCACCCATCGCGCAGCCTCTTGTACTTCGCACTCGCTTTCGCCCGGCAGCGGAGTTGACTCATTCACCACGAACGCGAACCGGCGCGACCGATCCGGCTCCCCGGCACACAGCGACCAGATGCGCTTCCCCGCATTGAGGCCCGGAAGCGCCAGCGCCAGCAGCTTGGTGGGATACTGCCCGTCGTCCGTAACAACCATGAAACCGGGCGGAATGCGCGGCACCAGCGCGGCGCGAGCCCCCCAGATCGGCGTCGGCGACTTCGCGACGGAGATGACGTTTGTACGTACACCGTAAGCCACTCCGATGATCAGCAGCCCCGTCAGCGCGGCGCGAAGCCACTCGGGCGTGGAGGAATGAGTGATCGATCGCGCGATGATCACCGTCGAGAACGCGGCGCAACCGATGAAGTAGTACGGATGCGCGATGATGTGCCGGCCGTCGAGCGCCAGGGAACCCGTGAAGGCTACGAGGTATCCGAGCAGAGGCCAGGCGTCCCTCCTCCAGGCAGCGAGCGCCAGGAAAAGCCAACCACTGCCATAAGGAAAGTGCGCCATCCTGATCTCTCGGAGCAGGAGCTTCCAGATCCCTTCGACATCGAGCTCGAGAAGCCTGGTCAGGGGCGCAAACTCGCCTTTATTGAAAATCTGCGGCCCCTCGAATCCCGCGAGCAGATCGCTCGCGTGTACCGTGTACCAGTAGGCCGGCAGAATCAGGGCGGCCGCGAAACACAGATAGATCCGCGCAATCTGGCGCGCGCCGCTCCTGGCGAAGAGCGGTTGAAGTGCGCCCCCCAGGAGCGTGACGACGGCCGTGGGTTTCGCGGCCACTCCCAGCGCTATCAGGGCAGCGCCCCAGCTCAGCCGCGGCCAGTTTGGCGACCTGCCGCTGCTCTCAAGGACCAGCACGACTCCCGCGATCGTCAGCGGGAAACTCAATCCCTCGGGCATGAACGTCACAGCGCGCTCGCCGATCAGATGGATCGAAAAGTACGCTAGCGCAGCCTGAAGCGGGCCGAGCGGCGCGCCCCATAGACGCAAAAACCGGGGAAAAACAACCCATGCTACCCTCCTACGCAGGAGCCACCGTATCACCCACGCGTACGAGGCCCGGGCGTACGACCGAGGCGTAGACGCCCATGCAACCTTTGCGGAGCCTGCCTACCTCCTTGAGGATTTCTGGCCGGCCGGCGGCGGTTTCTGGGTCGAGGTTCACGATCACGCAACGCGAGTCCTTCTCCTCAATGCGAAGCACGAGCTCCGCGCCCACGCGAATCTCCTTCCCGAGCCAGGCTTCTTCGGGTGCGTCGGCCGCGAGGCCCGCCACGGCCGCCCAGTCCACGACGAGATTTGGTCGGAAGCGCAGGGGTTCAAGATTCGGGCCCAAGGAAGCCGCGCCTTCGAGCGCACGCACCGACTGGAGCGAAAGCAGCGACACGGGGAAGGCATCCGGATGGCCCTGGGCCGAGCGCCGGAGCTCAAGCCTCCTGCCCCACCGCGCTTCAAGCTCCTTTAGAAAGGCCGGATCACTCATGCGGCGCCGAGCGCCCTCCGGCGTGCGCACCTCCACGTCGATCGATGCGTCGTCCGTCGCGGCGCCATTGAGCAGGGTCTGGAACTTCAGCATCTCCGGCACCTTGCGGGCGGAAACCCAAGGAAACCTCGAGGTGTTTCCCGGCTCGGCGAAAGCATACACGCGGTCGCCCCTGAGCCCGTGCGCTTCGACAAAGCTCTCCTGAAGCTCCTCTACCCGGAAGCTTTTCACGGGGTAGCGGCGCACGGCCACGATCCTGCCGAGCACGCCGCTCATAAGGCCGCCGCGAGCTCCGTGCCCTGGCGGATGGCGCGTTTGGCGTCGAGCTCGCTGGCCAGGTCCGCGCCGCCGATGAGGTGCACGGCGAGCCCGGCCGCCCGCAGCGGCTCGGCCAGCTCACGCAGGGGCTCCTGCCCCGCGCAGATCACCACGTGTTCGACTTCCAGGCAGTGTTCCGTGCCCTTCTCATCCGCGTAGTGCAGACCTCGATCGTCGATCTTCCGGTAATCGGCTCCGCCGATGAAGTTCACCTTCTTGCGCTTGAGCTGCGCGCGGTGGATCCAGCCCGTGGTCTTGCCCAAACCTTTGCCGTGGGGCGTGCTCTTGCGCTGAAGCAGATACACCTCGCGCGGCGAGGGCTCGATCTCGGCCTTCACTCCCTCTACGGCCCCGCGCGCGCGGGCCTCGGGGTCGATTCCCCACTCCTTCAGGAAGGCGGGGACGTCGAGCGAGGCCGAAGGACCGTAACCCTGCCCGACAGCGTGAACCAGGAACTCCGAGACGTCGAAGCCGATCCCTCCCGCGCCCATCACGGCCACGCGTTTTCCCACCTTCACCTTGCCGGTCAGCACGTCGGCGTAGGACACGGCCTTGGGATGGTCGACGCCCGGGATCGAAGGCCGCCGCGGGATGACCCCAGTGGCGAGCACTACCGCGTCGAAGTTGCCAGCCTTAAGCTGCTCGGCCGTCACGCGCGCACCGAGCCGCGTGCGCACTCCCGTGAGCTCGAGCTTCCGGCGGAAATAACGAAGCGTCTCTTCGAACTCCTCTTTTCCAGGCACACGCTTGGCCAGGTTGAACTGCCCGCCGATCTCGGCGGCCGACTCAAAGAGCGTGACCTCGTGCCCCCGCTCGGCGGCGGCTGTCGAGAAGGCCAGCCCCGCGGGGCCGGCGCCTACGACGGCTACACGCTTCTTGGCGCCCGAAGCCACGCGTTTGAGGATGAGCTCCGTTTCGTAACAGGCTCGGGGATTCACGAGGCAGGTGCAGCGCTTGAGCTGGAACGTGTGGTCCAGGCAGGCCTGATTGCAGGCGATACAGGTGTTGATCTCGTCTTCGCGGCCCTCGGCCGCTTTCTTCACGAACTCGGGATCGGCAAGGAAGGGCCGAGCCATCGACACGAGATCCGAGTGGCCCTCAGCCAGCACACGCTCGGCTACCTCGGGGGTGTTGATCCGGTTCGTGGCCACGAGCGGAATTTTCACCGCGCCTCTGAGCTTTCCCGTCACCCAGGCGAAAGCCGCGCGTGGGACGCAGGTGGCGATGGTGGGGATGCGGGCCTCATGCCAGCCGATGCCGGTGTTGAGGATCGTGACACCTGCGGCCTCGAGAGCCTGGGCCGCTTCCACGATTTCCTCCCAGGAGCTGCCGCCCTCCACGAGATCCAGGAGCGAAAGCCGGTAGATGATGATGAAATCTCGGCCCGCCGCGGCCCGCACCGCCTTCACCACCTCGAGCGCGAAGCGCAGGCGGTTCTGGAAGGATCCGCCCCAGCGGTCGGTGCGCTTGTTGGTGCGAGCAGCGAGGAACTGGTGAATCAGGTAGCCCTCGGAGCCCATGATTTCCACGCCGTCGTAGCCCGCCTCCTGCGCCAGGCGCGCGCAGCGTGCGTAGGCGCGGATCGTGCGCCGGATGCCCCACTCCCCGAGCGCTCGCGGTTTGAACGGCGAGATCGGCGATCTCAGCCGCGAGGCCGAGACCACGAGCGGATGATAGCCGTAGCGCCCCGAGTGCAGGATCTGCAGGCAGATCTTCCCGCCTTCCTGGTGCACGGCCTCGGGAATCACGCGGTGCCGGCGCGCCGCCCGACGAGTGGCAAGCGTAGCCGAGAATGGCGACACCCAGCCTTCCCAGTTCGGCGCCACGCCGCCGGTGACGATCAGCCCCACGCCTCCTCGCGCGCGTTCGGCGAAATACGCGGCGAGCTTCTCCATGCCGCCCTTCTCCTCCTCGAGCCCCGTGTGCATCGAACCCATGAGCGCGCGGCTGCGGAGCTGGGTGAAGCCGAGATCGAGGGGGGCCAGAAGATGGGGGTATTTGGACATGGAAGGCAATCTACCCGGCTTTCAGCGGAAGAAAAACCCGAAGAAGTGGAAGCTCTCGCGGAACTTCCTCATGCTCTTGCAGATCGGCACGAAAACCACCACTTGGGTGCGCTTCTTGGGCTCGCAGCAGAACAGGATGCTCTGACCGGACTCCAGGATGGAGTACACGCCCAGCCCCGCGCCTTTCTCGCTTCGGACGACTTTGTACCGATCAGTGGTGTAGTCGCGCTGGATGAAATCCACCACGGTCTGGCGGTCAAGCGAACCGAAAGGATCCGTGACTCCGATCGCGATGTAGTCCGGCGCCCTCGCATACTCGATCTGCACCTGCTCCTCGGACGAGAGCGGCCAGTTCAGCGTTCTGTCTCTGCCCCGGGCTGACGGTTGCCCATGTTTGTCCACGGGGGCGTCGAAGATCGCGTTCATCAGGAGCTCGTCGAGCGATTGCGCGAAGTTCGACACGAGCTGGGGATTGATCTCGAGCCGGGAGAAGATCACGCGCATCGCCTCTACCGCGCTGTGGCGTTGCCCCGTCTCCTTGATCATGACCTTCTGGATCCGGGTGCCAATCGGAAAAAAGTGATGCAGTCCGAAGACGTCAGGTTTGAGAGCGGTCTTGAGGACATGGGCCGCAAGGGCCGGGAAAAACCCGACTGCCGTGCGCAGCACGTAATGGCCGATCCAAAGCCGATCTCCGCCACGCGTCAATTCGTTGAAGGGGACGTCGCTGTACGCGAATATCCGGTCCGGAGGGATCTTTGACCGGCGAAGCCGCTGATCGATCACCTTACGGGACTTCGACACCTCGACTCGCCGCATGCAGCCTGAGCGGCGTTTTACGGGGGTCTGAGGGCATTTTTTCTCGTTTCAGCAGAAAATGTAGTGCTACGTTTATGCGATGAGTCTAAAATTTAGC
>JADZFF010000155.1 GCA_020850015.1 Bdellovibrionales bacterium | reverse complement strand
GCTAAATTTTAGACTCATCGCATAAACGTAGCACTACATTTTCTGCTGAAACGAGAAAAAATGCCCTCAGACCCCCGTAAAACGCCGCTCAGGCTGCATGCGGCGAGTCGAGGTGTCGAAGTCCCGTCACGCGCCCAGCGTACGTATGGCTGCCGGTCCGCTTGTATTCCTCCTCGCACTCGGCCTGAGCGCCTGCGGCGGTGAGACGGTTACCTCATGCAACATCATCGACGACGCGTCGTTGTGCTACGAGACCAAGGTGCCCGACTCCGCTGTCGACGCGGAAGAAACCACCTGCGAGAGCGGAGACTTCGGTAGCGCCGGTACCTTCAAGGAAGACGACTGCACGAGCGCGAACCGAGTGGGTGTCTGCGACCAAGACGACGCCGACAACGACATCCATTACTATTCCACAGGCGGCGCACCCTTTACTGCGGGCACGGCCGAGACGGATTGCGACAGCCAGCCCGGTACTTTCAGCGCAGACTGAACCTAAAGACAATTCGAGTCATAGAAGTCAGAGCGGTAGCCACTCGAATCCCCCGCGGAGCTCAACGCCTAGGGTGAACTCGCTGGCTTGTTTTGGATGCCTGCGCGGACCAAGGGGGCGCGCTCTAGGTTCGGAGATTCTCCCCGGGGCTATGCCGCCTTGATCCTTGCCACAGCCTGTGCAAAAGGCAGGACCTCGATGGCACCCTTATCGAATGTTTGAGGGTGCTGTCCGAGGTAGGCGACCAGGCATTCGCAGGATCGGCCCACGTAATCACGAAAGCTATTCAACCCTCGCAAGTCGCTCGAGCCGATGTTCTTGCTGGCTTTGCACTCCAGCGCGATAAGGCGTTTGCCTGTCTCGATCACGAAGTCGACCTCTGCTCCTGCTTCAGTTCGATAAACCGATATCCGAAGGGTCTGATCCCGGGCGCGCATTTCCGAAAGAATGCATTGAAGCAGGAGGTTCTCCAAAAGTGGTCCTCGGCGATCGCCCGAGATCGTGAAATTGCCAAGCAACCCGTTCAGGACTCCCACATCAAAGAAGTAGTAGCGCGGGTGCTGAATCAGGCGTCGATGCCCGCTCTTGGCAAAGGGCTCGATGGGCTCGACGATCAGAGTGTCCGCGAGGATTTCAAAGTAACGGCGGGCGGACGTGCGTTCGATACTGGCCTGCGAGGCCCACTTGCTAAGATCAACAAACTGACCGCTCCGTTCAGCCGCCACTTCAAGAAACCTGGCAAACCCCTCTAGATTTCGGGTCAGCGACTCCGCTTGAATCTCCTCCTTGAGGTAAGTCCGCGCGTAGGACGACAGCAACTTGTGGGCATCATGGGTAGACTTCATCAGCGTGGGCTCTGGCAGAAGTCCGACCGATAGAGCATGTGCGACCTCAAATCTTGAGCCAAGTTCAGAAGGTGCCAGGGGACTCAGGGTGTAAGACAGGACTCGGCCGGGCAATAGATTGGCATTTCCTCGGCGCAATTTGCGCGCACTCGACCCCGTGAGAAGAAAACGCCGACTTTTGTCCTCATCAATGATTGCCTGAACCGTATTGAGAAGCGACGGGATACGCTGCACTTCATCGATCAAGATCGTACGCGCTGCGCCGAGGCGCCGCCGCAGCAGTCCCGGGTCCCGAAGATGAGAAACAAAAGACTCCTCATCCGCGAGGTTGATCGTCAGGTCCGGCCGAAGTTCCTTCATCAAGGTTGATTTGCCAGTTTGCCGGGGACCGAGCAGCAGAATGGACTTGCGGGATTTTTTCAGTATCTGTTGCAAGTGGCGTTTGACTAGCATGTGCCCATTTTACGTCCTAATGTGGGCGGATGTCAACATATGGACTCTTTCACCCATAAGATCCGGAGCTGCGCGTGGCCGCGCAGGCCGCGCGGGTTCGCGGGATCCTGGTAGTGCGCGTCCAGCCGGTTGCCGCTCCATGCGGCGTCCCTACCGGAGCGCCTGGCACCGGTCCGCGCGAGGTCCGTGGATTCGCCATTCCGGTGTGAGGGGCACGGCTGGATCGTCGCCCTGGGCAAGGCTCAATACGGCCCCCTCCGTCCAATTCTGCTCGCGGATGGACTCGAGCCTGAGGAGATCAGACTTCTTCGGCAGCCCCTGCTTGAACTCCAACGGCGTGATCTTTCCCTGGCGTTCGATCAGGAGGTCGATTTCGTTCTGGTCGCGGTCGCGCCAGTAGGTGAGCGAGACGGTCTCGCAGCGGTTGCCGAAATACTTGGTGATCTCGGAGAAAAGGTGGGTTTCGTAGAGCGCGCCCGACATGGGGCCCAAGCGGGCCATCTCCGGGTCGCTCCATCCGGCGAGGTAGGCGGCGAGCCCGGCGTCGAGGAAGTAGAGCTTGGGGCTCTTAATGAGCCGCTTACTGCGATTGCTGAAGTGCGGATGGACGAGCCGAAGAAGGAAGCTGTCTTCCAAGACGGAAACCCACTCCTTGGCGGTGGCGGGCGAGACTCCGGCATTGCGGGCCAGATCGTCGAAGTTCACGACCTGGGCCGTACGGAGGGCGCAGAGTTTGAGGAAAATCTCGAACTCGCGTCGTTTCTGGATTCCGAGCAGCTCACGCACGTCGCGTTCCACGTAGGTCTGGAGATAGCTGGAAAGGTAAAGGGAGCGCGATTGGGGGTCGTTTACCCCGAAAAGTTTGGGGAATCCTGTTTCCAGGATCGAGCGGAACACGGCGCTCGGGTCAGTGCCCGTGTTCTTCTCCTCGTCCGACAAGCCCAGGAGCTGAAGAATCGCGACCCGCCCGGCCAGCGACTCGCGCACTCCGCGCATGACCTCGAAACTCTGGGAGCCGGTCATCCAGATGCAGCCCGGTGCCGCCCCCGCGTCGATGAACCGCTTGAGAGGGCTGAGGAGCGCGGGCGCATATTGGATTTCGTCCAGAAGGAGGGGGAGTCGAAGCTCCCGCGCGAAGAGGGCGGGATCAGCATTGGCGCGCTCGCGGGTAAGAAGGTCATCGAGACTGATCTGAAGTCGCTGGGCCTCGGCACAGTGTTGTAGGAGCGAGGTCTTTCCCACCTGGCGAGGCCCAAGAACGAGCCAAGCTGAGAAGAGGCCAAGGCCAGCGGTTTTCCCGGTCAGAGGGCGCTCAAAAGACCTGGTAATCCAAGTATTTGGCATTTCTATACTTTAGTACAGATTTGCCAGAATGGGAAGGCCCCCTCACCGGTACAGCAGATGCCCCGCCCGCTCGGCTTCCCATTCGCGCTCGTCCTTCTCGAGAGCGCGGTCGAAGTCGGCCGCCGTGGCGGCGGGATCGTCCACCCACCTCTGGAGGCCTTCGCCCCCGTCGATCAGGTGGATCGGCAGGCGCTTCTCGTACTCGTAGCCGTGCTTGCGCCAGAGCTCGAGCCCGGGATGGAGGTTCCGCGCGGCCTTCAGCGCGAGCGCCACCAGGCGGTAGGGGCGGAAGCGGGCGGGATCGTGGCCCTCGTGCTCCACGTGGATCTGGAAGCCGTGGCAGAGTTTCCCGACGTGCTTGTGGAAGGTGGGCTCGAAGGCGCAGGGGCGCAGCCAGGCGCCCTCCATCCAGTGCCGCGCCAAGCGGTGCATCTCGGCGAGAAGCGCGCGGGAATCGAGCTCGGGGGCGCCCACCACCTCGAGCGGCACCGTGGTGCCGCGCCCCTCGGAGAGCGTGGTGCCCTCGAGCAGCACCGTGCCCGCGAAACAGCGGGCCATGTTCACGGACGAGGCGTTCGGGCTCGGGTTCACCCAGGGCAGGCCCTCGGGCCAGCCGTAGGAGGGGCGCTCCTGCGGCGCGTATCCGTTCATCTTCACCACCTCGAGCTCGACGTCGAGCTTCCTGAGCCCTCGGTACCAGAGCGCGGCCTCGCCGAGCGTGAGCCCGTGCCGCATCACGAGCGGCCCGATGCCCACGAAACTCTCCCAGCCGGGCTGGAGGCGCGCGCCCTCGACGGGGCGGCCCGCGGGGTTGGGCCGATCCAGGACCCAGAGCGCCTTGCCCGCGCGCGCGCAGTCTTCGAGCAGATAGCCCAGCGTGGTGAGATAGGTGTAGATGCGGCAGCCCACGTCCTGAAGATCCACGAGCAGCACATCGAAGGAGTCGAGCATCGCGGGAGTGGGGCGTCGCACATCGCCGTAGAGGCTGAACACCGGGATCCCGTGCACAGGATCGCGGTAATCCGGCGACTCGATCATGTTGTCCTGTTTGTCTCCCCTCATCCCGTGCTGGGGCCCGAAAGCCGCCGCCACGGCGTACCCGGGCGCGCCCATGAGCGCGTCGAGCGAGTGGGTCAATCGGCCCTTCACGCGGCAGATCGAGGCCGGATGCCCGAGCAGCGCCACGCGGCGCCCTTTCAGCTTCTTCGCGGCCGCCGGGTCGTCCAGGAGGTTCTCGATGCCGAAGCGGAATGCTGTCATGGGGTTTCCTCCGGGCCACGGGCCAGGCAGTGCGTGAAGGAGCTTCGCAGGTGAAAGTCGGGTTTCGGGCCGGTGTGCGCGAGCGCCCAGTAGTGGATTCCTCCCGCGCGGGTTTCGAGCACGCAGGTGGCGGAGAGCTGCAGCAACGGCGGCGCTCCGCAGCGGTTGAGATCGAGAGAGCACTCCATCCGCCACAGGCGCGCGGTGGCGCTAGGCGGGGGGTCAGGCTGTAGCAGCGCGCTGATGCGTTCCTCGGGCCTCATGCCCGCGCGGTAGCGGTCGAACCGGTACACGGCCCAGTCGCCCGAGGGTGAGAAATTCCCTTCCCAGTAACTCTCCGCGCCCGCCTCCCCCCAGAAGAGCTCGAAGCAGGTGCGCCGCCAAAGCTCGTCGCGGCGGGTAGGGGAGGCCGAAGCCGCGGGCCAGGCCAAAGTGGGCACACCGGCCCCTTCGACGAAAAACTCCGCGCGGAGCAGGTTCTGGGCCGAGAGCTCGAGTCGTGCCGTGATCCTGAGTCCCACCGGACCCGGCACCCCGGGGTGTGGAGCGAGCTCGAGTTCGGTTCCGCGAGGCATGAGATCCAGTTTAGAGGAAACGGGGGCGAAAGGCCCCGGCGTCAGGATATTTACGCCGCCCCCGGGTTGCCGCTGCCCGGTTCAGCCCACATACTGAAGGAGATGAGTTTCCAAGGCCAAGCTGGCAGGCGTTCGTGTCTTCGCGGAGCGGGAATCTCCCTGCTGGCCCTGTTCGCGGCCTCCGGCTGCGGGAGCGCCCCGACCCGATCGCCCGACCAAGCGGCGGAGCCCGGCGAGGGCACCGCCTTGGGAGAGCTTTTGTCTTCCGAGTCCGAGGACGTGATCTCGGCCGAAAGCTTCGAGACAGGCGAGGGTGAGGAGTTCGCGGGCCTTTCGAGCGACGCCCGGCGCGCCCTGGGCGACATCGTGGAGAGCACGAACTCGCGCGTGGCGCCGATCGAGGACCGCAGCGGGAAGGAAGAGGGCCTGCCGCCCGGCTTCGCGAAGATCCCGGTGGAGATGAACGAGCACGTGGAGCGCTGGATCCACTTCTTCACCGTGCGCGACCGCGAGCGCTTCCAGCGTTTCCTGAGCCGAGGCAGCGCGTACCGGGAAGTGGTTCAGGAGATGCTGCGGCAGAACAACGTGCCGCCGGAGCTCTACTACCTGGCGATGATCGAGAGCGGCTACGCCACGCACGCGCGCTCGCACGCCTCGGCCGTGGGGGTCTGGCAGTTCATCCGCGCCACGGGGCGCCGCTACGGGCTCGTGGCGAACGGCTACGTGGACGAGCGCCGGGATCCGATCCGCGCCACCGAAGCCGCCGCGAAATACCTCACCGACCTCTACAACGTGTTCCAGGACTGGTATCTGGCCTTCGCCGCCTACAACTCGGGAGAGCGCCGCGTGCTCAACGCCATCATGAAGGCCGGCACGCGCGACTACTGGACCCTCGTGGAGAAACGCGCCCTGCCGCGCGAAACCACGAACTACGTGCCGAAGTTCCTGGCCGCCATGATCATCGGCGAGAACCCGGACCGCTTCGGCTTCGAGCACCGCGTGGAGGGCGAGCCCTATCCCGATCTGGCCGCGGTGGAGGTGCCTTCGCCGATCCGGCTCAGCGACCTTTCGCAGGCCTCGGGCGTGCCGCTCGAGGAGCTGAAGCGCGTGAACCCGCACCTGCTCCAGGGCATCACCTCGCCGCAGGCGAGCACCTACGAGATCTGGGTGCCGGAAGGGCGTTCCTCCTCCTTGAAAGACGCGCATCCCAAGCTCGCTGAGTTCCGCCTGAAGGGCGTGCGCGTGGCCGCCACCGACGACACCGACGGCCCTTCGCGCAACTACACCATCGTCCGCCGCGGCGAGACGCTCTCCGGCATCGCCCGCCGGAACCGGGTGTCCGTCGCCTACCTGAAACGCCTCAACGGCTTCAGCTCCGACCGCATCTTCGCCGGGATGCGGCTCCGCGTCTCGGCGCGTGAGTACCACCGCCGCGTGGCCGACTCGGGGAAGGCCACACGCGCTCTGGCCGACGCCGGGCCCGTGACCCGGTACCGCGTGCGCCGCGGCGACAACCTTCACACGATCGCGCGCCGCTTCGGCACCACGGTGGCGAGCCTGAAGCGCCTGAACGGCCTTCGCCGCAATACGATCTACGTGGGCCAGCGCCTCAAGGTCGAAAGCTCCATCTAGGCGCGCCGGACACCCTGAGTCCGGTTCGACCCGGGTCCGCGCCGCGCGCCGCGCGCGTAAGGGCCTGAAAACAGGCTTTCTCGGCGAGGCACGTCTCCTGCTCTTACATCAGGCATGAACGGAGGGGGAACCCCCGGAGCGCATCGGGCGTCCGCGGCTTCCTTCACTGCGGTTCGGGCGCCTTCGCGCGCTCGAGCCGTTCCCACATGCGGGCAAAACCCGCGTGCAGGTCCTCGTCCCCAGCCGAGTATCGGAGCCTCCATACCCACCCCACGGTCCGCCGCGGATCGAGGACAGCCCGAAGGGCTCCCGCGGGGTTCCTCCTCTCGTTCATTGTCGCGCCGGGCCTAGGCGCTTCGCGCTTGCGGCCCAGTCAAAATTCCAACACACTTCCCCGGATGATCCACCGGATGATGACGCGCGCACTCGCGATTGGGGTCCTGATTGGCTTCGGGGCCGGAATGATTCCGCGAGGCGCGGAAGCCTCGGTGGATACCAACCGCGAGCTCACCTTGAGTTTCGTGAACTACTACCTCCAGAACAAGGAGTATGAGTCCGCGCAGCGTTTCCTGGCTGACCACCTGCGGGCCGACCCCCGCGATTCGGGGGCCTGGAACCTTCTTGGGCTCACTTTCATCCGCGCGGAAAAGCTCGAACAGGCGAACCAGGCCTTCTACCGGGCCGTGACCCAGGCCGAGCTCACCGACACCCAGCGCCCGATTTACCTCTATCACTACGCGGACGCGCTCAACCGCTCCGGGGAGATCGAAAAGGCCCAGGCGGCCTTGAAGCAGATCGAGGGAGACGACCGGCTGGCCTCCACGGTGACTGAGGCTCTGCGCACGATTTCCGCCAAGCAGCCGCTCCCGGAGCTCAGCCTTGCCTCCACCACGCAGTTCACCGGGCACGTTTCGCTTTCGAGCGGCTACGACACGAACGTGCTCATGACCTCCGACACCTCGGCGGAGGCGCTGGACGCGAGCGACATCGCGAGCCCCTTCATCCTCCCAGCGGCGCAACTGGGCTGGGAGTTCGACGGCTTGGGCGGGCGCATGGATGCGGTAACCGTGGGGGCCTTCACCTACCAGCTCGCCGAGTCCGCGCAGCGCTTCAACAGCCTCTACGGCTCGTTCACGCTGGGTTGGCGCCGGGAGCAGGAGGAGTTCACGCGCTGGGAGTGGCGCTTCGACAACACCTTCGACCTGAGCCTCGTGAACCTCGACGGCACGCTCGGCCTCTTCAACCTCAGCGACGCGGTGACCGCGCACGCGCTCTGGAACCACGGCGCGAAGGTGCGCACGGATTTCTCGTTGGGGGTGGGCTACGCGAGCTATCCCCAGGCCGACGACGCCCTCGAGGACGACGACCGCAGCGGCCTGATCCTGAGGCCCTCGATCACGCACCAGCGCGAGCTCGGGCCGGGGCAACTCGAAGCGGGAGTGGAGTACGAGCAGGTGTTCGCCTCGGGCAGCAACTTCGTTTCCTCGGCCTTCGCCTTCCCGATCACCTGGCGCCAGCCCGTGTTCGGCTTCTGGCAGGGCAAGCTGCTCTTCGAGCCCACGCTGACATCCTACCCCGACTCCTCCGATGATCGCAGTGACACGCTGCTGAAGGCCGGTCTGGGCATGGGGCGCGCGCTCGGACAGCGCTGGTACTTGAGCGCGGACTACAGCTTCCGGAGCAACAGCTCCACTCTGGAGGAAGCCACGTACTCCCGCCACTCTCTCTCGGTGCTGATGAGTTACGCCCTATGAAGCGAACCACTCTAACGGCCCTCCTGCTGCTGCTCGCGGCGCCCGCCTGGGCCGTGGCGCCAGTCGGGCGCCTGGCATCGGCGAAAGGAGAGGTTACGGTGGGGGGCGTGGCCGCGAAGTCGGGCCGGGAGCTTCTTGCCGGCGACGTCATCGAGATCGGTTCGGGAAAGGCCACGCTGCTCTTGGGCAAGGAGAGCGTGATCCACCTCGACAAGAACAGCCGCTTCCAGGTGGCGAGCTACGGGCGAGGGCCCGACGGCACCGAGAGCGCGAGCCTGAACCTGAGCTACGGACGCACGCGCGCCCTCGTGCGCGACGTGGGTGCCGTGCGCAAGAGATTCGTGGTGCGCTCGCGCTCGGCCACGATGGGCGTGCGGGGCACGCACCTCATGATCGAGTCGCCCCAGGATCCCCTGGAGCCCCAGCGCTTCGTCGTGTTCGACGGGAAGGCCGACGTGTACATCGCCCGCACGGCGAAAGCCCGCGAGTCGATGAACCGGGAAGCAATGAGCGGCGCCGCGCCCGAAGAAGCCCCTGAGGTTGGCGGCGCCACCGCCGGCGTGAGCGTGGCCGCCGACGCCAACCTGGACGACCCAGGCGAGTTCCAGAAGGTGGAAGTCTCTGAAGGGCAGGCCATGGACCTGAAAGAAGGCGGCGACCCGACGCGCGCGCGCGCCGAGGCGCTGCCGCCGGCGGTGGCGCTGAAGCTCAGCGCAGAGATCGCGGCGCCTCCTTCGATGGCCGCCGTGATCGGCGATATCAAGGAGCTCGCGGACGGCGGGCTCGACGACGGGTTCGCGCCCCCGCCGATGCCCTTCGGGGGCCCGCACTTCGATCCCGTGGCGGATGGAGGAACCGTGTTGGAAGTGAAGTTCGGGACTGCGATCAAGGCGGGATTTGATTGCGCGGGTGGCGGATGTTGATGAACGGGCGTTTGGTCGCCAGTGCGCTTCTGGTCGCGGGACTTTGTGGTGGCCCCGGCTGCGGGTCAGCGCCAGGAGAACTGACTCTTGTTTTCGCTGGCGGCGCGGCGCGGGCGCGCGGGCCCCTCGGGATCGCCGGGCTCCTCGATTCGCCCTCCTTGGCGCCTCGGGCCTCATGCGAGATCGAGGACCTCATGCTCAACGTGTGGGTAAACCCGGACATGGGGAGCGAGGAGTATCAGGCGCCAGTGGTGGTGCGTGAGCTCAGAGGTAAGGTCCTGGATGGCTCAGCCTTCAACCAGAATATCGCCACTGTCGCCAGTGGTTGGGCAGAGGAAAGCGACGAGGGCTTCGGTTCCTCGATCGCGATCGATCCGGTAACGCTTCAGATTCCAGCAGGACCATCCACCTACTTTGCTCTTGCGGGCGTGATTCGTCCCGGATGCACTTCCGCGGACGAGGGCTACCCCGTGAGCGGATTTCTCTACTTCAAGGACAAGCCCGTGCCTTCCGGGTCCACGACGCTCATCCCGTGGGTTCTGGAGCATCCTTCCGGGTTGAAATCCGAGGACGTCAACGTGTCCGCGGTCAGCCCCTTGGCTGGGCCCTTCATCTCGCTCCTCCTCGACACCGCCGGCAGCGGAGCCAACAGCATCGGCGGATTCGTAGCCACCTGCTTTCCTCCCAACACCTTCGCGCTCGAGGACCAGACGATCGACGAAAAGACATTCTCCATCACGGGAGATCCTCTGGGCAACCTCGCGTCGACCGCAGCGGCGATCGGCCTCGACGACGCCTACTTCGTCTATGGTCTCTTGCCGGGCCGGAGCTACGAGCTGCGGATCAACTTCCCGGGTAGCGGCCCCTGCATGTCAGGACGAACGGCTGAGCTCAAATTCCGCACTCCCGCCCCCTCAGGCACGCAGCCTTCCACGGGCGGCGGCGTGTATCAGGCGGACTGCGCCTTCGTTGAAAACGTTTCGGGCGAGTATAGGAGATACGCATGCAGCGAACCATTCGCGTTTCCTTGATCCTGACGATGCTGGCCTGGATCCCCAGCGCGACGGCGCGTGCCGCCGCCGCCGACACCCCTCCTGCCGCCGTGAAACCCACGCTCGAGGTGATCGTGGGCAAGGTGGCGGCCGTCTCGGGCGACGTGCTCGTGAACGGCGCGGAGGCCGCGGTGGGGCAGACGCTTCTCAAGGGCGCCGTGATCGAAACCCGGGATGGCCGGGCCACCCTGCTCCTGGGCAAGGGCTCGGTGGTGCAGCTCGATCCGGGCTCGCGTTTCCGCGTGGCCGAGTACACGGACACCGCCGTGAGCGAGGGCACCGAGGCCGCCTCGCTCGATCTGAGCTACGGGCGCACCCGCGCGATCGTGAAGAGCGGAGGGCCGGAGCGCAAGCGCTTCCGGATCCGCACGCGCTCCGCCACGCTCGGCGTGCGCGGCACCGACGTGGTGGTGGAAACGCCGCGGGCGGAGGCTGAGCCCAGCCGCTTCGTCGTGCTCGACGGCCAGGCAGAGCTTTTCGTGTCGCTCGGGGGCGATCAGGGAATGGCCGAGATCAGCGACGCGAGCCTGGGCGATGCCCGCAAATTTCGCCGCCTTCAGCTTCCGCCGCAGACCGAGTACAAGGCGGACGCCCCGGGCAAGGAGGCCGGGTCCGAGCAGTCCCCCCGCCGCATGGAGCCCGATCAGCTGAAGCGCCTTCGGAAGGAGATCGGCCTTCAGCCCCGCGAAGTGGCCACGCTCGAAGACGTGGACAAGCTCCAGCGCGACAAGCGCGAGCGGCGCAAACGCCCGGTGCAGCGCCTCATCCGCGCGCTCACGGACCAGTACACCTTCGATCCGATCCTCGACGGAGGAGTGAGGATTCCGACGAACATCCAAATTCCGGGCGCCGTGACCGCCTTTGACCCCTGAGGAGACGAAGATGAACGGAACCCATCATGTCGGCGTGCGGTCTTTCGGAGCGGTGGCCGCATTGGCCTGTCTCGGGTATCTGGGGGGCTGCGCGCCGGGCGAAGGGAAGAGCGTGAAGGTGCTTCTGCGGGGCACGGGGCCATCGGTGCGCAACCAGAGCTTTGGCTCGCGCGCCGAGTGCAAGATCGACCGGCTCTTCGTGACGGTACGCGGACCCGGCACCAAGCGGATGCGCATCCCCATCGACGACGCCACTTTCACCGCGGCCCCCCTCACGACGAATTCGTTCGAAGACTCTGGCGCGGACAAGTTCGTGAGCGTCATCACGATCCCGGACCGTGTGGTGGCGCTTCCGGCGGGCACCGACCGGGTGATCTCCATCATGGGCAGGATCGCGCTCGACGGCGACTGCAGCTCGGGCTTCGACGAGAGCTACCCCATCTACGGCGAGGTGGGGCCGGTGGATATCCCTGCAGCCGACGATACGCTCGAGATCCCGGTGGCGGTGTACAACGTGGGCATGGCGGCCTCGGATAGCGACGTATCCACGGGGACGTTCGAGGGCGCGGATCCGGAGTACTTCCAGCAGGTACATTTCAATATCCCGGATGGGAGCGCGGTTGCGGGCTGCTCCTACAACAAGCTCGATGTGCTCGACGTCACGCTGGATGGAAAGCCTATCCTCATGACTCCGCCCGATCTGGGAAGCACGATCTTCAACGACCTTTCCACCGGTGACACGCACTTCGAGAATACCGACGCCGTCGTGGTGAGGGGCTTGCTCCCGGCGAGGCGCTACGAGATCGTGGTGCGGCCGGGGGGGAGCAACGACGTCGGTTGCGGTGGAATCACGGGGGGGGCCTTGCGCCTGATCTACCGCACGCCCCGTAGTGAGGGTGAGACCGGGATCGAGGTGGGCTACCACGCTGCGGACTGCACCGTCGTGTCGGACGACGCATCCCTCACGACGCTTCTCTGCGAACCCGACGACCTCTGAGGCCCGCTCACTCCCGCCCGAAGGTGAGCTCGATCTGCCGGCGGGTGGCGCCCGTGGCGGGTGAGCGCGAGGGCTGGTCGAGCACGGAGCTGCTCGCCGCCTGCCGGTCCACCCAGCCGCGTTCGACAATATAATCCGCGAGTGCCACGGCGCGCGCCATGGCGAACTCGTAGGCGTCGCCCTGCACGGCGCCTGGGTCGGGCGAAAGAAAAGCCGTCACCGTCACCCCGCCTTTGAACTGGCGCAGGAAGGTGGAGTACTGGCCCAGGATCCTGCCTGCCGCGGCCGTGAGCTTCGCGGCCCCTCGCTCGAAGAGCGCGTCCTCGGGCACGGCGAAACGCATGACCTCGATCTGGAGCTCGCCCGGCGGCGAGACGTCGTTGGCCAGGCCCTGGCCCTCCTCGCCGAGCTTCGGCGTACCCGCGGGCTCCTCCACGTTCGGTTGCGAGGGCCGCTCCACGAGGTCCTCCGGCACGGCCCCGGTGGCGCCGGCGAGCAGGCTGTCGCCCGAGCCTGTCATTTGTCCGAGCGGGGCCTGCTTCGGGTTCTGGAGATCGGGGCGCCAGGCGGAGGTGGGGTTATTGAAGTAATCGGCCACCGCTTCTTTCACTTCTTCGTCCGAGCCCAAGAGCCACATCACCAGGAAGAAGGCCATCATGGCGGTCACGAAGTCGGCGTAGGCCACCTTCCAGGCGCCGCCGTGGGCGCCGTGGTCGCCGCCCTTCTTCTTCTTGATGATGATGACGGGAGCCTTGTCGCCTGCCATGGTGTTACGCGGCCTTACCCTTCACGTTGGAGGTGGCCTGATCGATCTCTTCGAAAGAGGGGCGCACCGCGGGCGGCACCGAGCGGCGCGCGAACTCCACGCAGACCTTCGGCGAGGCGTCCTTGGCGAAAGCGAGAAGCCCGGCCTTCGCCACCTCTAGGTACTTCCCCTCGGCGTCCAGGTTGTCGGCCATCTTGGCGGCGAGGGGGTTCAAGTATCCGTACGAGAGCAGAACCCCGATGAAGGTACCCACCAGAGCGGCGGCCACCGAGTGACCGATCACTTCCTTGCCCTGAGTCAGCTTGCCCATGGTGTTCACGACGCCCAAGACGGCGGCCACGATGCCCAGACCCGGCATCGCGTCCGCGATGCGGCCCATGGTGGCGGCGGCCTTGTGTTCCTCCTTGTGCGCGGAGCTCAGGTCCGTGTCCATCAGGTCGTCGAGATCATAAGGGCTCACGGGCGAGGAGATCTGCACCTTCAGGGTATCCGCGATGAAGTGCACCGCGTGGTGGTTCTTCAGCACTGACGGGTAGCGGTTGAAGATTTCGCTCGTCTCTGGGTTCTCCACGTGCGCCTCGAGGCCGAGGATGTTCCCTTTGCCGGTTTTGATGAGCTCATAGAGAAGAAGCAGCAGCTCGGTGTACTCCGCCTGGTTCCTGCCTCCGTCTTTCATGGCGCCGATCGTCTGGCGCACCACCTCTTTGATCTGGGTAACCGGCGAGGAGATCAGCAGCGAGAAGGCCGCCGCGCCCGCGATGATCACGTATTCGGAGGGCTGCCAGAGCACCAGCAGGTTTCCTCCGTGGGCCGCGAAGGCCCCGAACACGCAGGCGCTCACCAGCACGAATCCAAGGATAAAGATCATAAAGCCTCCATGCTCCCGTCGGACTCATCGGCGGGGGAGGAAGCGGCGTTAAAGGGGGCGGGAAAGGCTGGGCAGGGGCTGCCGGGTGGGTGCCGGAAAACTGGCGCGCGCGAGGCCGGGGCCTCCGCGCGCGCCTCGAACGGAGGGCTACAGACAGAATTCCATCAGCAGGTAGAGGCCGGCGGTGAGCACGAAGCCCGAGCTGATCACGCCCCGGATCGTGGTCATCGGGCCCGTCTTGCCGAGGAGCGCGTTGGCCTGGAGCGCGGCCATCAGGCCCACGGCCAGCACCCAGTAGAGCGTGAGGTTCGACTCGGGGCCCATCTGGATCGGGAGGTTCGCCGCCGCGCCCATGCAGAAGAGCATGGCGATCGAGAACATCGTGTTCGTGCGCGAGGCCACGAGCGCGCGGGCTCCCCGAGCCGCCGCCGCGGGGTTGGCCTGCCCTCCGCCCACGACGGCCTGCGCCGAGGCGATCACCACTTTCTGCGCCGGCCAGATCACGAACCAGACGTTCGCCCACATGAGCGATCCCAGGATCGCGCCTGTGAGGATCACGGTGCCCCAGGAGGTCATGAAAAGCTCCCAGCCGCTGAGCCGGGCGCGCATCTCGATCATCGACCAGCCCGTGAGGAAGGTGAGCATGGCGCCCCAGCGAAACCACCAGAGGGCGCGGGGGACGAGCTTCGAGGTGACGTTGTTTTTCGTGCCCGCGTCGGTTTCCGCGAAGAAGGCGCCTTGCACGAAGTTGAAGTAATAGAGGTGCCCGATCCAGGCGATCCCGAAAAAGAAGTGCAGCCATTTCATGAAGAAGTAGAGGCCTTGCTGAGAGAAGAGCGCGAAACTCATGGTGAGGTTCCCTTTCCGCCGTGGGTTTTATTGTCTCAAAGCTAACAGGCCCCACGGGCAGGGGGCAACGAAATCAGGGGGTTAGGGGCCCTGGAATTCGTGCTGTTCCCAGAACATATAAGGCTCGTTCTAAGAAAAATTCCGGCGCCCAGTAGACGCGCCAAAAATCTGTGGGACACTTCTCGCCGAATCCAGGCGCCCGGAAATCCGGCCCAAGGGTTCGCGGATTTCCCGGTCAGATGTCCAGGGTGGCCATGCCAGAACCCTGAAAAATTGACAGGGGGACTTGCGGCTCTAATGCAGCGCGGATAAACGACCGGAACCTTGGGGCTCCCGAGCGCGGTAAGCGCCCGGGAAGAAGGGTGAAGCGGACCGGTGAGGGAGCTCGAAAAAGGGCTCAAAAAGCTGGGTCCTTGGGATCGGACAACAGGGCGGTTTCGACAAAGCCGAGACGCCCGCAGAGATGACCGGGGGGATCGTAATCCATGAAAGTTTGTAAGAGCCTTGCGCTGGTCGCAGGGATGACATTGGTGGCTTCGGCGGCGCAGGCGGCCGATTATTCCAAGGGCGCGATCGTGAAGTTCGCACCGGGCATGTCCGCCCAGGATGTTCGCGAGGCCCTGGGCCAGGCCTCGGCCCAGGTCGAGGAGCTGGTGGCCGGAAGCGGCCTCTACCTCGTGAGCTCGAAGGACAAGAGCAAGGCGGGCGAGATCCGCACGAAGCTGAACCAAACCGCGGGCGTGATGTACGCCATGCCGAACCACGAGATGACCCTCCGGGGCGCCGCTCCGAACGACCCTCGCTTCAGTGAGCAGTGGAGCCTGAAGAACCGCACCAAAGAAGGCGCCGACATCCACGCCCTCGAGGCCTGGGAGCTCGGAACCGGCGGACTGGACCGCGCTGGCCGCGACATCGTGGTGGCCGTGATCGACGGTGGCATCGACTACCGCCATGAAGACCTCATCACGAACGCCTGGGTGAACTCGGGCGAGATCCCCGGCAACGCCAAAGACGACGACGAAAACGGCTTCGTGGACGACATCTACGGCTGGGACGCGACCTCGAACACGGGCAACATCGGTTCGTCCTCGCACGGCACGCACGTGGCCGGCATCGTGGGCGCGCGCGGCGACAACACGAAACACGTCGTAGGCGTGAACTGGAACGTGAAGATCATGTCCATCAGCGTGGGCAGCTTCTCCTCGGCGAACGTCCTACGCGCCTACGGTTACGTGCTCGCGCAGAAACGCCTGTGGATCGAGAGCGGCGGCCGCAAGGGCGCCAACGTGGTGGCCACGAACTCGAGCTTCGGCTACGACTACGCCGACTGCAACACGGGCGAGTACCCGGCCTGGAACGACATGTACAACCAGCTCGGCCAGGTGGGCGTTCTCTCCGCCTCGGCCACGATCAACGGAAACGTGGACGTGGACGCGCAGGGCGACGTGCCCACCGCCTGCAGCAGCGACTTCATCGTGGCCGTGACGAACACCACGCGCGACGATGTGAAGTACAACTCGGCGGGCTACGGCCGCACGCACATCGACCTCGGCGCCCCTGGCACGGACATCCTGTCGCTCGTGCCCGGTAACTCCGCGCGCACGATGACGGGCACCTCGATGGCCACCCCCCATGTGGCGGGCGCCATCGGGTTCCTCTACAGCGTGGCGAGCAACGATTTCCTGGAGCTCGCGGATGAGAATCCGGCCGCGGCCTCGCTGGAGATCAAGCGCCTGCTGATGGCCTCCACCGATGCGCTGCCCTCGCTCGCCAATGTCACGGTTTCCGGCGGACGCCTGAACCTGGCCAAGGCGGCGCGCGCGGCTGCGACCTTCGAGTCGAACCCGAGCTCGGCCGCCACCGTGGATCTCCTGAACGCCGTCCAGGACGGCATGATGGAAGCCCTGATCGACATCGTCGACGGGCTCTGATCGCGGAGCTTTGGGCCCAAGAATCGATGCCCCCGCCGGCGGCGATGCCACGGCGGGGGTTTTCTTTTTTCGAAGTTTGGTAGACTGAGGGGCATGGCACCCGCCCCACTCGGACTCCAGTCCTTAGGCCTGATCGCCCTGCTCTTTGTTCAGGGCGCGCTCGCGGCTCCCCTGGTCGTGGATGCGGCGGAGCCCGTGCAGGTGCAGGTTCCCGCGCCGCCCGTGCAGCCGCCCCAGAGCGCCGGCCCCTATCAGGGGGCGAGGGAGAGCAAAGCCACGCAGGGTATGACCGAGTTCGGGTCGACCCAGCCTGTGGCGGTGCCGCCGCCCGAGCCCGCCTTTGATCCCGAGTCGCGCGAGGGATCCCAGACCTACGAGGCGATCTACACCCGCCCGCGGGAGGAGCCGAGGAAGCCCAAGCCTCCGCTGCCGAAACACCGGGCGCTCGTCGGGGATTTCACGAAGGACGCCGTGGAGGTGAACATCGGCAGGGACTGGTACCGGCTCCCGCGCTCGCTGTTCGCGAAGGTGCCGAGCCTGGCGCCGGGCGAAGAGGTGAACGTGCGCATGTCAAAAGCGCAGTTGGAGCGGTACCGCATGAAGCGCCCGCCGCGGAAGAATCCGGCCGAGGCTCAGCCGCCGCCGGGGAAGGGGAGATGATGGAAATGCGGAATTTGACCGCGCGACAGGCCTTGGGCTGGGCGGCGCTTCTTTTTGCGCTCGCGAGCGCCGGGGCTTGCACGGAAAAACCTCAGGCGGCGCGCAGGATCGACCCGGTGGAGGCGATGGGGCAGCTTCGCAACGGATTCGCCGTGCTCGTGGACGTCCGCGAGGAAAGCGAGCTCACGAGCGGTTGGGCGCAGGGCGCGATGAAGTTCCCTTTCTCGGCCTTCGAGGCCAAGGGCGCGGCCTGGGATGACTTCGTGAAGCGGCTCCCCAAGGACAAGCTCATCATGGCCTACTGCGCGTCGGGTCGGCGCGCGGAGCTCGTGGCACGAGAGCTCAAGCGCCAGGGTTTCGAGGTGGCGAACCTGGGTCCTTTCTCGGGCTGGATGTCTTCGGGCCTTCCCGTGGAGGGTGGCCCGGCGCCCAGGGCCGAAGGAAAGAAGAAGTAGAGATGCATGGATCTCGGGATCCAGGGGCGTGGCGCGCTCGTGATGGAAAGCACGGAAGAGATGGGCGACCTCACGGCTTTCCTGTACTCCGATCGCGCGGGTTACGTCACCGGCCAGGCCATCGCGGCCGACGGGGGCGTGCTCAAGGGGATCTGAGAGGCTTCAGCCGGTAGCGCGTGGCGGGCCCTCGGCCCAGGCGTTCGGCGAGCCCGGCTCCCACCGCCCGCTTGAGGAGCCGAAGAGCGGTACGCGGGGTTGCCTTCCACTCCTTCGCCGCCTGCGAGACCGCGAGCGGCGCATCCCCCGTCAGCCGGCGCAGGTCCTCGAGCCGGACGCGCAGATCGCCGAGAGCCGCGTCGTCCGGGCTGCCCACTCGCAAGGTGAGAGCCCCCGTGGCTTCGAGGTGGTAGCGCCCCGCCTTCTCGCGGACGATCAGCGGCACCTGATACCTCCGGATCCAGGCGCGCAGCCGCGCCATCGCCTGCCGCAGCTTCAGGGGCGAGGCGGTGGGATGAAAGTACTCGCCCGGATAAGCGCACTCCAGCAGCTCCGCCGCGTTGGAGTGGCGGTAGAAGTCCTGGGCCAGGGCCGCGAGCATGCGTTGGGCGGTCTGGCCCGTCTTGAGCGGCAGAGGGCCCCAGGAGGACTCGCCGGTGGTGACGTCGAGCCAGGGGGATTTGCTTCCGCCCGAGAGGCGCCACGAGTAGGGCCCCAGGGGGGGCGCGCCTCCGAGAGCGTCCTCCACGCGCTTGCGAAAGGCCGGCCAGGGCGTGCCGAACCAGAGGTGCCTCAGAAGCTCGGTGTCGCCCAGGGAGGTGGCCAGGTAGTAGTCCACCGTGCGCTCCCGATGCCACTCGCCGGCGGCCGCGTGGGTGCGTTTGAGCGCGGCGAGATCGCGGCGGAGAGCGGCCGCGTCGCCCGACTCGGTGAACTCCAGAAGCCTCTGCCACAGCTTCGTGTAGCGCTGAAGGCTCGGAGCGTCGCTCGAGGTCAGGGCCTGAAGGTGTTGGAGCTCCGCGCGCGCCTCGGCGAGCCGGCGGCTGAGCACGTACACCTGCACCCTGAGGAGGTGCACGTCGACGTAGAGGAAGGTTCGGTGGGTTCCCGGGATCGCGCCGAGGGACTCAGCCGCCTCCAGGGCCTTCAGACCCTCTTCGTATCGGGAGAATCCGTGAATCCACGCGGCCGCCAGCCGGATCTGGACCGCCATGGCGTCAGGGGCCGGAAGTTTCGGGAGGGCCGCGAGCGCGCGGAGGGGCTCGAGCACCGGCGCCCAGTTCCAGACCCGGAACTCCGCTAGCGAGCGGAACAGGAGCGCGCGGGGGTGTTTCTTCGCGTCGACGCGGGCCAGGGTCTCGATCGCCTCGCGGATCGCCCCCAGCTCGCCGAGCGCCATTCCGTACTGCAGGAGCTCGAGGTCCGTCGGAGCGGAGCCCGCCCGCCCCCGAGGCCGCACGCGCCTGCCCAGTACGCGAAGGCTCAGATCGGGACGATGGGCGATGCGCGCGCAGTGCGCGAGCTCCACGAGCTCGGAGCGGGTCAGTCGGGTGCGGCGCGCCAGAAGGCCAGTGATGCGGCTGACGGCTGTCTTCTCGCGGCCGCCTTCAGCCAGATTTCGGATCTCGGCGATCTCAGGGCGCACTCCGTGATGCTATAGTGCGGTCATGCAGCCCTACAAGCGGGAGTTCATCGACTTCATGGTGCGCGCCGGGGTGCTGAGCTTCGGCGAATTCACCACCAAGAGCGGTAGGAAATCGCCGTTCTTCATCAACACCGGCCGCTACCGGACGGGCGCGCAGATCGCGCGCCTGGGCGAGTTCTACGCGGAGTGCATCCAGGACCGGATTGGGCTCGACCGCTTCGAGCTCCTGTTCGGGCCGGCCTACAAGGGCATTCCCTTGGCTGTCGCGGCCTCGATCGCCCTGGCCACGAAATTCGGCGCGGACCGCGGTTTTTGCTTCAACCGCAAGGAGGCCAAGGACCACGGCGAGGGCGGGAGCCTCGTGGGGCAGGCGCCCGCAGCCGGCGATCGGGTTCTGCTGATCGAGGACGTGGTCACGGCGGGGACGGCCGTCCGTGAGGTCGTTCCGTTGGTCCAGGCCGCCGGGGGCGTGAAGCTCGCCGGGCTGGTGGTCAGCGTGGATAGGCAGGAAAGAGGGAAGGGGAAGCTCACGGCCCTGGCCGAGCTCGCCGACGAGCTCGCGATGCCAGCGGTGGCGATCGTGACCCTGGACGAGGTCATGACCCATCTAGAGTCGCACGCCATCGACGGAAAGAGGTTGATCAGCCGGGAGCTCAAAGACAAGATCGAGGAATACCGCAGCCAATACGGAGGAAGCGACCATGGGTAACAGTATTCTGATGCGCGATCTCGGCCTACTCATCCTGAGAGTGTCTTTTGGCGGGATGATGTTCCTCTCCCACGGCTGGGACAAGCTTCTGAACTTCGGCACGACGATGCACCAATTCTCCGATCCCATCGGGCTTGGGGCTCCGCTTTCCCTGGTGCTCGCGGTTTTCGCCGAGGTGTTCTGCTCGCTCGCCCTGGTGTTCGGAATTTTCACGCGCATGGCGGCGGTGCCGCTCGCGGTCACCATGGGCGTGGCGGCGTTCATCGTCCACGCCAACGACCCCTGGTCCAGGATGGAGTTCGCGCTTCTGTACTTCTTCCCCTTCGTGACCTTGGCCCTGATGGGCGGCGGGCGCTTCTCGGCGGACACCATCCTGGAGAAACTCCGGCTGAAGCGCGCCGGGTAAGCGGGGCTCACTCCTCGCCGTCGTCGCGGTCGATCTTCTCGGCGCCGCCCACCCGGGCAGTGCCCATGATGCGCGTGCGGCCCGTGATGTGCGCGCGCTCGTGGATCCAGGCGGAGCCGCCGATGCGGGCCTTGCCGTTCACGCGGGCGTCGGCGAAAGCGCGGGCGCCGTCGCTGACCTCCGAGGAGCCCGAGACGCGGGCGTTCCCGAAGATGCGGCAGTTGCCGCTGATTCTGGCCTCGCCCGAGATCAGCGCGTCGCCATAAACCTGGGCATGCCCCGAGACTCGGGCTGACCCCCGGACTCGGGCGTCGCCGTCGACATGAACGTGGTCCGTGACCTCGGCCTCGCCGGAGATCTGCGCGTCGCCGGAAACGATGGCGTGCCCGCGCACCTGGGCAGAGCCGGAGACGCGCCCATGCCCCTTCACCCACGCATTCTCGAAAACCTTGGCGTTCCCGCATACGATCGAATGGCGGTCCACCCGGACGTCGCCCGAGACGTGGGCGCTGTTGAACACCCAGGCATTGGCCATGACCTGCGCGTTGCCGCCGATCACGGCGTCGTCGAACACCCAGGCTTCGCCCGAGACCTGGGCATGGTCGCAGACGATCGCGTTCCCGAGCACGCGCGCCTCGTCGCGCACCCAGGCGGTTCCCTCATGGGAGAGGTTCTTCTCGGACTGGAGGTATCCCCCCAGCTCGCCCGTTTCGGAGTGTTTGATGCGGTAAAGGCGGATGCCGCGGTCGGTGACGACTGAGTCCGTGTCGATGAGAGCGTACTTCTTGCCCATCTTCCCTTGAATTATCCTTGTGATCCGGCGGGTTGGCCAGCCGGAAACGCCAGGTACCCCCCGCCAGGACGATCCGAAATTGCGCACGAACCTGTCAGTGGGGTGACTAACGCACTGCGGTTATCTTCAGGGCCAGACGGGGCGCAAATGCATCCCGTTGCAAATCTCCTCACCCATCCGCGGGGTCTGGACAGGGTCAATTGTGACACTGCTCAGACCCCGCGGAGTTTCATATCCTAGGGGATATGAAACTCCCTCGCCCGCCTGAAGCAGCTCGGCTCGCAGGTCGAGGGAACGCGCCCCGCTCCGAAATAGCCCACTTACGGAGATCTCACTTGCGCGCGCCCCGCGGCGCGTGATCGGTTGAGGCTTTCTCACGGGGGGTTCGTATGCGTTTCGCGGCTCTGGCTTTGATTCCTGCGTTATTGGCATCCAGCGCGCCGGCCAAGGCCTCGCCGCAGCCTCTGTGCGTGGCGCATCGGGGCAACAGCGCCGAGCAGTTGGAAAACTCCTTGGCCGCGCTGAGATCCGCGGCGGACCTGGGAGCGGCCTTCGTGGAGTTCGACGTCCGCCACACGGCGGACGGCGTGGGGATCCTCATGCACGACGCGAAGCTCGAGCGCACCACACGAACCCGCGCGGGCGCCGCCGAGGACTGTCCGCGGGGGAAGGTTTCCGAACAGCTCTGGGCGCAGGTCCGAGAGCGATGCGAGCTCCTCAACGGTGAACCCGTTCCCACGATCGACGACGCCATCGCCGTGCTCAAGCCCACGCGTTCCGGGCTCTTCGTGGAGCTGAAGGATCGCCCTTCGGGCGCGACCTTGAGCGCGCTGACCGAGGCCTTCGCCACGCATCCGGACCGAGTGCGGTACATTTCGTTCAAGGCCAAGTTGCTTTCCGAGCTTGCGTTCCGGGCGGAGTCCAGCCTTCTCGTGGCCGCCGGCGCCGGGCTGTTTCACGTCTCGGCGCTCTCCTGGTACACCACGGTCGGCATGGACGGCGTGAGCGTGAACCGCCCCACTCGCGCCGCCGTGAGGCGGCTCCAGGAGCGGGGGTTGGGCGTGAGCGTCTGGACCGTCGACCGCGACGAGGCCATGCTCAAGTACGCGGACTGGGGCGTGGATTACCTCACCACGAATCGCGTCCGGGCCTGCCTCTCCCACTTCCCAGCGCAGATCTAACGCGCTCCTGACAGGAACTGAACGCAGGGAGTCGATGATGAAGGCATGGAGGCCTTTGCTTCGAACCTCCTGAAGCCCCAGGCCGCGGTGATTCCGGCGGCGGATCGGCTTCGCGTGCTCACCTACAACGTCTGGGCGCTTCCGGGGCCCCTGTTGGTCGATCCGGACCGCCTCGGAGAGATCGCGCGCCGCCTCGTGGACACCGGGGCCGACGTGATCGCGCTTCAGGAAGTCTTTTCGCGTCGGGCGATCGCTGCCCTGGGTGAGCTTTCTGGGTTCCCACATCGGGCCTGGGGCGAGCAGGCTCCTGGGGGCTTCCAGCAGGGCTCAGGCCTCCTGCTGCTGTCGCGTTACCCCATCGTGACGACGGCCAGGACACGGTACTCGCGCGCCACCGGCACGGATCGGCTGGCCTGCAAGGGAGCACTGCATGCTCGTCTGGCCCTTCCCTCGGGGCGCGAGCTCGATCTGTTCAATACCCACCTGAATGCCGGGGGCCCCGAGGCCGACGCGCTCCGCGCCCACCAGGCCCGCGAGCTCGTGGACTTCACGCTCCAACATGCCGCCCGCGGTGCCCCGCAGGTGGTCGTGGGCGATTTCAATTTCACGCCCCGATGCGGCGCCTATGCGGCCTTTGCGCGGGACTCGGGGCTTCGGGACGCGCACCCCGACTACCTGGATGCCGTTCGCGAGGGGCGGCGCCCCGCCCCCGGGGGCCGTCCGGTGATCCTGGATCGGGTTCGCTGGCAGGGGCTCAGCTTCGATCCCGAACGAAACCCCTTTTCCCGTCAGTATTCCCCCCAGACCCCCAGCTGCCGGATCGATCAGGTCTGGGTGGGAGGGAGCGCGAGCCTTGAAGTCGCTGAAACCCAACTGTTTTTTGATCATCCCCGAAGCTGCGGCAGACCTCTGTCGGATCACTTCGGTGTGGGTGCCGATCTGGAGATTCGCTAAGCTTTACAAACGCCGTTTCCTAACGGAAAACGAACACACTGCACAGCGTCATTTCCGTTAATCTTAGAAGACTTTGAGCACCTGGATGAGCGACCGTTTTTTCAACCGTGATCTGAGCTGGCTGGAGTTCAACCGGCGCGTGCTCCACCAGGCGCGCGACCCCTCGCATCCGCTTCTGGAGCGGGTGCGCTTCCTCTCGATTTTCACCTCGAACCTCGACGAGTTTTTCATGAAGCGCGTGGGCTATCTCCAGCGCCTGGAATACCGGGGCGTGCCGAAGGTGGGCTCCGACGAGGTTTCGCCCAAGCAGCTCCTCCACTCCGTCCGCCAGGTGGTGCAAGAGCTCGTGGAGGCGCGCGCGAGATGTTTCCATGACGAGCTCATGCCGGAGCTTGAGAAGGCGGGGGTCGCGCTCGTGCCCTGGAAGGGGCTCTCAAACGCGGAGAAGGAACTCGCTGCCCATGTGTTCCGCACTCGTGTTTTCCCCGTGCTCACGCCCCTGGCTGTAGATCCGGCGCATCCATTTCCCTTCCTGTCGAATCTGTCCGTGTCGCTCGGCGTGAAGCTCCATCACCCGAAGACCAAGCAGGGGCTCTTCGCGCGGATCAAGATCCCGGACGTGCTGCCCCAGTGGATCAGGCTCAATCCCGACGACATGGCGGGCGGATACCGCTTCCTCGCGCTCCGCGAGCTGATCGAGCACCACCTCGAGGAGTTCTTCCCGGAGATGGTGGTGGAGAATGTCACTGCTTTCCGCGTCACCCGGAACGCCGACATCGATCAGGTGAAGGACGAAGCCGAGGATCTGCTCGACCGCGTGGAGGAGGAGCTGCGCCTGCGCCGCATGGCCGATATCGTGCGGGTGGAGCACGGCAAGAACGCCGACCCCTGGGTGCTGAAGCTCCTGAAGACGGAGCTGGAGCTGGGCGACGACGACCTCTACGAGAACCAGGAGCTTTTCTACCGGAACCTCACGGAGATCGCGAATCTCAACATGCCGGCCCTGCGCTTCAAACCCTGGGTGCCCGTGACGCCCGCGGCTTTCAGCGAGGAGGGCGTGGACATGTTCCGCGTGCTGCGCGAGCAGGACGTCCTGGTGCACCATCCCTACGAGAGCTTCTCGGGGAGCGTGGAGCGGTTCGTGCGCGCGGCGGCCGAGGATCCGCAGGTGCTGGCGCTAAAGATCGTGCTCTACCGGTCGGGGAGCGAGAGCCCGCTGATTCCGCTCCTGATCCGCGCCGCCGAGAAGGGCAAACAGGTGGTGTGCGTGGTGGAGCTCCAGGCCCGCTTCGACGAGGCCAGAAACGTCTATTCCGCCGAAGTGCTGGAGAAGTCCGGAGTGCACGTCGTTTACGGCGTGGTGGGCCTCAAGACTCACGCCAAGGTTGCGCTCGTGGTGCGGCAGGAAGAGGGGCAGTTCCGCCTCTACGCGCACGTGGGCACGGGCAACTACAACGCCGACACGGCCAAGCTCTACACCGACTTTGGCCTCTTCACGGCCGATCCGAAGCTCACGAACGAGCTTATCGAGGTCTTCAACTACCTGACGGGGCTCTCGCTGAAGCGCAACTACCGCAAGTTCCTGGTGGCGCCCGTGAACATGCGCGAGCGCTTCATGGACTTCATTCGCAAGGAGACGGACATCGCGCGAGCGGGGGGCGATGCTCAGATCATCGCCAAGATGAACAGCCTGGAAGACCACGCGGTCTGCGAGGCACTGTACGAGGCCTCCCAAGCGGGGGTGAGTGTGGAGCTGATCGTCCGCGGCTTCTGCTGCCTGCGGCCGGGCGTGAAGGGCCTCAGCGATAAGGTCCGCGTGCACTCGGCGATCGGCCGCTTCCTGGAGCACTCCCGGGTGTTCTACTTCCGGCAAGGCGCGAAGGAGCCGGTGGACGGCAAGTTCCTCATCGGCTCGGCCGACTGGATGTACCGCAACCTGAACAACCGGGTGGAGATCGTCGCGCCCGTGGAGGCGAAGGAGAACCGGAGGGAGCTCTGGGACCTCTTGCGCCTCATGCTCTCGGATCGGGTGCAGACCTGGGACCTCAGGCCCGACGGATCCTACCTGCTCCGCTCCTCCGGCGACGAGAGCGCGGAGGCCGGCATCCACGAGCTCCTGCTCACGCGGGCCCGCTCTCGGGGCACCAAACCCCCGGGTTCCCGTTGACAGTGGCGCGCGCTTGCTGTCACTTAGTGAGGACACGGGGGTGAGGGATTGCTTGAGCCGCAGCGGGAGCAGGTCGCGCCGGGAGCGCGTCGACGGATGGGACGTCCGATCCGCGCCGCTCTCGTGGGTCTGGGGCTCCGTCCGGGAAAGGGAATCCCCGTGAAGCTCGCGATCATCGATCTCGGCTCCAACTCGGTTCGCTTCGACGTCTACACCGTGGATTCGTTTCATCGCGCGCGGCGCGTCCATCGAGAGAAGGTGATGGTGCGCCTGGGCGACGGCGTGTTCGAGACCGGCCGTCTGCGCCGGGAAGCCGTAGCGCGTACCGTGCGGGCCCTGAAAAGCTTCGGAGGCGTGATCCGCGCCATGCAGGTGGACCACGTCGCCGCCTTCGCCACCGCCGCGCTCCGAAACACCCGCGATGCCCGAGCCCTGATCGCGCGCGTCCGCCGCGAAACCGGCATCGCGATTCAGGTGATCTCGGGGCGGGAGGAGGCCCGGCTCATCGCCAAGGGGATCCTCTCCAACGAGCGCCCGCCCTCGGGCCTCTTCGCGCTCGTGGATATCGGCGGCGGAAGCACGGAGATCAGCGTCTGCTACAAGCGGGCCTGTCTCGACAGTCATAGCTTCGATCTCGGCGCCAACCGGCTGAAACAGCTTTTCCTCCAGGCGCCCCTTCACAAGCGCCAACGGGGATCGGCCGAGGCCGGCGAGCCGCCTCAGATCAAGGCGCTTCGCCGGCATGTGAAACGGGCCTTCGCGCGCCAGAAGGCGAGGACGCAGTGGCCGGAGGTGAGGACGGTGCTGGGATCGAGCGGCACCATTCGCGCTCTCCGCAGGATACTTCGTAAGTCGCGTGGCGACATTCCGGGCTCGATCCGCCGCAGCGCCCTCAGCGCCCTGGTGCGCGAGATGATTCCGATGACGACGAAGCAGCTCCTGGCCATCCCCGGCATGGAACCGAAACGCGTGGATCTGATCCTCGCGGGGGCCCTCTTGCTGGAGGAAACCCTGATCGCCCTCGGGGCGCAGGTCATCCTGACTACCGAGTATTCGCTCCGGGACGGCGTCCTGGAGCAGGAGATGGAGCGCCTGGCGCTCGCGAACCCCTGAAGGAGTGCCTCGTGAATCCCATCCGTCCGGTTCTTGTTTCCCTGTTCGCCCTGGTCCTTTCCTCCGCGGCTTCCGCCGCGCCCATTCAGGTGAGCCCGGTGGGAAAAGGGGCGAAGAAGGACCGCACCGAGGTCTGGTCCGCCTGCGATGCCTGCGCCGCGCCCGAGAGCGCATTCTTTGATCCGGAGAGCAAACTGCTGTTCGTTTCGAACGTGGCGGGCGCGCCGAACGAGAAGGACGGCAAAGGCTGGATCGAGAAGCGCCGGCAGAACGGAAGAGGCGTGAACGTGAAGTGGGTGACGGGCCTGAACGCCCCCAAGGGCATGCGCTCGCATCGGGGAGTGCTTTGGGTGTCCGACATCGATCGTGTCTTGGGCTTTCGGATCTCCTCGGGCAAGCAGGTCCGCGAGGTGAAGATCGAGGGAGCGAAGTTCCTCAACGACGTGGAGGTGGGTCCGAACGGCGACATCTACGTTTCCGACACGGTCGTGAACAAGATTTACCAGATCGACGGGTCGGGGCAGGCCAAGGTGTTTTTCGAGGGCGAGGCGGCGGAGTCCCCGAACGGGCTGCTGGTCGTGGGCGACTCGCTGGTCGTGGCGCCCTGGGGGGCGGGATTCGACAACTGGGCGGTGAAGACGCCCGGCCACCTCTATTCCGTTCATCTGCGCACGCGGGAGAAGAAGCTCATCACCCCCGCGCCGCTCGGAAACCTCGATGGCCTGGAGCGGGAAGCCTCGGGCGCCTACCTGGTTTCGGATTGGGTCGCGGGGAAGATCTGGCGCGTCTCGCAGGCCGGCAAGCCCGAGCTGCTTTTCGAAGGGTTCAAAGGCGCGGCCGACCTGGGGTACGTGCCGGACCTGAAGCAGATCATCGTGCCGCGCATGAACGAGAACATGATCTCGGCCTATCAGCTCTAGACGCCTATGAAACGCATTCCGGACCTATTCCGGCCCGATCGGCCTCTGCTTTCGATCGAGATCTTCCCACCGAAGACGCCCGCGGGCCTGGCCACGCTGAAGGAGCGTCTCGAGGAATACCGGGCCTTCCGGCCCGATTTCATCTCGGTGACCTATGGCGCCGGCGGCGGAAACCGCGAGAGTACCGGGGCCCTGCTCTCCCACATCCAGGGCGGGCTCGGCGTGCCTGCGATGGCGCACCTCACCTGCGCGGGGCACACGCGCTCGGAGCTTTCGGATGCGCTGGCGCGGATCCGCGCCAGCGGAGTGCTGAACGTGATCGCGCTCCGGGGTGACCCGCCGAAGGCCGGAGGCCCCTTCGCCGTTTCCGAGGGAGGGCTCGCGCACGCGAGCGACCTGCTTGCGCTCGCCACCCGGGAGACGGACCTGAGCCTGGCCTGCGCGGGATACCCGGAGGGGCACGTCGAGGCCGCGTCCGAGGAGCGCGACCTGGATTTCCTGAAGCTCAAGATCGATCAGGGCGCGCGCTTCGTGGTGACCCAATTCTTCCTGGAAAACACCTATTTTTTCAGGTTTCGCGAGCGTCTTCGCAGGAAGGGGATCCAGGTGCCCGTGGTGGCGGGCATCCTGCCGATCTCCAACTATTCCCAGATCACCCGCTTCAGCATTCTCTGCGGCTGCACCATTCCCGCGAAGGTCATGAGGGGCCTGCACGGCAGGAGCGACGCCGACCAGGAGAAGTTCGGCCTGGACCACGCCGCCCGGCAGGTGGAGGAGCTTCTGGATCACGGGGTGGACGGGGTTCACCTCTACGCACTGAACCGCCGCGAAGCCGTCGAGCGCCTGGCGCCTCTGGTTCGGGAGCGTTTTCCGGCGCGAGCCTGAGCGGGCGCCGCGGGCCCCAAAAAAAGATGCCGGCGCTGCGGGGGCTCTTTGTCCCCAGCGCAGCGCCGGACTTTCTGCGTTACCCGAAAGGGATACTTTCAACGAGTCTCAGGACGAGATCAGATCGCCGCCGCGCCCGAGTTGCCGCCGCTCAGGCGGTCCCCTTGGGCCGGGAGGTGGCGGCCATGGTCCGAGTCGGTCAGCACGGCGAGGCGCTCGCTGCGGTCCTCACCGATGCGGCGGCTGGGCTCGAAGGCCCGGCGCATGCGATTGATCACGCCTCCCACTGAGGCGACCGTGCCGTCGGCGAGATCGCAGGCGTATTGGACCGTGAGCGTGGTTCCGTCGCCGGACTCTGCGTAGTCGGTAAGGCCGCATTGCGCAGCGCCGTTCTCGCCGACGACGATCGAGAGCTCGAAGGTCTCCGGGTCGAGATCCCTGTAGGTTTCGTCGAGCGGCTTCACGATGAGGGCCTTGCCCAGCACAAGCGTCACGTTCGTGGGGTCGACGGCGACGAAGTTGCCCGTGTAATTATCGTAGGCCTGCGCGTGCACGACGGCCTGCTGCGAGCCGGGAAGCAACTCCCCGTTCTCGGTGACGGTGAGGCGGAAATTGATGCGCTCCACGCCCTCCATGTCGTCCGGGGTGCCGCAGCCGGCGGCCGTGAGGCTCAAGATCGCCAGCGAGGCGGCGGCGGCGCGAAGGCCGGAGGACCGGCGGTCGGAAAAAAACGAAAATAGGGCAATAGAGGCTTTCATCCTAGGTTCTCCTTTTCGGGTGTGCAGATGAGCAGATGTGCTGCAACGCACGGGCCAGCCCGCGGGGATGGCCCTGCGCACGGGTTCGCGCGGGTTCGCCCCAGCGGATCGCGTTCCGCGCTGAGCATATGACCAGAACCTGAACAGGGCCCGCGCCTCGGGAGCGCCCAAAAACAAGCCATTTCACGGCATATTCACCCGATTTCCGCGTGATCCGGTACGTGTCAAAAATGACACATGCAATTTGATCATACAAGGCACGGGCATTGCTTCACCTATGTTCGAACCCCAATGGAGCGAGCCCGATGAGCGACACTACTATGGACCGCAGGATGCAGACCCTACTCACCGTCGTCACGCTAGCAGCCTCCGTGCTGGTGAATCTGGGATGCGACGGAACTTCCTCGCGAGTGACGGACGAGAGCGCGGCCCTTGCCGAATACGATCAGGGCGGCGGCGCGGTGGATCCCTGCCCCTCGGGCATCTACGACGAGGACGGCTTCTGCGTGGAACCATCGGATGATGATCCCGACCCGGATCCGGATCCCGATCCCGAGGATCCGCCCGTTGTGCTTCAAAACCTGGGAAGCGTGACGAAAATCGCCGCGGGGGCGAACCACGCCTGCGCCATCAGCGGTGGCACTGTCTTCTGTTGGGGAGGGAACTCCCACGGGCAGCTCGGCCCCGCGGCGCCGCCCGAGGGCGGTCAGGCGGCATCGCCCGTACCGAGCCTCGTCGGCGTGACATCCGTAGCGGCGGGCCAGAGCCACAGCTGCGCCGTGAGCGGCGGCGTGGTTTACTGCTGGGGCGACAACACCTACGGGCAGCTCGGAACGGGCGTGCCGGGTGGCACCTCAACCCCCGCTCCCACGCTCAACATCACCACGGCCACCTCAGTGAGCGCGGGCTCCTACCATTCCTGCGCGCTGCTTTCGAACCAGCGTGTGGTTTGCTGGGGCAGGAACAACCAGGGCCAGCTGGGCCTGGGCTTGACCTCGGCCACCGCGGCGACTCCGAGCTCGAGCCTGCGCTTTCAGACGGCGAACGGAACCATCTTCAGCATCGTCGAGGTTCAGGCCAAGGGGAACGTGACCTGCGTGCGGGCCACGAACTCGGTGTATTGCGCTGGCTCCAACGCCTATGGCCAGCTCGGAGTGGACCCGCCCGGTCTCATGTCCTCCAACAAGGCGGTGAAGGTGGGGAACTCGGGCGCATACCAGAACTACTACACGGCGCTCGCCATCACGGGCGAAACCGGCTGCGCCATCAAAAATGGGCTGGAAGTGGTGTGTTGGGGAAGAAACAATCAATCCCTCCTGCTCGGCGCGACGAACGAACCCTATGCGGTCACCCCGGTGGCCGTGCTGGGCGAGGATGCGGTGGTCACGGGCATCTACGCCGGTTCGAACCGAATCTGCGGAAAGCTCGGCGGCACCCTGAGGTGCTGGGGCGTGCATCAGAGCGCGGAAACTCCTTCGTATGTGGAGAGCACGCCGGTGGCGGTGGCGGGCCTCTCGGCTCAGCCCACGGAAGCCGCGCTGGGCGACGCCTTTGGCTGCGCTCCGGTTTCAGGCGGCGCGCAATGCTGGGGCAGCAACGGCTACGGTCAGCTGGGCAACCCGACAGTGACTCCGGCAAGCGTCTCTGCCGTACAGGTGAAGAAGTACTGAGCCGTTTCAGGCTCCGAAGGATTCCGAGATCAGCTTCACCATCAGGAGCAGGAGCGCCACCAGCAGCGCGGGCCGCACCATGCGGGCGGCGTGTTTGGTGGCGAGACGAGCCCCGCCGAAGGCCCCGATGGCCATGCCCGAGGCCATGACCGCGCCCTGCGCCCAGTGCACGTGCCCTTGGGCGGCGTAGCTCACGAGCGAAAAAGACGCGCTCGCCGTATTGGCCATCTTCGAGACGAGCAGCGCCAACGCCAGCGGAAAGCCCCCGATCGCCACCGGAACGAGCAGCATGAAAGTGCCGCCGCCCGGGCCGAAGGCCCCATCGTAGAACCCCACGAGTGTCGCTGCCGCCCAGAAGCGTTTCTTCAGGCGCCCCTCGGGGGGGTGCGACTGCGCGAACTTCACCCAGCGATCCTTGTTCCAGACCATCATCAGGAGAGGCGGAAGCGCCAGGATCATGAAGACGCGGAGCCACTCACGGGGAACGAGCGGCGTGCAGAGACTGCCCAGGATCGAGCCCGCGCCTACGGCCAGCGCGTAGGGGATCCCCTTGCGCCAGCCCGGCGAGCGGTTCATGAAATAGACGGCCATGGCTACCCCGGCCGCCACCGCGCCGTTGATCTTGTTCGTGGCGATGGCGGTCACTCCGGGCTCGAGCGCGATGCTGAGCGCGGGAAGGGTGATCAGACCGCCACCACCGGCGATCGAGTCGATGAACCCGGCGGCGCCTCCGGTAAAAAAAAGCGCTAGACCGGTTTCGGGCGTGAGTGCAGCCATCCATCCCAGGTGTCGCCCGAACCCGAGTCGAATTCAAGCGGTCAGGCCCCGCCCTACCCGTACTTCACGAACCGCGACGCCATCATCAACCACCTGATCGGCACCGAGGTGGGCTACCAGTTCAACGCCTCCTCGCGTATCGGAGGATCTACCGTATCCTGATGACCCCGGTGGCCACCCGGAATGTTAAGCCTGTAAGGAATTTGACGATCTGATCCGATCCGCCGAGGGAAGGGGATTCCCAATGGCAACCATGGGCGTGGGCATGATCGTGTTTGGCGCGCTGATCTTTTTCGCTGCCTGCGCCTGGGCTGTCGCGATCTACAACGGGCTTGTGAGCCTGAGGCAGCAGGTGGAGCGGTCCTGGGCCAACATCGACGTCATCCTGAAGCAGCGTTTCGACGAGATTCCGCAGCTTGTGCAGGTGCTCCAGCAGTTCGTGGGCTACGAGCAGAGCGTGATACGGAGCCTCGTCGAGGCGCGCAAGCACTACGGTGCCGCCACGGGGATCGCCGAAAAGGTGCAGGCATCGGGCGAGCTGAGCCTGGCGCTCCGCGGGGTGCTCGCGATCGGGGAGGGCTACCCGGATCTTCGCTCGAGCGCGCAGTTCGCGCAGCTTCAAGGCAGGATCTCGGCACTCGAGGACTCGCTCTCGGATCGGCGCGAGATGTACAACGAGACGGTCACGAACCTGAACACGCGCATCGAGCAGCTGCCGGACGCGATCCTGGCCCGGATTCTGGGCTACCAGAAGCTGCCGAATTTCACTGTCGCCGAGAGCGAGAAGTCCCGGCCCTCGCTCGATCTCAAGCTCGCGGGGTGAGAGAGTGGCGCTCACGCGGAACGAGGATGTGGGGTTGGAGCTTGGCGTCGGGCTGATCGTTTTCGGCGTGGGCCTCATGGCGAACGGCTTCCGCGACACCTTCCGGGCAAGAAAGGCCCAGGACACGGTCCGCGCGCGCGCGGCCACCGCGCCCCAGGGGAGCGTGGAGATGGAAGGGTATGCCTGGCCCGCGCAGGGGGCGCTGCTCGCGCTCTGCGCCGATGGCCGCCGTGCCGTGTGCCGAGCGCTTGAGCTCCAGCGCCGGATCAGCTCGGGGAGAGGCCGGAGGCGCTGGAGCACTTTCCACCGCGAGGTTCACGCGGTGCCTTTCCTGCTCGTGGACGAGTCCGGAGCGGCGCTCGTGGCGCCCGCCCCCACTGACCTCGGGGCGTCCCTGCGTGCGCGCGAGACTCCCTGGAAGGAAGCTTCAGCCGAGGCGCGGGAGCGCTACTTTCGGGCCGCGGGACTTCAGTCCACCGAGCCCGGGCTTTTCGGGCCGACGCTTCGGTTCGTGGAACGCCGAATCCTTGCCGGCGCTCCGGTGCATGCGCACGGGAGCTTCAGCACGCCTCAGGCCCGGCTCACCGCCCGGCCCGCGGAGGGGGCGGAGCAGTTCTGGTCCAAGGTGAAACTGCTGATGACCTCGGCCGCGCATCGGGTCGGGATGCTCGACCGCGATCGCAACGGGACGGTTTCCGAAGCCGAGGCCGAGGAGGTCATGTCGGCGGGGGCCGTGGTCTGGATGCGGCAGGCCGCATCGGGCGGAGGAGGACGCGGAGGCGGTGGGGGTGCCCGCCGGACCGTACCGCCTGCGGTTTCCGGACCTCCTGCGCATCCGGCGGTCCAGGCCCTCTCGGGCCCCCCGGCCGTAGGCCTTCCCCAAATTCACGGAGTGCTGGTTGCTGCTCCCGGCGTGCCGCTCGTTCTCTCGGATTGCCATGAGGAGCACCTGATCCGGCGTCTGCGCTGGGGCGGGCTCAAGGTGGTCGCAGGGGCGGTCATGGCGGCCGCGGGCGCCGCGCTCCTGGCGAACGAGCTTGGCATGGCCTGAGGAGCCTGAACGAGGTTTCACGGGCATGTGATGGAGGCGATTCTCCGAACCCGCCAAGCGGTAATCGCAGTCAATGGGTTCAATTTGGATAGAACGCAAGCCCAAGCATAAACAACAAGACCCAGACAGCGATTTCGACGGTCTCTGTGACAGGTTGGATCTTCTGAATTGCTCCCCAGATGTGGATGAAAACATTCACTCCAACCGCAGTGAGCATGATTAGGAAATAAAAGGGCTGTACTTCGGCCCGATAGGCGGCTGCAAACCCCATACACCCAAGAACGGTTACTACTCCGCCAAGACATCGACCAAAATAGATCGCAAGATCAGTGTCTGCCGGGATACGCCAACGTAGCGCTCGAGCCCACGCAAGTGGACACACGAACATTGGGCCGGCAAATACTAGAATAAGCGCTGAAATTACGAGCAAGAACTCTTTTGAGTGGGCCTGCCAGATTCCGATCATGCCGTCAAAGCTAGCGGTGTAGCTGGCCGATCGTCAACTGAGCTGCGCCACCATCCGTCGCTTCTGCGCGGGCCTTACCGGTTTTTTGAGTTCACCCACTTCAGGTCGCTGATCATGATGGCTTGGTCGGCCACCATGCGCTTGAGTGGTGCCCGCGGCTCCAAGGTAGGAGAACCGCTGGGCTGGTACACGGCGTACCCGATTCAGTGGCGCGACCCCAGGGTTGATCTCGCGGAGCTGGCAAAACTGCGCTGGATCGAGGGGCTGTCGAGGCGAGAACTCGCCCATAGATATGGCCGGACGGAAGAGGCCGTTCAGAACTACTTTCAGGCTCTGCGGCGGAGGAGATTCCGTGTTCCTGGGCTGTCGGAGGCGGATTGGGCACGGATTATCCGTGCGGCGGCGCCGAAGAAGCGGACATAGCCGGAATTCTCCTCGTGCTTTCTGTACGGATTTACGCCAACCGCTCACCGGCCGCTGCCGCCATTCATCAGCCGGAGCTCCGCGCGCGGATAGAGCCGTTCGACCCATCCGGTGAGGCGATCGATCGTGATCGACTCCAGCCGCCCGCGCGCGACTTTGTTGATGAGCGACCGGTCCTCTCCAAGCTGGTCCGCCATCTGGCTCTGATTCAGCCCGTGCTCAACCATGTACTGCACGATCGCCTGCGCCAGGCGGTCCTTCGTACGTTCGGCGAGCGGGGCGCTCTCGGATGGGACACGCGCCGCCTCAAAATCGGGCGCACTCAGTCGGTTGATGATGTCCCCGTGTTCGCGGGACTTCGGCATTCTGGATTTCGCGATCATCGACTTGGCCATATTCAATCCCTCCGAAAACAGTTTACGACTCCCAGATAGAGCGCGTCGTCCTTGAACAGCCAGACCAAGCGGTACAGCTTGTCCGACCGCGCCAGCTCCGTGGCGAAATAAGCGTAGTCGTCCTGACGTCCGTTTTCATTGAAGTACCGTCCGCTGAGCCTGACCACCAAGGCGAGGACGGTCTCGTCAGTAATACCCTCGTGCTTTTCGTAGTAGGGGCAGATCTCGACCTGAGTGATCGCCCTGCCGTTTACCGTGAGCGTCGCGGGATATGTCCTATGCGGCCCTTGGCAGCGCGGGCAGTCCATAGTTCATGATCGCACAGGTGTGACATATTTGTCAACGCACAACTCGGAGGCGCAACGTTGCCGTGCCGGGAAATCGAGAAGACTCAATTCGGGACATGCCGGACCGGATGGCGCGGGAGTATCGGCACTCTCATTTTTGGTAGATTGAAATCACGTTCACAGCCATCGCGTGGACGAATGTCGAATCCTTAGACACCAGACTTTTTCAGAGCGGAAAAAAAACAATAATTACAGTAGCATCGCCAATTTAACTCTGCGCACCATTGCGGCATGGATATCGCATTTACTCAGGTAACTATTTTTGTCGACCTGAGGAGAGTGACCCATGAAAACGTTTTTAGTCATCACCGCCGCTTTGGGAATGGTTTTGATTTCGGGAGCACCCATGGCCCAAGCGCAGGAGTGTGAACAGCAGGTCAACGAGCTGCAGCGCCAAGTACGTGATCTTCAGCAACAGATCGCGCAGCTAACCGGTGGGAGCGGCCAAGGTCAGACCCGTCGCACGACAACGGGAGCGGTGTTCACGCGCGTGGCAGCGGTTCATCGTGACTTCGGCGAGTCCTGGCGCGATCCGAGCGGGATGATCTGGGGCGACATCGCTAAGAACGCGAATGGCTCGATTCGTTATATGGATCAATATCAAGCAACGGAGTATTGCCAGAACCGCGGCGGACAGTTGCCCTCGCGCGAGGATTTCGTACGGCTTCGGGAGTACATGGGCGCGCGCTCCGGAACCTACGAGGGCTACACCCCCCAGGTGCTCCCGAATCTGACGAGAAACGTGAATGGATCGACTTACAGCAACTATTTCTGGTCCTCGTCGGTTCACCCCGACGTCTCCTATGTCGCCTACGACTTCGGTGGGCGTCATGGCTACATCGACTACTACTACCGCTACTACGTCGACGATGGAGCGGTGCGGTGCGTGGCGCGCCGCTAGCGTGGTCCGCAAATTTGGTGATTTGAAGATTGGAGCGGGCGCTTAAGCGCCCGCTCCTGTATCCGAACCCGAGCGACCGAAGGTCGCTTCGATTTTTTTTTTGAAAAATGGCGCGTACACAGCATCTCCCGATTTATCAGGCCGTTTTTATCTACACACGCGAGATGTATCGCCTGCGCGCAGGATTTCCGAAAAGCATCAAGCATGATCTCGGTCAAGAGATCTGCGAATCCTCGATCAAGCTCTTGAAATGCGTGGTCATCGCCAACGGTGCGATCCAAAAGGGGCGTCATTTGACCCGGCTTCTGCTAGAAATCGAAGTCCAGTGGGCGCTCTTGCGGCTTCTCTACAACGCCGCCTTCTTCAGGAAGTCGAGCAGCTCGTCGACCCGTGGAAACCGGATGACCCGTCCCTCGCTCCAGCTCAGCTCGATGGCCGAGCAGGGGGACGGCCCCAGCGCGTTCGGACTGTCCCCGGG
>JADZFF010000154.1 GCA_020850015.1 Bdellovibrionales bacterium | reverse complement strand
GCTCTGGCCATGAGCTCGCCACCCCTGATGACGAGTTCCTCGCAACGTTCGCCGGGCTCGGAGGTGATCGACCAAGAAAATGGTCCGCCGGAGGTCGGACCACAGATGTAGGAACAATCGCTCATATACAGCAGACCGCATTGGCGATTGTCGCCATCAGTGAGCACGATCGCGAGATACCCATGAGTCGAACGGTACTCCTGAATTTGCATCTGCACCGCTCCGAGCGACGTCAAGATTCGATTCAATTCTTCAATAGTTTTGTTCATTTGAATGAATTCACCCGGTGCTCTCTTCGCCGGGCGCTCCTGATGTCACCAAGGTCCTCGATGGGTCCGCCAACAGGCGCTCGGCGATCTCCGCCGCCTCCCGGGCCGCGCCTGGTGGCCCGGCAACGATCGTCGCGAGGCGCCTATCGAGTCCAGAGTGGCGTACGCGGACCCGAGCGAGGGCTTCTCTGAGCTCCTGTGTCGTGGCCTGACCGGATGCCCATTGAACCCAGAGCGCACAAGCAACCAGCCAGATCACATCGTCTGGATTCGACGCCATCAGGGCCTCGACGTTCGAGGTGATGGCGTCGAAGGCGCACAGCGTCACCCAGTACGAGATCACGAGCCAGCGGAGCGCGGTGTTCTCCTCCCGAGTGAGATCGAGCTCGAGGGCGTGAACGAGGGAGGCACCACACCACGGACTCTCGGCGGTGGGAATGGTGAGTGTCCGGCGAGAGAGCATTCGCTCTCCAGGATGGGCATGCCTTCACCGATCGCCCGGGCGACACGAGAGACCAGCAGATCCAGCAGACTCAGGGGACGCGGGCCGAGCAGCGGTCCTTCGCCGGCGGTCGCCCGACTGAAATCGTTGAACAGTTCCCGTAGATCGTCAACCCCGCTCCGGAAATCCTGCGTCGACATATCGGCGGCTCCTCATCCTCGACGTCGGTCGGTCGGGTCGCACCCTTCCACTCCGGGTCAGTCGTCATCGGGTGATGGCGGCGTCTGAATCAACGCGGCCCGGGCTTGCTCCACGGCCCTCGAATCGACTCCCCCGACACCATGTCTCCAGCAGCTCATTCTTCCCGAAATGAGTCCCTGAGCAGCTTAGCTTCCCTTCTTGCCTCGAACACCATGGCTCCAGCCTCCTGGCTAGAGTACGCCCTCGCATATGGGCCCATTCCTGTCACGAATGAGCCAACGTAAGGCAAGCTGCAAGTGGGGGGTGCCCCCAACCGCTGCGCCATAATACTGACCTCGAGAAAGTGCTTTCGACCTTCTTCGCTGTGTTCCGCTAAGTCAAAAGAGAGGTACAGTTCATCGGGTTCAGGATCCGGAAGCTCAAACGGCAGAGCGGCTGCGGTCCTGCTATCATAGACGTAGTAGAATACAAGCGGCCACCCCTTCGCCAAGAGCAAAAAGGCAGCCGTGGTTTCGGCTCGTGCTTTCGCAAAATTTGCGCTCATGGTGTTGTCCACATTAGACGAAAACGATCAAACAACGAAGGATTCGCGGCACCACCAATCTGACCATCAAGTAGTCGTACCCCACCTTTCTGGCTTGCAGCATTGAAGAAATGGCCCACCTGACTGACCCTGGGATCTCGAATTCCGAAAATGATTGCTCTGCTTCCTTTGGGTGCCACCTGCAGGACTGTTTGGAGTTCTTCCAATGTCATGGGTTCCGAGAATGAACGGCCGAACGCCCTCGCAAGGTCTTTGAAACAAGAACGCTGGCAACACGCCACTTGCTGCGTCGTACTGAGTGCTGTTGCCGTACTTCACCCGCTTGAGGTGCTTGTTCGCACGTACCGCGAGCCGCGCCGCTTCGTGCGGAGCGCCAACTGGCACGTTCTGGAGGTCGCTTGACCGATGGAACACCGATGGTCCAGCCGAGGCCAAACACGCTGTTTCCTGCTCCGGAGTCGTACGAGACCGAAAGGCTCGGCGCGAGCCCGCCCGCCCGCGTCGGCGAGAGCGGGACCGGCACGGCGAAAGAGCCTTCGCCAGTCGGCGCGCTCACCTGGAACTTCTCCCCGATCCTTCGGAGGGCATCGCCGCCCTTCGGGAGAGCCACGTGGCAGGACTATCCGCCATCTGCGTCGCCCCGGGGCGGCCATCGCTGGTGTTCGATACTCAGCATGATGAGTGTCGTGATGCGAATACAGGCACACCACTCTCCGCGAGTCAACTCTGGAAACTCATCGCGAATCACCTTCGGCACTCGAATATCCTCGAGCCGATGTATTACCTCCGACACGCGGATTGGTCGCTTTCGAACTTTGATGCCCGTGACTTCGATCGGCCCGACGACCGGCCGCACCTTGCCCACCTCCACGTGGTCAGCGCAGTTCACATTATCCGGCGTTGCGGAACCCACGGCCAGCAGCCGTTTGCGCAGCAAGCGAGAGGCAGTCGCGCCAAAAACTTCACCGCGCTGAAGTTGACGCAGCAGATCAATCAATGATTCTTCGTTGACACCCATGTCGAGTACCCGCTTACCTTTTTACCTGTCGGATGAACATCTCAAGGATGG
>JADZFF010000153.1 GCA_020850015.1 Bdellovibrionales bacterium | reverse complement strand
GTGGGGGACATCACTCAGGGCGGGACGGCGACGGGCATCACGTGGTCGCTCTCGACGGGCGACAACATCAGCTGGACGCTCACGGCCACGGCGGTGACGGGAGCCGGCACGCTCGTGCCGTCGCTGGCCAACGCTATTGTCGCGGACCTGGCGGGTCTTGCGAATGATCCTTCGACGAGCACGGACAACTCGGTGACCTACCTCGGAGCCGAGGTGCTGGAGTTCTTCGGGGACGAACTGGCGTTCGACTTCGGGAGCCAGATCCTCAGCTACCCCAGCCGTCGCCGCCTGGCGGTGATCAACCGCTCGGCCTCGGCCGCCAACCCGCTCGGCGCGGGCGCGCCCGCGCTCGTGGCGCCGTTTTCGTTTGCTGGCGGCGCGTTTCCGGGCACGAGCGGCACCTGCCCCAACGGCGGCAGCTTGGCCGCCGGGGCGGTGTGCCTGGTGGACGTGGAGTTCAACCCCACCGCGCCCCTTTCCGCCTCCGACACGGTTCGGGTGGCGGGCCCTCCGGGCGCCGACGCCACTCGGGGCCTGAGCGGCGTGGGATCGGATCGAGTCGAGGTGCTGCAGGTGGGCGTCGGGACCGACCATTCCTGTGCTCTCCTGAACAACCACACGGTGAAGTGCTGGGGAGGGAGCAACTCCGGGCAACTCGGGCAGGGAGACATGTCTTCCCGGGGAGACGGCCCGGGCGAGAGGAATATCGCGCTTCGCCCGGTGGATCTGGGGAGCGGCGCGCGGGTGGCGCGGATCACGGTGGGTTACTGGCATTCCTGCGCTCTGCTTGTGGACGGGGGCGTGAAGTGCTGGGGGTATAACACCCCCGGAGCGCTCGGGCTCGGCGACTCCTCCCCCCGTGGTGACGCTTCAGGCGAGATGGGCGACAACCTCCCCCTCGTGGATCTCGGAACGGGACGGAGCGCACAGGACGTGGTGGCGGGCGGCAATCACACCTGCGCCTTGCTCGACAACGGCTCCGTGAAGTGCTGGGGAGGGAACAACTTCGGCCAGCTCGGACTCGGGGATTTCTCGTACCGGGGAGACAACGCCGGAGAGATGGGAAATAGCCTCCCCATCGTGAGCCTAGGCACGGGCCGCACGGCTCAGGCGCTCGCGGCGGGCGGGGCTCACACCTGCGCGCTGCTCGATGACGGCTCCGTGAAGTGCTGGGGCCGAGGGATAGAAGGCCAACTCGGCCAGGGCGACGGCATCGACCGGGGGGATGGCGCGGGCGAGATGGGCGACAGCCTCCCCCCCATCAACCTCGGCACGGGGCGAACCGCGAAGGCCATCACGGCAGGAGACTACTTCACCTGTGCGCTCCTCGATGACGACTCCGTGAAGTGCTGGGGAGAGAACAACTATGGTCAGCTCGGACTCGGGGATTTCTCGTACCGGGGAGACAACGCCGGAGAGATGGGCGACAGTCTCCCCGCCCTGAGCCTAGGCGCGGGCCGCACGCCTCACGCGCTCGCCGCGGGGACCCAGCACGCCTGCGCGCTCCTCGATGACAACACCGTGAAGTGCTGGGGCAACGGCACCGGCGGTCAGCTTGGGCACGGAAACAGCACGAATCTCGGCGACAACGCCGGCGAGATGGGCGACAGCCTCCTCGCGGTGGATCTCGGCGCCGGCCGCACCGCGTTTGCCGTCAGTGGGGGGTACAATCAGAACTGTGCCATCCTCGACGACGGCTCCGTGAAGTGCTGGGGCTGGAACGGCTTCGGCAAGCTCGGACTGGGTGATACCAGCGCTCGCGGGGACGCGGCGGGCGAGATGGGCGACTTCCTCCCGGCCCTGGATCTAGGCACGGGGCGTGTTTCGGTTTCCGTCGCGGCGGGACGGATTCACAGCTGCGCGCTGCTCGCCAACGGCTCCGTGAAGTGCTGGGGCGGCGGAATCTTCGGCCAGCTCGGGCTTGGGAACCCGCAAGACATGGGTGAGGGCCTGGATGGGGGGGGCGGTCCCATGAACGAGATGGGCGACAACCTCCCCGCCGTGGACCTCGGCACGGGCCGGACGGCCAAGGCCATCGCGGTGGGCGATTTCCATTCCTGCGCCATCTTGGATGATGACAGCGTCAAGTGCTGGGGACACAACGGCAGCGGCCAGCTCGGGCAGGGGGATCTCGCGAATCGCGGCGGCCAATCCGGTGAGATGGGCGACAACCTCCCGGCCATCGACCTCGGCACGGGCCGGACGGCCAAGGCCATCGCGGCGGGTTTTTCCCACACCTGCGCCATTTTGGACGACGACAGTCTCAAGTGCTGGGGTGATAACACCTACGGGCAGCTCGGGCTCGGGGACAACACTTCGCGCGGATTCATGCCTGGCCAGATGGGGGATAGTCTCCCAGCCGTGGACTTGGGAACGAGCCACACCGCTCTGGCGATCACAGCGGGTGCTGACCATTCCTGCGTGATCCTCGAAAATGACGCAGTCAAGTGCTGGGGACGCAATCACCTTGGTCAGCTCGGTCTTGAGGAAAGCGTTTTCTCTCATCGCGGAGACGGCGCCAACGAGATGGGCGACAACCTCCCCGCCGTCATGCTCGGTACGGGGCGCTCAGCCTCAGCCCTCAGTGCCGGATCCGCCCACACCTGCGCGATCCTGGATGACGCCACTCTCAAGTGCTGGGGCTCGAACCAGGCGGGCGAGCTTGGTCTCGAGGACGGCTTTGACCGCGGGGACGGCCTGCTCGAGATGGGCGACAATCTTCCCACCGTGAGCCTGGGCTCGGGCCGAACGGCCGTGGCCGTGTTCGCGGCCCGAAGCAAGAACACCTGCGCGCTGCTCGACAACGGCTCGGTGAAGTGCTGGGGCGAAAACGACGACGGCCAGCTCGGCCAGGGCGACACGAACCGCCGCGGCGACTTTGGGGGGCAGATGGGCGACGCTCTTCAGGCGATCGACCTGGGTCTGGGCCGCACCCCGCTATCCCTGTCTGCCGGCGCTGGCCACGTCTGCGCGGTCCGCGAGGACTTCGTGATCAAGTGCTGGGGAGGCAACGGCGTGGGCCAGCTCGGGGTGGCCGACACCCTCCCCCGTGGAGACGACTGGGGCGAGATGGGCAACCTCCTGCCCGAGGCCTTGCACTGAGGGTCGGGGCTGACACATTCCGGGATCCGCCGCCGAGCGCTAAGATCAGTCTATCAGGAGTCTCGGCCTGAAGATGTGGGGAATCGCCCTCTATCAGAGTCTCGAAAACGCGCTGGCGACTCGAGCGCTCTACCGCTCCATCGTGGATGAGCCCTTCACCGAGGGCCTCCGTACCCGCTGGCACATGGACTACGTCACGGCCGCGCAGCCGGAACGCGTCGTATCGCATTCGCCCAGGATCGAGGCCGCCGCGTCAGGCGATGTCGGCGCCTCCGACCTGGTGCTTCGGTTCGTGGTCTAGTTCGCGCCCTGGAAGGTGAGCTTCCAGTCGAGCAGGCTGCCGGTGTCGGCCGACATGCTGTCTTTCACCGTCAAGGTCCAGATCCCGCTGACGTTCACCGAGGCGAGCTCGCTCAGGTCGCCCACGGACGAGAGGTCCAGGCCGTAGGTTCCCTGGATGTTGTCGTCCCCCTCGAAGTAGCTCTGCTCCCGGAGGACCACGGTGCGGCCGTTTGGGGAGGTGACCGTGATCTCGAGGTCGCCGACGTAGCTGTGCTGGATCGAAACCGTGACGAGCACGGCGCGTCCGAGCGGGGCCTTGGGCACCAGGATCTGGGAGGTCACGCCCACCGTGGAGGCGTCGGGGATGCCGGCCGGAACGCCCATGGCGCCCGAGAAGATCTCGGTCTCGCTCGGAACGGGCATGTCCGGCTCCGGCTCCACCGGGGTGGGCTCCAAGGGAGCGGTGCCGTCGATGTAGGGGATCGCCTGGTTGATCGTGGTCACGTCCTCGCCGCGGCACTCGGAGTCGCCGCATTTTTTCGAGACATAGCAGCCGTTCTGGAACTCGTAGTCCTGCTCGCCGCGGACCAGGATGCCCTCCACCTCGCCGGTGATGGAGTTGAACACCGCCGAGCCGGAGTTGCCGCCGTAGGTATCGAGGTTCGCCACTACGTAGCCGCTTTGGAGCGAGCGCACGTTGGCGCCCCCGGCGATCTTCGTGGGCAAGCCTGAGGGGTGCCCGATCACGGTGAGTCCGTCGCCCACGGCCAGCGAGCCGGTGCGGCGAATGGAAAGGGGCTCGTGGCCGATGACCGCGCGGTCGAGCCGGATTACCGCGTAGTCGGCGCCGTTGCCCACGGCCTGCGAGTGCAGGACCTGGGCGCAGGAGTAGACGTCGCGCGTGGGCACGGTTTCGGGCTGCGCGCCGCCGCTGCGGACGGCGAAGCCGAAGACGAAGCGGGTCGCCGAGCAATCCGCGGCGTCCTCGATGCAGTGGCCGGCTGTGACCATGAGATTCGGGGCGACCAGGAAGCCGGAGCAGAAGGCCGCTTCCACCTGCTCGGCGAAGGGCTCGTTCGAGCAGAGCGAGTTGGATTCGCCGTGGTTCACGACCGCGATGCGGGTCGTGCCATTGCCGAGGTCGCTCAGCTTGGCGGCGCGGATGAGCGCCACGGTGGAGTCGGCGCGGTCGAGCCAGAAGGCGTCGGCGGTCTGGATCGGGTCGATACGGTCGTCGTTGCCGTAGATGACTTTGGAGTCAGTAGAGGCGGTGATGCCGGCCGGATCCACCTGCTGACAGGCGGAGAGCGAAAGCGCGGCAAGCGCGCCCAGGAAAGAGACTTTCAGCGGAGACTGAATCGAGCGAATCAAAGAAGAACCCCCCAGATACGTTGTTTGAGACTGCTTTCGCAGTCGCACCGGGAAACTCAACACCCCAAGAGTCGACCCGTCGCGCGCTAAAGATATGCCCCCTTTTCCGGTTCGTGGGCAAACCGGCGGACCCTATGTAACGTAGGGGGCGACTAATGGCCCCATGGCGGGTGATATGTTCCGGTCCAGCCATGTATTCTTTACCGTCAAAAAGATGGGGGGCCTCATTTGACATGGCGAATCAGACCTGGTGACATGAGGGTCGGAGAGCGGGATGCTTTCCGAGATAAACCCACCCGGCGCAAGGCCGGGGCCAGAAGGAGTTGGCGTATGAAAACCAAGCGATTTTATTGGTTTGCTGCTGTTCTTGGGCTGCTGATGAGCGCGGTGAGCTGGGCGGATATGCCCGCTGCCCCGGGCCTCCCGGCGCAGTTCAAGCTGGCTCGCGTAGGCGGCCTGAAGGGTGTCGCCTCAGGCGAGCGCTCCGGCTATCAGCGCGCGAGCCGTGAGCTGGAAAAGCGGTACGCGCAGGTCAACCTGGAGATCGTGCAGGCCGTGGATCGCCTGGTCGTCTGGGGAACCCCGGGAACCGCCAACCGGCAGATCGCCGTGAAGGGGACCTACTAGCCGCCTAGATCGAGGAGACCTCGTCTCCGGGAGCTAGGCCGTCGTAGACGAAGTCCGCGAGGATGTTGATGGCCTCCTGGTATTGGGGGCCCCGCTCCTCTTCCTCTTTCTGCTTCCGGGTCTTTTCAGCCTTGGTCTTCTTCTTGGACTCCGCCTGCTCCTTGAGGACGTCCGCGAGGCGCATCACGCCTTCGCTCTCCTTGGCCTTCTTGAGCGACTCGGCCACCTTCTTGAATTCCTCGTTCGTGGCCTGGCGCTTGGTGCTCTTGTCGGAGAGACGGGAAACGAGGTCGGAGCGCACGAGCTTCCAGCCCGGATCCGAGTGCGAGGCGTTCTCCTCGAACGCGAAGGGGGCGATGCGCTGATCGGGAAGCGCGTTCGGGAAGGAGGCTTCGCCGAACTCATCCGTGGAGAACGCGCTCGGGACGATCACGTCGCTCTTCACGCCCTGCCGCTGGGTGGATTCGCCGCCCGGGAGGAAGAACATGCTCGTTGTGACCTTCAGCGCGCCCAGAGAGAGCGGGAGGTTGATCACGGCCTGGACGGTCCCCTTGCCGAACGTCTGGTCGTCGCCCACGATCACGGCGCGTCTGTAATCCTTGAGCGCGCCCGCCAGGATCTCGGAGGCGGAGGCGCTGAGGCGTGAGGCGAGCACGACGAGCGGCCCGTTGTAGAGCACCTCGTCGCTCTGGTCCTCGAGGATGTCCACCTTCTGCTTCGCGTTCTTGACGGCGACGACTCCACCCTTGCGGATGAACAGGCCGGAGATCCTGACGGCTTCGTCCAGAAGGCCGCCACCATTGCGGGAAAGATCCAGCATCAGTCCGTCGACCTTCTGCTTCTTGGCCTGTTCGATGAGCCGGCGGAGGTCTGCGTAGGAGGAACGCTCGCGCAGGGTGGCGTCTCCGTAGAAGGAAGGCAGATCGATCACCCCGATCTTGAGCTTCCGATTGCCCACGGTACGCGTTTCCATGGTGAGCTTCGCGGCCTGGTCCTCGAGGTTCACCTTGTCGCGCACGATGGTCACGGTGAGGCGCTGAGTTTCGCCGCCCGCACGAAGAACCGAGAGGATCACCGGCGAGCCCTTGCGGCCCCGGATCATCCGCACGACCTCCCTGAGGTCCATGTCGATGATGTCGACCGGCTTTTCGCCCTTCTGCTGGACGGAGATGATCTTGTCCTTCGGCTGCAGGGCTTTCGCCCGGTCGGTGGCTCCGCCAGGGATGATCTCCTCCACGACGGTGTAGCCATCCTGCGAGCTCAGCAGCACTCCGATCCCCTCGAGCGAGAGTTTCATCCCGATGTTGAAATCCTCGAGCACGTCGGGCGAGAGGTACGAGGAGTGCGGATCCAGCGCGGCGGCGAAGGAGGATACGAAGGCCTCGTAAAGGTCGGTGCGCGTGCGCTCCCGCACGCGCTTCGTGATCAGCTCGTAACGGTGGGCAAGAAGCCTTTTCGCCTCGGGCATCTTCTCGTCGCTGGCCAGGTAGTTGGCGATCTGGAAGTGAACCAGTTTCTGGAGGATGCGCTCCCGCTCGGGGGCGTTCTTCGGGGTTTCCCGCTTGTCGACGTCGAGAACCAGCTCGACCGTCTCGTCCACCTTGTAATCCGCGGGTTCGAGGAAATTCTTCACGTAGGTCTCGATCTCCTGCGAACGCTCCACGGTCTTGGCGCCGATCTTCTCGAGCACCGCGCAGTCGCCCTGCTCCATCGAGGCGAAGACGCCGTCGAGCTCCTTGTTGAAGGCCTTCACCTCTTCGGCGAAGAAGAGGGTTTTCGAGGAATCCATGCGCTTGATGAACTCGTCGATCGTGCGCTTCTTGAGCTCGGAATCGAGCGCGCGGCTCTTCACGTGGTTGTAGAGAAAGCTCTGGATGAGCCGCGGAATGGTGCGGCAGGTGAGCTCCGGGCCTTCGCCGGGCGCCGCCGAGGCGGGGCTGGGCGCCACGCTGATCGCGAGGGCCAGGATCGCGGCGGAGAGGCATGGTTTTCCGGGGGAAGACAACAAGGACGGGAGCTTGCGTTGCATAGCTTCCGATTCTACTCCCCTTGGCCGGAAGAGGGAAAGGAAGCGAGGCAAGGGACGCTACTTCGAGGCAGGCGTTACCTGTCGGGAAAGATCAGGTGAGGGGGCAGACTCCCGTTCCGCGATTCAGGGGGTCTGACAGACGGTGTCGGCAGAACTTGCCCGCTCGCGGAGGAGGCGCAGAGCTTCCGCATGGGCTCTACCCTCCGTGAGAATCGCCTCGCGCCGCATCAGGAGCCGTGCGCGTCTCACTTGAATCTCTTCCAGGCTTGGGTCGGAGGCGCAGGAGCCATGCTGAATTCGCTCGATCCTGCGGTCGAGCTCGCGGATCCGGCGCTCGATTCGATGCAGCCTTCTCGCAAGGGAGTGGATGCGGGCCTCGCGGAATTTGATCGCGGCGCGAAGCCGCTTCTGGGCGACCTTGCAGGGGTCGGCCGTGAACTCGGGGTCGTGCTTCGGACAGGGTTTCCGCTTCGGGTGCCGGCAGGAATGCTTTCTCTTGCAGTCGGTGTCGGTGTCGGGGTCGGTGTCGGGGTCGGTGTCGGGGTCGGGGTCGGGGTCGGGGTCGGTGTCGGTGTCGGGGATGTCGTCAGCGTCGCCGTCGGTGGAGTCGACGGAGTTCGTGCCCATGCGCGCGCGATCCTTCCCGTAGGCATCGTTGAGGGCGGATCCGGAGGTAACTCCGCAGCCGCTGAGGCCGATGGCCCAGGCCAGGAGGAAGGTACTCAGGAGAGCGGAAAGAGCCTTTGGGTGGAGCTTCGTACGCATGATCAGCCTGCTTTCATCAACCTTCAACGGGACAAGGCCGATTTGATCGAAGAGCAATAGCAGTGCCAGACGGGAGGCGGGCCAAGCGCCATGATTTCAAGGTTTTGGAGCTGAAAGTCCTCGCCGATTCCCAGGAGCGGCCCTGCGGGCTGACCAGACGCTGATTCAGTGTCTGATTCGGCGACACCAGGCGGTCAGAAGAGGCCCTCGAGCCAGCGGCCCAGGATCAGGCCCGAGAGCTGGGGAAGGGTCCGGATGAGCTTGCGGTATTCCGCCTCGTCCACGTGGCGGAACGAGGCGCGGTCTTCGGCGAACATGCGCTCGAAGCGCTCGATGGCCTGGAGGTCGTCGGTCATGGCGTTGGCTTCGCCGTTCTCATTGAAGCTGCGGTGGGTGAAGTTATGCGAGCCCACGGTCAGGGCCTTTCGGTCCACGAGAATGGCTTTGGCGTGCAAGGTGCTTTTCTCGCGTTCGTAGATCTTCACTCCGGCGCGAATCAGCTTCCCGTAGTGGGTGTAGGCCGCGTTCACGAGGATGAAGGCCATGTCGTTGGTGGCGGCGGAGTTCGTCACGAGCGACACGTCCACCCCGCGTTTGGCTGCGCGGAGAATGGCCTCCTTGAAGCTCGGTTCGGGGGCGAGGTATGGCACGTAGAGGATCAGCCGCTCCCGGGCCTGGTCGATTAGGTCGGCCATCATCTGGGCGTAGACGTCGCCCTGACCTTCCCAGCGGTAGGGCTGCTGGTGCTGGAGGAGCGCCTTCGAAGTCCCCACCGGAGCGTTCGAGGTCGGAGTGGGCTCGTGGTAGATGGTGTACTTCTTCGTGACCGTGCCGGCTCCGCCCGTCTGCTGCTGCTTGCGGACGCGCGCGCGGTAATCCATCGTCGCCATCCAGTTCCAGTTGGCGTCGTAGCGGCGCTGCATCTGCGCGGTGAGGGGCCCCCGCATCTCGAACTCGAGGTCCTGCCAGAGCGGCATCTCGGGGGTGCCGAGCAGGTACTCATTAGCCATGTTCGCGCCGCCCTGGAGGGCCACCTCGCCGTCCACGATCATGACCTTCTCGTGAAGGCGTTTATTGAACTCGGGCAGACCCCAGAAGGCCTGGTTGTAGACGAGGATCTCGATCCCGGCGTTCTGCATGATCCGGTAGGACTGCTCGTGCGGGAAGGCGTTGGTCCAGTCCATGATCAGGCGCACGCGCACTCCGCGCTGGGTGGCGGCAGCGAGGGCGCGGGCCACCGCCAGGCCCGACTCGTCGTCGCGCCAGAGGTAGTTCTGGAAGTCGACGGCTTCGCGAGCGGCGGCGATCAACTCCAGGCGGCGCGGAAAGAATTCCGCACCTGTCACGAGCAGCTTCACGTCGTTGCCGTGGGTGATGGGTTCGCCCGTGTAGCGGGAAAGCTGCACGTCGAGCTCAGGCGTGAACCAGGTGCGCGTTGCGACGTCTGACGGAGGATTGATGGGCGCGACCGGCTCAAACAGGGGGAAGGGCCGCTTCTTGCCGCCGGCCTGAGCCGCGGGCGCGCAGCAGAGTGCGAGAAGCAAGGCAGAGGCGCCGATGGCGCGCGAAAGGCGGGGGGTTGAGTGCATGGGCGGCTCCTTTAGCCCGACAGCTTTATCAATGTAAGAGTAATTATGTCAACAACTCGGGTTTGGATTGCATGAGTTCTGAAGGTGGTGTCGAAATGCCCCCGCCTCTTAAGGTAGACTTGGAGGGGTATGGCGCCCTGCGCGATTTAGCTGCGCGGGGTTCCTGTCGATGCGGAGGTCAGATGGATCTGACCCCCTGGGCTGCGGAAGGCCTGGGGTCAACCAAGGAAGAGGTACCGTATGGAACGCGCTTACGTCCGCCGTTTTCTCTCTCGCTTCGCCCTCGCGGCCACAACGCTCGCGCTTCTCTGGGATGCGCAGGCCCTCGCCCTCGGCAAAACCAAGACCAATCCGCCCGGCACGCCGCAGACCTTCGCGCCCCGCTCGGAGGCCGGGCTTCGGATCATCTCGTACAACGTCTGGGGCCTGCCTTCGCCATTGCTGCAGAAGCCATCCCGGTTGCGCGACATCGCGCGGGAGATTCCCGAGGTGGGCGCGGACGTGATCGGGTTCCAGGAAATTTTCTCCCGCAAGACCTACCAGCTCGCGGAGATGCCGCCCTACCCTTACGTGGCCTGGGGCCGGAAGAAGACGGGGGCGCAGGTGCTCCAGGGCGACGGGCTGCTGATCGTTTCCCGCTGGCCAATCCTGGAGCAGGACCGCATCAGCTACACGGCCTGCAGCGGTACCGACTGCATGTCTCGCAAGGGCGCAGTCTACGCGCGCATCCATGTGGACGGCTTTGGCGAGATCGACGTCTTCAATACGCATCTGAACGCCGGTGGGAGCGAGAAGACCCGAATCGCGCAGATGCGGCAGTTCGCGGCTTTCATCGCCTCCAAGCGGGGCGATCGGCCTGTTTTCGTCACGGGGGACTTCAATGCGCAGCCGGGATCCGAGGAGTACCGGGCCTGGATGGCCCTCACCGGGATGCGGGATCTCCACGATGAGTTCCGCACGCACAAGCCCGTGGGAAGCAGCGTTCAGTGGAACGGCTTCACCATGGATCCCAAAAGAAACCAGTACTACAAGGCCTTTTCCTGGTTCGTGAAGCCTCGGCGGATCGACTATGTCTTCGCGCTCGATCCCGAGGCGGGAGCGGCAACCGAGGTCATGTCCTCGCGCCTGCTCTTCGACTACAAGGTCGGCGGTCGCCACCTGTCCGATCACTTCGGGATCGTGATGGACCTCATTCTCCGGGGCGAGTGACCCCAGGCCAGCGGCCCGGGGCCTCCTCTGCTTCTTCAGCCGGTCAGTTCAGTCGCAGCGCCTGGCGACGCTGGCGGGCGCGCTGGGCGTCGGTGCCCTTCCAGTCGTAGTTGAACACGGCGGCTTCCCAGTCGCCGTACATCGGGTTCGGGATCACGATGAAGCGCTTGCCGAACTCGGCCTGGAGCTTGTCCACGGCGGCCATGCGGTCGGCGATGTTCTTCTTCTCGAACACGTCGGCGAAGTCGTTGAGGTTGTCGCCCACGAGCAGCGAGATACGGTGGTTCTTGGCGATCGCCATGCGACGCGGCTCCTTGCTGGAGCTCTTGGGATCCACGCGCATGAGCAGGGTTTCGTTCGAGACGTCAGGGAAGCCCGCCGCAATGAGGTTCTTGCGCGTGCCTTCCTTCTCCTCCTCCTTGCGGTTCGTGACGTAGAACACGCGCACTCCCTTGGAGTGGGCGTACTTCAGGAACTCCAGGGCGCCCGGGATCGGAATGGCCGAGGCCTCGTCGATCCAGTCGCGCCAGCCGGTGGGGTAGTTGATGTTCTTCTCCACGAGGCGCGCCTCGTAGGGTGAGTTGTCGAGCACGGTTTCGTCCACGTCCACGACCACGGCGCGCTTCTCCTTGGTCTTGAGCGCGAGGTCCTGGTCGAGCATCAGCCGGGCGAGCGCGAAGCTCTGAATGCAAAGCGCGCGGGCTTCGGCCGAAACCTGGAACCACAGCGTGGCCTGCACGAGGTGTTCGCTGCTCGAGGGGGTGTAATTCTCGGCGGAGAGGTCGGCGTTCGCCGTCCGCGCAAGCGCAGGGGTGGCGAGCGCGAGCGCTAGGGCCGCGAGCGCGAAGCGGTGGCTGAGGGGGGCGTGTCTGGAAGTCATCTGGGGCTCCTTCTGAGTCGTTCGGTTTTTCGGAATGGTGGGCAGGTCATAGCAGAGGGGTTTATGGGCGGCCACCCCACGAGCCCCCCGCCTCGCGGCGCGCGCATGCGCGGCGCGAAAAACGCCGGAAAAAGCAACGCGAACGGGGTGCGCAGGGCGCCCGGGCCCCGTATCCTTGGGGGGCATGTTTCTCAGAATACGAGATGGAGTGGCGGTCGGGGCCGGGGTGGTCATGGTCTTGCTGGCGGGAGCCTGGGGTTCCACCGCCGCGTTGGGAGGGCCTACGAAGTCCGGGCTGGCCGCATCTCTCGACGCACTGCTGGCCTCTCCTGGTCTGAAGGGCGTGCAGGTGAGCGCGGCCGTGCGCACGCTGGGGTCGCCCGCCGAGACGCTTTACGAGCGCAACGCCGCCACCGCCCTGATCCCGGCCTCCGCGGTGAAGCTTCTCACCGGTTACCTCGCGCTCAAGCATCTAGGGCCCGAGCATGTGTTCCTGACCTCGGTGTGGAGCACGGGCCGCGTGGAGAAGGGCGTGCTCAATGGCGATCTCTATCTCCAGGGAGGCGGCGATCCCTCGCTCGTCTCCGAGCGCCTCTACATGCTGGCCGAGGACGTGGCTCGCGCGGGGATCACGCGCGTGGAGGGCGACGTGGTGGTTGACGCCACGGCCTACTCCGACGGGCACTTCCATCCGAGTCGGCTCAAGACCGACTCCGACCGTCCTTTCAACGCGCCCACGAGTGCCGTGAGCTTCAACTACAACACCACGGCCGTGTACGCGGCGCCGGGCGAGAGCGCGGGCGCTCCCGCCCGGATCTTCGTGGAGCCCGACACCGGTTACGTGAAGATCGTGAACCGCGCGCGCACCACCGCGGGCGGCTCCGGGGGCTTCAGTACCTCGCGCGAAGGCCTCGGCGAGGGGCAGGGCGACCGGGTGACCGTCACGGGCTCGATCCCCGCAGGCGCCGACGAGCGCCTGCGCTACATGAACGTCACGGACCCCGAGACCTACGCGGGGTACGCGCTTCGCTTCTACCTCGAGAAGGAGGGGATGAGGTTCCAGCCGGGGGCGAAGGTGCGCACGGGTACGGTGCCCGAATCGGCGCGCAAGCTCGGGCAGATGGAGAGCCTGCCCGTGCGCGAGATCGTGGCGCTCATGAACAAGTACTCCAACAACTTCCTGGCTGAGGCTCTGGTGAAGGCGGTGGGAGGGAAGGCCGAGGGTTATCCCACGAGCCTGGATCAGGGCATGGAGGTGGTGATGCGCGAAGCGCGCGCCCTGGGACTCAACGGAGGGGGCTTCGTATTGAGCTCGCCCTCAGGGCTGAACCGCGAGAACCGCATGAGCGCCAGGCACTTCCTCACGCTCCTGGAGCGGAGCTGGTCCGACCTCTCGCTCATGCCGGAGCTATTTGCGTCACTGCCGATTGCGGGGAGGGACGGCACGCTCGAGAAGCGCGCCGACGAGCTCGGCGAGGCCGTGGGCCGCGTTCGCGCGAAGACCGGCACGCTCGACGGCGTGGCCACGCTCGCAGGTGTGGCGCAGTCGCGCACGGGCACGCCGCTGGCCTTCGCCCTGCTCCTGAACGCGCCGGGAGCGCCGGACCTGCGCCCGTTCCAGAATCGATTCATGAAGGCGCTCGCGGAGTAAAAAGGGGTCGGAGCCTTTTCTGCGTTACGACGCGTTAACGCGTCGTTACGCAGAAAAGGCGCCGACCCCTTATTGGCGCTCCCGCGCGCGTG
>JADZFF010000152.1 GCA_020850015.1 Bdellovibrionales bacterium | reverse complement strand
GCACGCGCTCCATCACCTGAACCGACTCGCGGAGGGTGCGCAGGTGCCGCACCAGCTCCTGGTCGAAGCCGGCGCGAACCAGCTCTTGTCCCACGGGAGGCGTCCATCCGCAGTACCAGTGCCGGGCCACGTGGCCCATCACGCGGGCGAACCACTCGGACGGCCCCAGGGAGCGCGGAAGAAGGGGCTCGAACACCACGCCTCCGCCCTCCTCGCCAGGGCGGATCCTCGTGCGGTGGACCTGCATCGTGGAGGCTTCCGCGGCGCAACCCATGCGCTCGAGATGTTTCGCCAGGGGGATCGCGCGCTGGTGCGCCCACTCCCCGTGCGCGTAAGTCCAAACGGCTCCGGCCACACGCGGCGGGATCTCGCGAGAGCCAGCCGCCGGCGACAGCGCGTAATGCCCGTTCCCGTAGGGGCCCCACTCCGCCCAGCGCGAGGGGTCGTGCGCGAGCTGAAGCACCCGCGTGCCGAGCACGCTCGCCAGGTGGATCGACGCGCGCTCGGACGAAACGAGCCACTGGCAGAGGCTCATCACCGATGCCCAAAGGTCGAAATCCGTTTCCCCGGCCAGCGAGAGAACGCGCGCGCGGCATTCGGAGTCGAGCAGCTCGAGCACCGAACGCGCCAACGGCCGTTCGGCGTCGGTGCCCAGGATCACGACGCTCGTATTGGAATGCCTGCCCACGATCCCGCCGATGAACTCCGACCACTCGGAGGCGGCCCAGCCGGAAGGGCCTCCGAGCTGCACGGCCACCCAGCGCTGGCCCGAGTCGTACCGGCTCCAGAAGCGCTGGGAATCGGAAATCTCAACGGTAAAGAAGTCTTTCGAGGTGACCGCCGTCGCCCCGGCGTCCGCGGGGTCGCCGAGGTGAATCTGAAGCGCGGTCAGAAGCTGGGTGGTGAGGACGTCGATGACATGGATGTCCTGCGGCAGCCCGCCGAGCACCACGCCCTGGAGATACATGCTCCAGCCGTCCATGCAGCCCATCACCCCGCCCTGCCTGCGGCCGTAGCCCAGCTTGACGAGCGCGGGCACGAGCTCGCAGAGGTAGCTTGCGGCCTCAGTGAAGCTCCAGTTGATGACGAAGTCCTAGGGATCCGAGATGACGGGCTTGAGCCAGACCGCCGCGGCCGACACGGCCTGCTCCTCGGTGACCCGGCCCTTCGCCAGAGCGCCGGCCACGCCGGAGCTCGGAAAGGCGTGTACCTCTCGGATCCAGCTCACCTTGCGAGCGGCAGCCGCATGCTCCTCGTGAACGAGGAGTGAGATCTCCAAGGAAGGATAAAGCTGCTGCGCGGCCCGCAGGGCCATCAGGCTCCTCAGCAGCCCGTCGAGGCCCGAAAGCTGGATGACCAGGCATCGCCCCCCTCGGGCGTCCGCTGCGGTGGCAATGCTCATCCGCCGACCTCGGCCATTGGAACGGGCGCCGGATCGGGAACGGGCTTCGGCGCCTCGCCGTATTCTGCCGCGAGCGCCCGAATGAATCCTCTCACCAAAGCCTCCACATCCTTGTTGGCGGCCGCCGGATCCTCCGACACCGCCCCCTGCAACCGCATCCGGTTAGCCGCCATCCGTCCTCCTTGACGAATGGACGAGCACTCCTCGAGCATCCTTCTCAGACGCTCGCGGAACTCGTCCTTTCACGCACCAGTTTCAACAGGTGACCCGCGCCTCCATGCTCGGGTCTGACCGAAAGAATCTTCGCTGCCGTCCTGGAGCAGGCATCGAACTGCCCCAGGTGAAACTGCAGCCCCGCGAGGCTGTACAGCAGGTTCACGTTCACCGGCGCCATATCGACGTAGTTCCGGAGCAGAACCTCGGCTTCCTTGTAGCGTTTGATCTCGAAGGCGCACTTCAGCAGGTAGAACACCGCCGAGGCGTTGTTGAGATCGATGGTGAGGGCGCGGACCAGGTGACCGTAGGCTTTGCGCTTCTCGCCCAGGGTATAGTGGCAGATTCCGAGGCCCGTCCAGGCGCGGTCGTTCCGAGGGTTGGCCTGCGATGCCTCGTCATAGGCCATGCGGGCCTTCTCCACCTCGCCGGCCTGCAGGAACAGCGAACCGAGATTGCACTTCACGTCGTCGGCCTGAGGGTCGATCGACAGCGCGGCCCGGTAGGCCGCCTCGGCGCCCGAGGCATCTTTGAGACGCGCGCGGGCGTTGCCGGCGGCCTTGAGGAGTTCCAGCCGGTCGCGCTCAGCCACGCTCTTCTGCTGGGCCGCTCGCTCGAGCACTTCGGCCGCATACTGCTCCTTGCCCAGACCCACCAGGCAGGAGGCCAGGCGGCGATAGGCCTCGGCGGCGGGCTGGAAAGCGATCGACTCCTCGTAGCTGGCCACCGCCTCGCTGAGCTTCCCTTCGATCTCGTGGGTACGGCCGATGCCCAGGAGCGCCACGGCGGTACGCCCGCCGGCTCCCGAGCCCAGGATCGTCTTGAAAACGTTGCGCGCGAGCGCCGTCTCTCCGGCGCCGATCAGGATCTCGGCGTTCCGCTCGAGGAAGGGCACGTTCAGTGCGCCGTCGGGCAGGTACACAGGGTCCTCGGCACGAACCTGCGTGAGGCCGTCGTCGGCGGTCTCGGGAGCGGGAGCAGCCCCGCCCTCCGCCTTTTTCGAAGGGCGCAGCTGCACCAGGTAAGTGATCACGTCGCCCTCGCGGGCTGAGTCGAACTGCTCGATGGCTTCCTCGAGACCTTGGAATTTCACGCCCGGGGTTCGCCCCTTCTTCAACGGCATGAGGTCGACTATGTCGTAGCCCTCACCGCTCAGACGGCCGCCCAAGGCCTCGTAGAGTCCCTTCGTGAGATCGTTCATACCTCGCCGTCCAGCTCGCGGCCTGAGCCGCTCGCTCCTCCCTTGGAGCTCTTGAATTTCCCGATGATGGACCGTCCGCGCACGGAAGTGCCGAGCGCCGCTTCCGTACGGTCGCGCTCCTCCTCGATCAGGCGGAGCACCACGGCATCGAGCCTGAAGATCTCGGCGATCGCGTGATCCCGTTCACGGAGCAGAGCGCGCAGCTCCTCCTTCAGCGACTCGGTTTTCTCGTCTTGCCGGAGCGCCTGCGCCGCGAGCGTCGACCTGCGGTCGAGCTCGTCGATCCCCTTGAGGATGTAGTCCCGCTCCTGGTGGAACCCCGCCAGGTTCTCCCAGTCGCCACCCTCGATCTCCTTGCGGAAGGCCTCCGTGACCTGCCAGAAACGCGAGAGCGCGCGGTTCTTGGCCTTAATCGTCTCGATCAGGGTCATGGGGCGTTTCCTCCGCCTTCAGGTTTCGCGCCGGAAGCAGCGAGGTTGGCCATCGCGCCCTTCCAGCCTTCGAGGAGGTTCCTCAGCATCTTGTCGACGATCTCGAGGGGGCCCTTGTCGTTTTCCATGTTGGCCTTGAGGAGCTGCTCGGCCATGTAGGCGTAGAGCCGCTCGAGGTCCTTGGCGATCTCGCCGCCCGCCTGGAAATCCAGGCTGTTGTTGAGCTCGTTGACGATGTCGTGGACTTTGCCGATCGCCATGCCCTTGGCCGCGACGTCCTTTCGGTCGAGCGCGGAGATCGCCGAGCGCGTGTGCCGGATGGCGGCCTCGTAGAGCATGATCAGGATCTGAGGCTTGCTCGCCGTCAGGATCTGAGTGTTCTTGTATTGACTGGCCTTCGCGCCGTATCCACCGGACATCCGTGTCCCCCCATTCAGAATCTTACATCAGTCGCTGAAACGAGCTAGCCCCCCAGGAGCTGCATGATCGGGTTTCCGCCCCCGCCTCCGCCCATCGCCGAGAGCGAGGCCTGCTGGCTCTGCATCGCCTGAAGCGAGCCCTGAAGGCGGGCGAACCGCTCCGTCAGGCTTTTGGCTTTCGTCTCGAGCTGCCGCTCCATGCGCTCGATGCCGCGGTCCATGTCCTCGAGACGCCGGCGCATGCCCTGCTCCCGCACGGCGAGCGCGCCGTCGATGGGCCGCGTGTAGCCCGTGAGCAGCTCCTTCACCTGGAAGGCGAAACCCCACTCGCCGGTGATCGCGGTGGCGATCCCGTCAAAATCCCGTTCGATCGCAGCCTGAAACTTCTTCTCGTCGAAGGTCATCTTCCCCTCGCGATTGAAGTTCACGCCCATGTCGTTCATGTGGATGAACCGGTACTCGTCCGTGTCCGGGTTGAAAACGGGGAAACCCTCGTGCATCAGGTTCCGAATCCGGTACTCGATGCCCTGAAGGCCGGTATCGCCCGTGAGCATCGACTTGGTGTCGCTCTCGGCGTCCACCTTGTGCTGAAGGTTGATGAATTCGAGAATCCCGTTGGTCTTCTCGACGATTTCTTTCATCTTACCGGCGATCTTCTCGTAATCCTCGGTGATGCGGACGGTGACGGGCTGGCCCGGCCGCGCCTGCTTGAGCTGGAGGTTGAGGCCCTGGATGAAATCCGGGACATCGTTTCCGTCGAGCTCGATCTCGAAGTCGTCGATCTTCAGGAGCGCGGTGTAGGCGGAGCGATCGTCGTCGACGTAGAAGTCCTGCTTCGAATCGAGGAAGTAGAACTCGGGGACCTCGGTGCCCCCTTTCATGCCGTCTTTCTTCGCGCTGACCATCAGCCGCCAGGGCTTGTCGGGTTCCGTGGAGTCCTGGATCACGGAGGCCTGGAACGGTGAGTTCGGGCTCTGATTGATCTTCGCGGCGAGGCCCCGGAGGCTGCCGTCGTCGTAGTCGATGAAGATCTCATGCGCATCGCCTTGCGCGTCCCGGAGCACGACGTATCCCATCCCAAGCACGTTCTCTTCGGGATTGGCGAAGGAGTTCGAGATCACCCCCGTGCGCCCGGCCATCTCCTCGACTTCGATCTGGTAGGTGCCGGGCTGCGCCTTCGTCTTGTCCAGGGTGACGCCGAGGACCTCGGCGCCGTCGCCGAGATCGACCTTCAGTTCCCTGAACTTCTGGAAGCTGGAAACTTCCTCGATCGCGGCCTGCACGCCCTGGAACTTCGTTTTGAACTCCTGGAAGGTCTTGACCCGCTTTTCCTCAACGACCTTGCGGGCCTGCATCTGCTTCAGCGGACGAGACTCGGCCTCGATGATGTCCTGGATGGCCTTGTTGAACTGGCCCCCTGAGGCGTCGAGCCGCAGACCCACGAGTTCTTTCTCCTCCTGAAAAGACGGCGAACGCCATCATGGCGCCGGACGGGGACCGTGCACGCGACGCGCCCCCGCTCCCACAGTATGCGTCAGCGGGGGGCCGCAGCTCCAGTCGGCAGTGCTTGCCTCGGTCGGCGCCATCGCGCTGACAGGCGGCTTAGGGTAGCCTGGAGCCGATGACGCCTGAAAAAAAAGCCGCACCCCCTTCGGTGCCGACCTGGAAGGACCGCGCCGAACTGGCCCGGCTGCTGAGCCGCCTGGAGTCCCGGCCGGAGAACCTGCCCGAGCTGGTGGGAGCGCTCGCCGCGAAGGCCGGCCATGCCCGGATCATCGGGTTCACGGGCCCTCCCGGCGCAGGGAAATCCACGCTCGTGAACGCGCTCGTCACCCAGCTCAGAAAAGGCGGCAAGACGGTGGCGGCGTTCGCCGTCGACCCGTCGAGCCCCTTCACGGGCGGGGCCGTGCTTGGCGACCGAGTGCGCATGCAGGAACACGCTCTCGATCCGGGCGTATTCATCCGGTCCGCTGGAACGCGGGGCCGTTCGGGAGGGCTCTCGCGATCGACGCGAGAGTGCGTCTTGGCGCTCGATGCGGCGGGGTTCGACGTGGTGCTTGTGGAGTCGGCCGGCGTGGGCCAGACCGAGTGGGACATTCGGCGCATGGTGCAAACCACTGTCGTAGTGCTCGTACCGGAGAGCGGCGACGGCATCCAGCTCATGAAGGCGGGCCTGATGGAGATCGCGGACGCCTTCGTCGTGAACAAAGGAGATCGGCCAGGGGCGGACCGCATGGAGACCGATCTGAGGGCCTGGGTACATGGGTCAGCGGGTGGATGGGAGCTTCCCGTGGTGAAAACCCAGGCCACGAGCGGTCTCGGAATGCCGGAGCTCTGGAGCGCGCTGGAGGCACACGCCGAATTTTTGACGAAATCCGGAGAAGGGGCCCGGCGACGCGAGGAGGGCCTGCGACGGGAGGTGGGTGAGATCCTGTCTGAGGCGTTCGGGCGGCGCCTGGAGAAGCTCTGGGAAAGCCCCGAAGGTCAGAAACTCGCAGGCAAACTGAGAGGTGGATTGAATCCCTACGCCGTCGCCCAGGAGCTTGAGGGCCTCTTTTCAAATACTTAATGCATTGCGCTATACACTCTTCGCTGCAGCGCGCTAATCTTGACTATTTCAATCCAAATATCTCTACAGCTCGACCAATACCTGACCGATTAACTCCTTGAGAGCAGTACCCGATTGGAATTGTCCAATTATGGGCGCTGCGGCAGGGGTACAGCAAATTCCTGCCAACTCGAATCGAAGAGGAACGCTCCCAGCACGGGTGCGTCCGGCCCGGGTGCGCAAGCACCCACGGAGAGGTGCGCAAACACCTCGACGACGGTCCGGCCGCCACACGCTGAGTGGGGGGTTGGAGGAGTGTGTCGTATGGGTATGCGAATTAATACGAATACGCAGTCGTTGGCTGCGCAGCGGAACTTGGGCGTGAACACTCACGCTCAGAACAAGTCCTTGGAGAAGTTGGCCTCGGGATCCCGGATCGTGCGTTCGTCGGATGATGCCGCCGGGCTCGCGATCTCGGACAAGATGCGCGCGGACATCCGGTCGATCCGTCAGGACGCCCGGAACGCGCAGGACGCCGTATCGATGATCCAGGTGGCGGAGGGCGGGATGAACGAAACCGCCAACATCCTGATCCGCTTCCGCGAGCTGTCGATCCAGGCGGCCTCGGACACGGTGACGGACCGCGAGCGCGGCTTCATCGACAAGGAAGTGCAGCAGCTTTCCCAGGAAGTGGACCGGATCGCGAAATCGACCACTTTCAACGGCCGCAAGCTGCTTTCCGGTGAAGGCGAGCTGATGGAGATCCAGATCGGACAGAACAACGATCCGGAGCTCGACCTCTTCAACTACGACACCTCGTCGGTGAACGCCACGGCCGAGCGCCTGGGCGTGGCCGGCATCTCGGTGGCGACGAAGGAGCAGGCTCAGTCGAACCTGGATGCGATCGACCTGGCGATCGGCACCCTGGCCGAGAATCGCGCGCATGTCGGCGCGATGCAGAACCGGCTCGAAGCCACGATCAACAACTTGAACATCTACGACGAGAACCTCAGTGCCGCGAACAGCCGCATCCGTGATGCGGATTTCGCACTGGAAACCTCGGAGCTCACGAAAAACAACGTGCTCCGTTCCTCCAGCACCGCGGTCCTCAGTCAAGCCAACCAGAATACGCAGCTCGCGCTCCAGCTCCTCAGCTGATCTGTGTTGCGCTGAAGCCTAAAGCCCCCCGTGGAGAGGGAGTCCACCCCTCCTCAGTGACTCCACGGGGGGTCAGGCCCAAGCCCTGACCTCGTTCGCCCCCTCAAATCCGCGATTCTGCGGGATTGTTAATCCTGACCACTTTTCTCAAGAACTCGACGTTCTCTCCGATACGCATAGTGTCAACAACGTCTGCTAACGGAGTTTTCGTCGCTGTAACTGCTGTTAGCTGAAAAGGACGGACACAATCGTCCTTCGCTACGTACGGGGCCTCAAAGCCTCGGTACGTTCGCTGCCGTGAAAGTCTCGCGCGGTGCGCCTCTCCTCTTAGTCAGACGTGACGGACATCTCCAAACGGTCTCCCCTCACCGGGGGGCACGCGGGGGCAAGGGTTCGTCCAATCGCTTCCACAGGGAGCAGGCGGGCGTGTGTCACATCAACAGACGGTACGTATAAGGAGAGACTGACCTATGGGCTTGAGAATTAATACCAACATGGCGTCACTGCATGCGCAGCGGGCGTTGACCAACACCACGTCGGAGCAGCACAAAAACTACTCCCGACTGGCGACGGGCAACCGCATCGTTGCCGCCGGCGATGACGCCGCGGGCCTCTCGATCAGCGAGAACCTGCGCGGACAGATCCGGTCGATGGCGCAAGCCGAGCGCAACACGAACGAAGCAGTGAGCTTCATTCAGGTTGCGGAAGGCTCCACCGCGGAAGTCAGCACCATCCTCATCCGGATGCGTGAACTGGCGATCCAGGCGGCGTCCGACACGATCGGCGACAAGGAGCGGGGCTTCATCAACCAGGAGTTCCAATCCCTGGTCGGCGAAGTGGACCGCATCGCCGAGTCGACCGCGTTCAACGGCACCATGCTCCTGAACGGCGATTCCAACAAGGAAACGCTGGTGTTCCAGGTGGGTTCCGAGAACAAAGAGTCGAACCGCATCGAATACAACGTGCGGGAGAACAACGTGAAGGCGGATGCGATTGGCATCAAGGACGTGAAGTCCCTGTCGATCAACGACGCCCGCGAAGCTCTGGACGCCGTTGACGGCGCCCTGGGCAAGGTCAGCGAGACGCGCGCGCGGCTCGGCGCCATGCAGAACAAACTGTTCAGCACGGCCCGGAACGTGGGCATCCAGAAGGAAAACCTGGTGCAAGCGCGTTCGAGGATCGCCGACGCCGACGTGGCCGCGGTGACCTCCGAGCTCACCCGCGACAACATCCTGTCGTCGGCCGGCGTGAGCGTGTTGGCCCAGGCCAACACGGCGCCCACGCAGGCGCTCAAGCTCCTCTGATCCGGAGCTGAGGGATAGATTCCAGGGAGGCCCGGCGCCGCTGGTGCCGGGCCTCCGGGGATCCCCCCGATCGATCGCACCCCTGAGGAGGGGTCAGTACAAAAGTTGTACCCATGCGCCCGAGTCTGGTC
>JADZFF010000151.1 GCA_020850015.1 Bdellovibrionales bacterium | reverse complement strand
TCCGCCCGGCTTTGCCTCCTTCTTATCGCTTCGGCCTCCGGACAGTCTTGGGCCGGCCCCATCCAGGCCCCCTCCCGCGAAGTCTGCGACTCCACGGCGGCGGCTCTGGCCGCGGAGTACCGCGCCACGGCCGAGACCCGCGAGCTCCACGAGGAGTGGACGCGCACGCGGCTGCAGGTGCTCACGGCTTCGATTCGATCCATCATGTTGGCCAAAAAGGCCGTCGAGCGAGCGCTAAGGCATCCCGCGCCTCGCACTCGCGAAGAGGCCTTGGGGCTGCTCGGGCCCGTGGAGCTGAGGCGCGAGTCGCGCCTGTTCGGCGAACGCGCGGGCGCCGTCGCGATCGAGGTTCAGCAGACCTCGCAGGGCGGCTTCGAGTACGTGATCCAGATCGAGTTTCACGGAGAGGCGGGTGGCCTCACGCTCTGGCTGCCGGCCCGCGAGCTGAGCGCTTCGGCGATCTACGCGCAATTCCGCCAGAGCGTAGTGGAGGCCTATCCACGTCCGGCCTCGCTCACGGAATTCATCGCCGGCCGCATGGAGGAGATGGGGCTCTACTGCCCGCAGTATTCCCTGATCTCGGAGCTCGAGTCCGGCGCGGGGGCGAGCGACGCGAACTCGGTGGATCGCTCGCCGACGCCGCCCGGCGTGGAGCCGAACGCGGGTCGGCCCGCGCGCGGCGCGCCCGTCCCGCGCGCTATCTGATCTGAGTGAAGACCCAGCGCGCGAACTCGCGCCCGAGCTCCAGGAGCTTTGGGTTCCAGCAGTAGTGCACGCCGTCGTCCATGCCCCCGGGAGGAAGCTGGGCGTGGGCGGGAAACTCAGTTACCGACAGGCTGTCGGTCACCTGGCACTTCTGGTTCGACGGGCCGCCGGAGCCCGCGGCGTCCACGCCCTGGCGGATCGCGGCCGCGTAGGACTCGAGCCGCTCGCGCGACCACTTGCGCATGTGCGGCGGCGCGATCCAGAGGCACTCGGCGTTTCTTGCGTGGATCTCGCGCACCATGGCCTCGGCGCCGGACTTGAGCACGGTGGCGCTGAAGGAGTTCGAGCCGAGGTTGACGATGACAATCCGGCGCGCGACCGGATTCTTGGCGAAGCTTTCGTCGAGGAATTTCGGGAAGTGAGGGGTGCGCGTGCTCCCGATGGGGCGCGGACTCCTCAGCGGCTCGCCGGTATTCCCGCGGTCTTCCACGCCGTAGGGCGAGACGATGCGCTGTTTCGGATCGAGCCAGGTGCGGGGCGACGAGCCGCCCACGGCCAGGGAGTGGACAAAGGTCTGCGGCAGAGTGCGCAGGAGCGTATTGAGCTCCTCGCCGAAGGAACAGTTTCCGTGCGAGTCGGAGACGACGACGATGTGCCGTTCGACGATCGGGGGGGCGCCCGTGGCGGGGAGGATGGCCTGCGCGGCCCAAGGGGGGGAGGTCAGCGCCGTCAGCGCGAGCGTCAGGATTGCGGCGGTGAGCGCGCGGGTCATGAAGGCGTATCGGAGGGGAGGGGTGGGGGCTGGACGCTCTTGAGGTTAGCGTCGGGCGGCAGGCTTCGAGTTCGGCTAGGGTACTGCGGGGATGGAAATGATTAGAATGGCGCGCTCGGCAGGGTTCGAACCTACGACCTTCAGCTCCGGAGGCTGACGCTCTATCCAACTGAGCTACGAGCGCACACAAAAAGGGAGCGCCCAACTTAGTCGCAAGGGCGGGCGCTTGGAAAGGGGAATTTGCCCTGGACCCTCCCGGCCGCGGTCCGTACACTTTGAGGCCATGCGTATGAAATCTCCGGTGAAAGCAGCTTTGTTCCCGACACAGAACCGCGCCCTTCGCCGCATTGCGGCGGTGCTGGTGCTGATCCTCGGAGGCCTCGGCGTCCCCACGTCCGCGCAGGCCCTGCTCCTTCAAAGCGCGCCCACCCTGCGCCAAGGGGTCGTGGCCTTCGGAGGATTCGGCATGCTCACCTTCGAGCCCTCCGAGTTCACGGCGATCGGGCAGGTGGCCTATGGGCTTGCCCAGCACGTGCAGATCGAAGGGCGCCTGGGCTTCGGCACGATCGACGTCTACGCCGGCGGTTTCCTGAAGTACTTCCTCACCTCGGGCAAGGTGGCCGACGTCGCGCTTTGGGCCGGACTCTCCACGCTCGGATCCTCGCAGCTCGAGGCCGCCGCGCACTTCAGCCGCGGCTTCGACTCGGGCTGGGGCCTTTATCTCTCCCCTCGCCTGGCCCTGCCGCTCTCGGGCGGGGGAGACGCCGGCCTGTCGCTCCAGCCTGGCTTCTTCCTGCCCCTCAAAGGTGATCTGACCTTCTATGGGGAGCTCACGCTCGACCTCGCGAACCAGGCCAACGCCGCGACCTTTGGGGTGCGCACCTTCCTCTGAGGCCCTGAACCGGGGTGTCAACGGGGTGACGCCCGCGCCCGCCGATTCCTCCAGCCGCGCGCGCCGCCGACCGATCAGCCCAGGGAATGCCTTCCAGTCACGGCCGAACTCCGTCCCGCCGCGTTCGCCACTGGCGGAATTCCACGTTCGGCGAGGTCTTCGCCGAATGGCGGGGCCTGATCACCTGGCCTCTGCTCCTGGGCGCCGTCGCTGCCTGGGGCGCAGCGCTCCAGAAGTTCGATGCGCAGCGCGACTCCTGGTTCGCCCTCCATGAGCTGCACCTGGAGGAGCCCGAGCGCCGCACTCCGGCCTCCGTGGGCGAAGATCTCGAAACGCGTTTTCTTTCGGGCGTGCAGTGCGCCGACCAGGCGCTCGAAACCCTGCAGGAATGGAGCGTGGAGCGGAGCTGGGTGCTCAAGCCTTCGGCGGGCCTCGATGGGTCGGTGAGCCTGTTGTCGCCCACGCGCACCGTGGGGGTCTGGGCCGAAGCCCAGGTGTTCCTCAATAAAGAGGTGCTCCTCCGGCGCATCACGCCCAGCCGAATCAAGACCCTCACCTTCGATCTGCGAAACTGCGCGCGAAACCCCGAGTTCCGAACCGTCGTGAGGCAGTTCGATCCCCGCGTGATGGGCGCCGCGTTCACCGACCACGACCTGATCCGGCTGCTCCGCGAGCAGACTCGCGGTGCTGTTTACGTCTGGTCGCCCGCGATGCCGTATTCCTACAATCAGCGGCGCGCGCCCGGGGGCCACACCGGCATCCAGGAGGCCCGAGAGGCCGCCGAGGCCCTCAGTCTGCATCTCACCGTGCTCGTGGACCCCGCGGCGAGCCCGCTGCACGCGCGCGACATCGTGCGCGCCACCGAAGGCATGAGCGACGACATGCTCAGGCGTGTGGAATCGATCGAGTTCCTCTACCGCGCGATGGGTAACCACTACCCGGCGATGCTCGTTTACTCAGGGAGGCGCATCGCCCGCATCATGTACCCCGGCCGCGGAACCGTGGCCGAATACCGCGCCTACATGGAAGAGCAGTTGAAGCTCTTGGAGGGCGGGCGATGAACGCCCTCCGCCGCGTGGTTCTCGCGCTCGCCCTGGGGCTGAACCCGCCCGCGGCGGCCGACGCGCCGGAAGGCGTGCCCGAGGAGCTTCAGGACGTGTGCCGGCTCCGCGACACGCGCCCTCTCATTCTTTCCAACGTCTCGGCCCAACCCAGCTACTTCGCCAAGATCCACCCGGAGGGCTCCCACGCCTTCTACATCGGCTCGGGAAACCGCATGCTCACCCTCGAATCGAACGACATGCTCACGCGCGATCGCCCCATCGTCGGCAGCATCGACCCGGTGCCGAGCCCCGATGGCCGGATCCTCGCCGTGCCTGGGCTGGAGATCTACTGGCTCCCCGAGGTGATGGAAAAGGGCGAGGGTGCCGAGCTCCTGCTCGAGGACGCGGACCACAGCGGCGTTTACCAGAGCGTGGCCCTGCTCCGATCGGGCCGCCGCGGAGGCGCCGCCGACCTGCGCGTCTACCGCGTGATCACCGACTCGAGCGGCGAAGTGCTCTACCGCGACTACGAGGTGAACTTCTCCGGCGCCCGGCCCACGGCGCGCATCCTTGGAAACGCCGGGCCCGGCCACCTCTGCCCGGGCAAGGACTACAAGACCATCATGATCTCGAAGACGGGCCGGCTGCTCGGCGCCTATGACCCGACCTCCGGAACCTCGAAGGTCATCGACGTCGCCGTGCCCGGCCGCTGCCGCGAGGTGCTCGACCTGGGCTACCCCACGGGAAAGATCGAGTTCCGGCACGACGACGGGGCGATCGCCTTCCACGTCGACTACTACGACACCCAGGCTGGCGGGTACTTCAGCGGCGTTTCGAGCACTCTCACGAAGGACGTGTACGTGGTGGAGCTGCAGAAGCTGGAGGGCGCCGCGCCGGGCGCCTGGCGGCTCCATCCGAGCAAGGTTCGCCGGATCTTCGCGAGCTCGGTGAAGGGTTCGGGCGGCTATTACCCTTCGTGGACCCGCGACGGGCGGCTCGTTTACGTGCGTGACGATCACAACCACTACGCCTTCGAGGTGGTGCGCCCCGAGGACGCCCCTTCGTACCGTTTCCTGCTCCCGCCGCACGGAGGAACAGATCACCAGCCCGAGGAGTTGCCCAAGGACTGGCCCAAAGATTGGAACGAGCAGCTGCACCGGAGCGCCGCCCTGGGCGGGCTGTGGTCGCAGCTCTGCTCTCCCTACGATGCCGAGCAGAGCGCCGTGGGCGCCATGACCGCCTTTCTTTCCCTCGAGGCGGAGGTTTGCCGGAAGCTCGCGCGCAGCCATTGGACTCCCGATTCGCGCCTGAAGCTCAGCGAGCAGCCCCGCTACCGACGCGATCCGCGCTTCGATCCCGCGATCCTGGCGCGGCTTGAACCCGAGGAGCTCGAGTCGGCCTGCCGCGAGGACGGCCCCCCGCCCACGCATGAAACCAAAGTCTACGGCCAGCGCATCTCCCAGAACCTCGATGGCCCTGGGGTGATCCATCACTACTGCGTGGGCTGCCACGTCACGGGCGGGAATCTCGATATCGGAGGCGGAAGCCTCATGCGCAATCCCGTCGACTTCTCGAATCTCACGCAGGCCCAGGTGATGGAGAGCCTAGACCGCATGGATCTCTGGGAGGACGACCAGGGCCGGATGCCGCCCCAGGGCTTTGACCCCCCGATCGAGACGGACGAGGGCGAGTGGGTCGACCACCAGGAGCTGGCCACGGACTACCTCAATGAGGTGCTGGCCGAGCTCCAGCGCGATCCCCCCCTGCCGGATTTCCCTGGCGGACCAGCGCGTTAGCCCCGGATTCCTCAATTTGACTCTTGTGCCGCGCCGCGCTAATCCTCGGCAGCGAGGGAGATCCGCATGAAATCGACGACTCGGGTTGGGTTCGCGCTTGTTTTGGCCGGCGCCGGGTTAGTTTCCCTGTCCGCGTCCGCCGAGGAGATCCCGCAGGGATATACGCCCGAGCAAGAGGCGCGGATCGTTCAGCACAACTCGCTCATGACCCAGGCCCTTCGCCAGGCCTGGCAGGAGGCGGGCCGCAAAGGGATTT
>JADZFF010000150.1 GCA_020850015.1 Bdellovibrionales bacterium | reverse complement strand
GACAACCCCGATCCCACGGCGTCGGTGGTGGTCTACAAGATCGAGGCGAACGGGAACCGGATCCCCTTCAAGACCTTCACGGCCGCCTTCGGCACCGCGGTTCCGCCGGGCGTCTACGCGGCCGAGGTGAAGGTGGAGCCGCCCTTCCTCTTCAAGAGCTTCGAGGTGCCCCCGCGCCGGAGCGTGACCCTGAAGGTGAAGGGGAAGGGCCTCATCGAGGTGAGGTTCGTGAAGGCTCTGGCTTCGGTCGAGGTCCTGAATCGGGAAGACAAGCTCGTGTACCGCCTGGAGTCGGAGCGCCCGTATTACATCGACACCGGACGGTACAAGCTGCGCGTCGTCGCGCCCCCGTTTTTCAAGCGCGAGATCAAGAAGTACTTCATCTACCCGAACGGAGAGTACCGGATCGACCTCAAGCGGGACGCCGGCGTCGTGCAGTTCATGCACCCGACGACGCAGGGGATCTACGTCTTCGCGAGCGACCGGATCCTCGGAAACTACGTGACGAACGTGCCATTCGTGCTGCCCAACGGCACCTACCGCCTGTTCCTCGACAAGGACTGCGACGTGCGCAAGGTGCAGGTGGGCGACAGCCTCAACGTGAAGAACGTGCGCTGCCAGGAGGGCGAGCGGAAGAAAAAGAAGCGGCTCCGCTGAGCGCATGGGTACGGGAGAGGGGATCGGGACCTCCCCCTTGGGGAGGCGGGGGGCCATCCTTGGCCCGCTACCATCCCGCTCTCCCGTACCCCTGCGCTCGCGTCCGAGTGCGAAGAGGGGGCGCATTCACCGCCGGTCGCGGCGGCGGCGAGCCGGAGCGTCGCTCCGGCTCGTGCTTGGCCTGAGACTCCCGGGAGTCTCAGGCCTCGATCGAAGGAGTGCGCCGCTCCGGCTCAGCGTCCGGCCGCGCGAGCTTCTCCGCCAGGCTCCGGATGTGCTCGCGCTGCGTGCGCAGGAGCTCCTTCACCAGGCTGAGCTTCTGGTAGGCGTCCGAGCTCGGCGCCGCCGCGCCAAGCTTCTCCTCGGCCCTGCGGATCTCGTCGTTCTTCTTCTCGATCAGGGTCTGCAGGTGCTGGAGGCGCTCGCTGGGGGCAGGCGGCGGCCCGGCGAGGATTTCTCCCTCGGCGCGGGCCTCGGAGACCGGCGCGATGGCGCGCGCCGCCTCGGCGAAGTTCGCCGCGTGCTGGGCCGTCGTCGCTGAGGCGGGATCCAGGGGCGACTCAGCGGCCGGCTCGCCCTCGATGTCGTCGAATTCGTAGCTCCCGTCAGCCATGTCCTTGAAGCAGCGGCGGATGTACTTCTGGGTCTCGCGTTGCGACCGCGAGATCACCTCGGCCACCAGGCCGCGGAACCCGTCCATCTGCTTCTTGAGGAAGACCTCGGTGTGGTTCAGGAAGAGATCGTTGGCCTGCTCCTGCTGCTTGCCCACGGCCTGGAGCAGGTAGGAGATCTGCGACATCGCGCGCTCGTTGGCCGTGAGGCTCTTCTCGATGCGGAGCACCTGGTTGTTGAGCTTCGTGAAGTCGGCCGAGCCCGCGTCGAGGAAGCTCATCCGGGTGATGCCCTCGGAGATGAGCGACTTCAGCTTCTGCACGTCCTTGCGGATCATGCGCTCGTGGTCCGCGAACTGCGTCTGGAGCCGGTCGATGCCCTCGAGCTTCGAACCCAGCTTCTCGTCCAGTGCCGTCGTGTCCGCCTGCGACTTGCGCGCCGAGGCGTGGATCTCCTGCTGCACGCGGCCGAAGGAGGGGAGGATCTGGCGCTCGATGAGCTCGCGCAGCTCCTGGTTCGTGGTGCCGGTCTCGTGGCGGCGGCGCAGCTCCTGGATCTCGGTGGAGATCACGCGCAGGGTGTTCTGCTGGAGGTCGCGAGTCTCCTGGAGCTGGCGGGTCATGGTGTCGTTGCGGCCGCGCAGCTCGGCGAGCTCGCGCTGCGCCTGGTTGTGCCCGGTATGGTACTGGCGGAACTGCGTGCGCGCGGTGTCGCGCTCGGCCTGCGAGGTGAGCAGGGCCTGGCGCGTGCGGTCGAGCTCTCCCTTCATCGCGGCGACGGATTTCTGGAGGTTGAGCAGCTCAGCCTGTAGCCCCGCGGCGCGCGTCTCGGAGTCGCGCGAGCTTCCCTCGATCCTCGCGGTGGAGCTCGAGAGCTCCTGAATCTTCTGCTCGTAGGCCGTGATCTTCGCCTGGAACTCCTTCCGGAGCTGGTTCGCCTGGTGCTCGATCGCGCGCGCGCGGTTGCGTTCCTTGAGGATCTCGTCGCGGAAAGACCGCGCCATGAGGTCCATTGGGTCGAGGCCGGGCTCGGGCTGCGAAGGCGCGTCGGACACGGGTTGCAGGCGTTGGTACGGGTTCATGGGGCAGTCCCTCCTTGGACCACGATCACGGACCCTTTCAGTTTCGAGCCCCACCGCCAGCGGTGTCAAGGCGAGCTGGCTCGGGAAATGGTCGTAATTCCTCGTAATCCTTGCGAAACTGGGCAGACTTTGCCGATTCATGGGAATCGGCGCAACGCCCCGCGCCGATCATCAAGATTTGGGTTCAGGCACCGAAGAGACAATCAACGGAAGGAGTTGTGTAACCGTGAACATTTCATCCATTCTCGGCGTCATCACGGCGCTGTCCGTCACCGGTTTCACGGTCCTGACCTCCACGCGAAATGCCGCCGTGTTCGGCGACGTGCACGGCATCGTCATCGTGGTGGGCGGCACGGCCTCCGTTGCGCTCCTGAGCTTCCCGCTGGGGCAGCTCGCGCTCGCCTTCAAGGTGCTGCTCCGCAAAATGTTCCTGGGCGGCGGCGCGCAGGATTACCTCTCCGTCATCGACTCCATCGTCAAGGCGGCGGCGGCCTACCGCGCCAACCCCCGCTCGGCGCTCGAGTCCATGGGCCCGCGCACGCATCCGTTCTTGAAGGACGGCATGCGCCTGCTGGTGGAGTACGGCTTCAACCACGACGACCTCGACGCCGTGATGGGCAACGCCCTCGACGGCAAGAAGAAGCGCGACCAGGACGAGCTCAAGGTCTGGCACACGCTCTCGCGCTTTCCGCCGGCCTTCGGGCTCCTGGGCGCCACCGTCGGCATGATCTCGCTCCTGCAAACGCTGGGGGAGCCCGGCGCACAGGACCGAATCGGCCCCGCGATGGCCACCGCGCTCGTCGCCACCTTCTACGGCCTCACCGTGGCCAACTTCCTGCTGATCCCCATCACCGAGAACTTGGCCGAGCTTTCGCGCCAGGACGTCACGATGCGGAACATCATCAAGGAGGGCGTGCTGCTCATCCAGGAGAAGCGCCACCCGCTCTACATCGAGGAATACCTCAAATCCTTCCTGCCGCCCCGCCAGCGCGGGGAGTCCAAGGCGAAGTGACGGAAAGCTGACGGCCGATGGCTGAACCGGCGGGCGAGTCCCAGGGACACAAGAAGAAGAAAAAGCACAAGGACTCCGGAGACGGGGGCCACGGCGGTTCCGACGCCCCGATGGTGCACGACGAGTCGAACTGGCTCGTTTCGTACGCCGACATGATGACCCTCCTGTTCGGGTTTTTCGTGCTGATGTTCGCGTTCTCCAGGATCGATCAGACGAAGTTCACGATCGTCCGCAAGGAGCTCGCCAAGCACTTCGGCGGCAAGGTGAAAGACAATCCCGCCGCGAAGAAGGCCAAGGACGAGATCGAGCGCATCCTCGAGGGCACGGGCCTGAAGAGCACCGTGGCGCTGATCGAGAAGGACGGCGAGATCGAGCTGCGCTTCCAGGGGAACGTGCTGTTCAAATCGGGCACGGCCGAGGTGCTGCCCGCTTCGCTCGACGTGCTCGGCCGCATGATCAACGTCATCCGCGAGCGCCTCACCGTGGACCACATCACGGTGGAGGGGCACACGGACGACGAGCCGATCTACAGCACGCAGTTCCCCTCGAACTGGGAACTTTCCGCCGCGCGCGCCTCGCGGGTGGTGCGGGAGTTCGAGGAGGCGGGCTTCGCCTCGGCCGACCTCAAGGCCGAGGGCTTCGGCTCCTCGCGCCCCATCCAGCCCAACCGGGACGCCACGGGCAAACCCATGCCCCAGAACCAGGAGATGAACCGCCGGGTGCTCGTGCGCATCGGGTTCGTGGACAAGCTCCAGGACGCGGTGAAGGCCCTTCAGGACCAGCAGTTCGACATGATGGACGACCGCAAGGACCTGGACGTGGATACGGGCCAGAAGCCGCCGACCTTCGACGAGATCCAGGGCCAGCAGATGGACTCCGCCCGGCAGCGGCTCTCGCTCGCGCGCGAGCGCCTGAAGGACGCCGAAAAGAAGATCCAGCAGGTGGACCGGCTCGAGGACGTGGAGAAGCAGGCCTCGACCATCGAGAAACAGGCCCGAGAGGCCGAGATCAAGGCCTACAAGCTCGAGAAAGAGCTCCAGAAAAAGGTGCGGGACTCCAAGCCAGGCGCGCCGCCCAAGGGCGGAGACGCTCCCCGGCGCAAGCGCAAGCCCCGCGGGAAGTAGGGGGGCTGCCCCCGCCCCGTGCCCTCAGTTGCTTGGGTAGTTCAGCATGAACCCCAAGGTGACCCCGGGGTTGAAGGAGCTGATGTCGCCGCCCACGCTCTGGTTGTTCGTGGTGGCGCCGGTGCGGATGTTGAACTCGGCGTGGATCACGAAGCTGGGCCGCAGGGGGTAATCCACGCCGATGCCGGCCTGGAACTCCAGGATGAAGGCACTGAAGAACACGGGCTGGATGGAGTTGTCCTCGGAGCTGCGGTTCATGTTGAGGTTCAGTGGGGTCATCCCGAAGAACAAATAAGGGGAGGTGAGGCTCTTCTGGTACATGACCATGTCGTCGTTCGTCATGTAGGTGGACGAGATCCCGAAGGGGTAGAAGTAGAGGCTGACTCCCAGCCCCGATGCCGGCATCAGGCCGAAATCGCTGATGAGCTCTCCGCTGAAGTGGACGCCCACTTTGGTCCGGATGGCGGGCACGTCCCAGAGCAGCGTGGGCTGGATGAAAACCACGGAGTTCCTTGGGATGTCCTCGAGGATCGCCCCCGCCACGGTGTCCGTCAGAAAATAGCCGAATTTGAAGCGGAAATTCGGGTTTTTCGTGGCTTGCGCCAGGTCGCTGACGGCCAGTGCGAAAAACACGGCAAAAATCAGCGCCCATCGCCTCATCCCCTAAATGTTAGGTGCGGCTTGTCGATAACGTCAACAGGAAGGTCCACGGTCATGCTCAGGAAGACCCTCAAACTCGTGAATGGAAGCGCCGTCGCCTTGTTGGCGCTCCTGGCGCTCGCAGGCTGCTCCGGCAAGTACCTGGTGAAGACCTATCCCGCCGGCGCGAAGGTTTACGTGCGCGACATCCAGACCAAGGAGAACAAGCTCGTGGGGCTGAGCCCCGTGACGATCCCCGAGGAGTCCACCCTGGGCGACGTATTCTTCGTGAGCCTCGAGAAAGAGAACTTCAAGAAAAAGGATGTGCTCGTGCGCGTGGACAGCGGCGAAAGCCTCACGATCACCGCGCGGCTGGATCCCCTCTCGCCCGAGGAGCTCGCCGAGCAGGGCGAGGGCGAGGGGCAGGGGCAGCCCAAGCCCGAGGACAAGAAAAAAGAAGAGAAGAAGGATCTCGAGGAGCTGAAAATGCGCGTGGCGCTGCTCGAGAACACCGTCTCCTTCTACAAGGACGCCATGTTCAGCGCGCGCTTCTCCGGTAACGGCCAGGCCAAGTTCGACCGCGACCGCAACGACCAGGTCGTGGAGAAGCTCTTCCAGGCCCAGCAGGCCACCCTCCGGAAAAACTACGATACGGCTTTGAAGCTGATCGACGAGGCCCTGCAGCAGGACGAGTACATGTCCAAGGGCTGGCTGCTCAAGGGCTCGATCAAGTACCTGCAGGGTGACATGCAGGGCGCCCGCGTGGCCTGGGAGCGCACCCTCAAGATCGATCCGCACAGCCGCGAGGCCTACCAGTTTCTCTCGCGCGTCTACAGCCGCATGGGGCTCGGGGAGCTGCCCAAGCAGCCCGCGGCCCTGCGGTACCCGGCCTCCCAACAGGAGATCGAGGATCGCGTGACCCCTCGGGGCAGGAGCAACAACTGAACGCCCGTCTGATCCTCATCGTCTGCCTATTCGCGACCCTTGCGGGGCTCGCGGCGCCGCCTGCGGCACGGGCCTTCGATTCCAACTTCGACGCGAACATCGGTTTCACGAGCCTGGACATCCTCGGGGGCCAGGGCTTCGACCGCACGATGGAGAGCCTGAGCTCCATCGAGCTTCACTACAACGTCAATTTCGCGAACGCGAACAGCTCGCTGACCCTGCTTTTCAGCGAGCTGTTCGATACGAACTTCGGGCAGCTCGCCTATACGCGCGTGGCGATGGGCTGGCGCTGGTACCCCTTCGGGCTGAACGGCCAACGCAAGATCGTGGACAACGAGGTGGAGGGGCGGTTCTGGAACTCGAAGCCCTTCCTTGAGTTCACCGGAGGCCTCTCGAACATCTCGATCGCCACGGACGATATCCAGAACATCGACTTCAACGCCGTGATCATCGACTTCGCTCCCACCCTGGGGCTCGAGGTTCCGATCGGCACGAATTTCCTCCTCATGTCGCTCATCCGCTACGTCACCTCGATCAACTCACTCACAGCCACGGCCGACGATCCGCTCTCGGCCGTGAGCTACAGCGGCTTCCAGATCCTGCTCGGCTTCCGTGTCACGCCGTTCTGAGCGCCGGGCATTTGACGCGAAGGATCGGGATTCAACAGCCGCGCCCGCCGCGCCGATGAGTCGAGCGATGGGGAGCCTCGAAAAAAGGCAGTCGATCTTTCGCAGGAGGAGGGTGGCGGTCACTCTGCTCACGCTCGTGCTCGCTCTGCTGAGCTCAGTCCAGGGGATGCTGATCGTCTTCAAGGCCCGGGACGACGCGCGCCTGGGCCAGATCCGCGCGCTCAGCGAGCAGATCGGCCGCGCGCGGGCGGAGTCGGAGGCGGCCTCCGGCGATGCCCGGCCCCAGCCGGTCGTGGACCGGGTGGACCTGACCCGAAGCGCGCCCGAGCTTCCACAGGCCCAGCTTCTGGCCGTGCAGGAGCCCACGGAGCCCGCGCCCGGATCCCCGGGCGCCCAGGCGGGCGCGCATCGCGGCCTTCGCGGCCTCGTGGACCTCGCGAACTTCATGGCCAGGGAGCGCCTCGCGGCCGTGGTGGAGTGGCGGGGCAAGCTCGCGATCCTCTACCAGCGGGTCGAGCCCGAGGGCTCGAACGCGCTCTGGGAGATCCTCAACGTGCTCTCCGACCTCAAGCTGCTCGGCAACGTCATGGTGCTGGCGGAGGAGGCCGACGGCGCCAAGGCCGCGAGCCTCAAGAAGGCCTTGGTCGATTTCGGGGTGCCTGAGGAGCGGATCCAGGTCGGCACGCGCTCCTCTCCCGGAGAGGTGATCACCGGCGTTCTCCTGACGACCCACGCCGACGCCTGACGCGGCAGGATCAGCCCACCTCAATCTCCGCGGCCCGATGTCCGATCAGACACGGGAGAGGGAGCGGGTTTCGCAATGGACTCTGCAGACCGTTCAGAATTCGGGGCGCGCGCGACGGCGGCTCTCCTGCTTTGCCTGCTGACCCTGGGGCCGGCCCCGGCCGCGGCCGAGGAGCCGGGCCCAGGCCTGGAGGAAGGCGACGAGGCGCCCGCTCAGGCGGCGCAGCCTGCGCCCCAGGCGGAGCCGGCCGCGCCGACGCCCGAAGGCGCGCAGGAGCTCACCGATCTCTTCAACGACGTGAAGTTCGACAACGGCGCCGTGAGCACCTGGTCCTCGGCCGAAGAGCCGGAAGAGGGCGCACTGGAGCGCCCCCTCGCGGAGGAGCCGGAGGTCACGGCCACCGAGACCATGGCGGTGGAGGCCGCGCTCGAGCGCTGGGTGCGCGAGCTTGTGGCGCCCTTCGTTGATCCGCGCGACTACTCGGTTTACGTCGACGTGGCGATGCTCTCGGACCCGCACCGCCTCCGGGCTTACCGCCAGCGGGCGGAAGAACGGAGCCTGCCGGGCCTCGTGCCCAATTTCTCCCAAGCCGCGGAAGAGGGCGACCATCCGCGCGAGCATCCGCTGCTCGGACTCGTCGACAAGAAGAAGATCATTCTCGTGTTCCTGAAGCCGGTCTCCGACGCGCAGATCCGCCTCATCTCCGAGATCCTCCGCGCGAAGCGCGTGGTGGTGGAGGCCAAGGGCGACGTGCTCACGATGAACAACTCGGCCGCCGAGACCTCGATCCTGGACCGCGTGCTCGGCACCTTCAGCTTCGAGGCCGAGGAGGGTCAGCCCGCCTGGCTCGCTCCGCTCTCGGCCTTCGTCTCGGTCTCGATGATCTTCGCCTTCGCGGTGCTCATGTGGCAGGTGCTCATGCTTCGCCGCGGGGGGCAGCCCCAGAGGCTCATCCAGGTGGCGCCCCGGCGCGCGCGTGGCCCGGCCGCGCCCGCCCGCACGGCCTCGCGCCTACGATCTGGCCTGGGTTCGGGCGCGCGCGGCCTGAAGCGCGCCGCGGTACTCGCGGCGAAAGGGGCCGCCCCGGCGGCGGCCTCGGCCCGCAGGGGCGCGAAGCAGGCGGCGCGCTGGGTCCGCCGCGCGATCCTGAAACAGAGCGTTCCCCCTGTTTGGCCGCCGCGCGCGCTGCTCGAAGCGGCGAAGCGCGGGAAGCCGCGCTCCACCGCCGCGCCGGCCCCCGCGTCCGGCGGCCCGGTCACGGTGCAGGTGGTGCCCGTGGGCGGCCGCTACCCCTTCCGCGGGCTGCGCTCGGTGAGCTCGGACGTCGTCACCCGCGCCTTCCGGGGCATCGAGCCGCGCACGCTGGCGCTCGCTCTCCTGCATGAGGACCACGACACGCTGGAGTGGGCCCTCGGGCTCGTGCCCGACGACCTCAAAGGCGACATCGTGAACCAGGCCATTTGCCTGGGCCGCGACGCGAAAGGAGGCGACCTGGAGCACGCCTCCGCCCAGGCCAAGACCCGGGTGACCGAAACCGTCGCCCGCGCCCTCGGGGCGAGCGGCCAAGCCGGCGTGTCCTGAGCGACACCGCCCTGACGCTTTCCCTCAACTTCAGGGCCTTTTCTGCCGATCAGCGTTCAGTGACACGTGTATTCGCAAAGGCCTATTTCCTCGCTTTCCTGGCCCTGGCCGTCGGGAGCTGGTCCCTGCGCGCGCGCCTGACCCGGCCCGAGGCCGCGGCGGAGGCGAAGCAGCCCTCCGCGTTCCAAACCCTGGAGGAAATCGAGAAGCAGGTCCGCGAGCAGAGCATCCAGGTCGTCGCAAGCCCAGAGGCGAGGCTCTATCTTGAAAAGGACTTCGAGGGCCTGAAGAAGCGTTACCTCGAGGACAAGATGGCCCGCCACCGGATCGTCGAGGCGATCTCAGCCGGAATCCATCTCCTGGACCGGGGTCGGCTCGACGCGTGGTCGGACGAGGACCACGCCAGGCTTCTCGAGCTTGCCCTCGGAGTGGTCTGGGACCGGAAGGATCATTTCACCGGACGCGACGCGAAGGCGGTGAGCCTCGCGCTCCGCCTGGCCTCGAAGCTTCGTGATCCCCGCGAAGGCTCGCAGAGCCGGGAGCGGGTGCTGGAGCTCCTGCAGTCCGGCCACCATGCCGAGATCCGCACTGGGGCGCTGGGCGTGGTTTCGCGCTGGGTACCGCTCCCGGCCCCCGCGGCCGACGAGATCCGCGCGCGCATGCTCTCGCGCGAGCACTCCGAGGCCCGCACGGGCCTTGGGTTCATCCCCCAGGTTCGGGACGACCGGGCGCGCGTGGCGCTCCTGAAGGACCTCGCGGGGTCCTACGGCAAGATTCTCGAGCCGATGCGTCCGCTCGCCCTGAAGATCTGGGCGGATTACCGCCGCCTGACCGGCGCATCGCCCGAGGCCGCACTCCGTAAGGCCATGGAGCGCACCGAGGACGAGTGGATCGACGCCGCGGTGTACGCCATCGAGCGCGGCGTGCCCGGCGACCACGCCGAGTACCTGAACCGTCTCTGGAGCACGGCGGCCGATCACGACGTCATCCTGAAGGCGCGCCTGCAGCGCCTCCTGGGACGTGTTCCGGCCGCGAAGGCCCCCGATCCCAAGAAGGCCCCCAATAACGCCTCCGGAGGCTCCAAATGACTACCCGTCTGCCGATCGCGGCGAAGTTCCTGATGCTCCTCGCCGCGTTCGCGGCCTCCGCCCAGGCGCTCGCCAACTTCCGCGAGGAGGTCGCCGCCCTCGAGAGCATCTACGAGCGCAACGCCCGGAACGTGCTCAACGAGATCATGCGCCCGGACCAATACAACGTCATCGTGTCGGCGCAGATCCGGAACGACGAGGAGATCCTGGAGCAGTACCGCAAGGAGGCCGACGTCGGCTTTCTCCCGGGGCTGATCGTGGCGGACGACATGGGCCCGTCCTACTCGCCGGCCAACAACAAGCTTCACCAGCTGAAGACCCGCGTCTCGATCACGGTCCTGCTCGACGGCTCGGTGGGATCGGACAAGGAGGGCATCGTCCGCGACGTCCTCACCAACAAGCTTCACCTGAACCTCGCCGACGGCGATCCCAGCACCACGGACTCGGTGGTGGTCACGCGGTCGTCGCTGCCGTCGTCGCGCTCCCCCGCCTCCGTCGCGCAGCTCCTTCCGGAGCTGACCTGGAAGATGTGGGTGCTGCTCATCGTCATGGGCATGCTCGCGCTCGTGGGTATTTACCTATGGGCTACGCGCCGCCGCCCTGGCGCCGAGGACGAGGGTATGACGATGCCCAACCGCCCGCCCACGGCCGCCGAGGGCGGAGCGGGCGAGGTTCCCGTGGACGAGCCTACCGCGCTCGAGAAGATCCGCTGGTGCAAGGAGCAGATCCTGGCGCTCTGCACTCAGTACCCCGCCGTAGCCAGCAAGGCCGTGGCCGCCCACTACGACAAGGGGGGTGAGGTGGACGTCGTGGTTCTCTTCGATCAGCTGGGCTGGGATACCGCGAAACGCGCCTTCGCCGATCTCTCACCCGGGGTCTGGGCGCGCATGGCGGCGCTCGTGAAAGAGGGCAAGGAGAAAGTGGATCTTGGCCGAGCCGTGCGCATCGTCGAGACGATGTACCACCTGGTGCTCTCCTCGATCCTCTCTCGCGGCTTCAACAAGGACGACAACAACCCTTTCCAGTTCCTCTTCAAGCTACCCGAGGGCGACCGCAAGGTGATCCTCCGAGGGGAGCAGGCGCAGAGCCTCGCCGTGATCGGGATGTTCTGCTCCCCGCAGCAGCTCGCGGAGCTGTTGGCGCCGCTCGACGCCTCGGCCCAGCAGGGCGTGCTGCAGGCAGTGGCTCGCATGCAGACCCTTCCCGACAGCCAGGTGCAGGCCTCGGCGAAGGGGCTCGCGGCGAAGCTCGAGGCCTTCCGCAAGGCGCCCAGCATGGAGACGAACGGGGCAGCCGTGGCCGCCGACTTCCTGCGCGCGCTGACCCCCGAGCGCGAGATGGACCTCTTCGACCAGCTCCAGGCTTCGTCGCCGGCGGAGGCCGATCGGATCCGCCGCGCCCGCGCGCAGTTCATGGACCTGGCGCTCTTTCCGGAGCAGATCGTCTCCGATGCGCTGGCCGACCTGGAGACGGCGACGCTTTCCCGCGCTTTGAGCGGCGCCGACGCCGGGCTCGTGGACCGGCTGATCAGCCTCATGCCACCCAAGAAAGCGATGATGGTGCAGTCCGATCTGGGCTCCGGCCAGTCCGCTGGCCGCACGGAGGTCGCCGCCGCCCGGCGGGCCGTCGTGGAGGCCCTCGAAGCCTCGATCGCACTGCAGAACCTCACGCTCGAGGACGTCTGGTCGCGGGTGGAGGGGCAGGGCAACACCCAGGAGATGCAGCGCCGCGCCGGCTAAAAGGGGTCGGAGCCTTTTCTGCGTAACGGCGTGTCATAATGTCTGAGCGAACACGGGAGCTAAGGCACCAGAAATTCTGGTGAATTTCCCGTCGAACGGTCTCTCGGAACAAAATTCACCAGAATTTCTTGCGTTTACATCGCCCCCCTAATTCCTGACTGGACAAGTTTTACTCATAGCGTTATTTCCGGCGGATGGTTCCAGCTAGGGGCATCTCTCGAGCGTCGTCTCTCCTGGCGGCCCTGTGCGCGTTGGTCGGCGCCCTCGCCCCGGCTCCTGAAGCCCTCGCCACGGAGACTGACCAGTATTACGCCCTCAATAAGGACATCCCGGAATCCCTGAACGCCCTGAACCGGCGCATGCGTCGGGACATCGCGATCGCCATGGCCGGCATCCGCGCGAACGATCCGAATGCCACCTGCCGCGAGGCCGCGGAGTCCGTCTTCGTGAGGCTTCGCCTGCTGGGCTGGCAGAAGATCGAGGTCTGGGCCGAGCATCACCCCGACGTGCACATGCTCCCCAGCGCGGAGGAGATCGAGGCCACGGACTTCTGGCGGACCCGAAGCATCTATCGGCATGCCCCTTGGTGGGACACCGCCATGGGCAGCTGGCAGCCCTTTACCACGCGCACGCCCACGCTTCGCGCGGCGGGCGTGAACTTCGGCGCCGACAAGCTCTCTCACTTCGTGAAGCTCGGCTGGCAGTACTACACGCGCTACCATGAGGCCCGCGAAGACGGTGAAACCGAGCGCGAGGCCCTGGAGCGCGTGGTGCGTTGGGGTGTCGGCACCGAAAAAGGGAGCCTGGGCCTGGGAACGGGCGGCGTGTTCTCTTTCGGCGACCTCGAGGCGAATTTCCAGGGATTCATGGCCTACCGCCGCATGTGCGAGGGGCCCGCGCCCTACCTGGTACGCGGCCCGCACGGGTGGCGCGCGAATCCCGAACATCCTTTTGACTGGGCCGAGGTGATCTCGCCGCTCTGGGACGAGAGCTTCAACACCTCGACGTTCACCGATCGCCGCTGGAGCGAAGTGAGGCGCGCGCTCCGCTCCGACTATTGCGGGCTCCTGGAGGACGAGCGGGCCGAAGCGGCGCGCACCTCCTACCGCGACCGCATGGACGCCCTCGAGCCGAGCTTTTCCCAGACCCTGCTCGCCGCGCTCGCGGCCGCGGGCGAGGTCCCGGATCAGTCCACGACCACGCTCAGCGCCGCCTGTGCCGCCCCTTCCACGGGAGTTTCGCCATGATTGCGCTGCTGATGATGTTGGCCGCCCAGCCGGCCCTTTCCTCCGACGACGTGGAGTTCGACGACGCCGCGGCGAACGCACTTTATGCCCCGCGACCCATGATCGAGGTCGGCGCGGGCGGCATGGCCGACCCCTCGGGCTGGGGCTTTCTCCTCCGCACGCGCCTGCGGGTGGTGGACCCGATCGCGCCCGCCGACCCCGAGGATCCGGTGAAGTGGAGCGAACAGTGGATCTGGGCCGAGTTCACGGGGGAGGGCGGAATCGTGCCGACCGCCGATGCGTCGGAGCTGCCCTACCTGAGCCTGCGCTTCGTTCCGATCGCCCGGGAGATCACCTTCGAAAACACGATCGACGGAGTTTTCGCCGGCGGGGCCATCGAGCTCCTGCCCACCGAGCTCAGCCGCCAGGTGAGCCTGGGGCAGGCCGCGAACCTCGAGGTCGCGCTCGTGGGCGCGAGATTCGGGACGGAATCGGGCCGCGACGAGCTCGTGCGCTTCTTCCTCGATCTCAGCGTCGACGCTCTCGGCTACAAATTCGTGGACCAGCTTTCGAGCAGCTTTCACGGTGCGCACCTCATCGACTTTGGCGTATCCGGCGGCATCGGTTTCCAGGTCACCGAGGAGTTCGGCATCCGGCTTGCCCTGGGGGGCGCAGCCGACCTCGCGGCTGGAACCGGGGGCCTGCAGTCCGATCTTCTCGCGTATTTCCAGCTCTCTGCGCGTTTGGCCCAGGTGGCCGAGGTCTTCGCCCGGGTGGCCTATCAGGCGGCCTGGAACGGGGTGGAGGACCGCTGGAGCGGCGCCCCCATTTTTGTGTTCGGCGTCGCCCTGTCCTTCGAGTAAGACAGGACTCATGCTCGAAACCACCCAAAGCCGCCCGTCCGCCTCCTCCACTTCCGCCTCGGACGTGGCCATCGTTCCCGTCACCGACAAGGCCGGGAAGTCCCGCTTCATCGGCTTCCCCTACAAGCTCTACGACCGGACGCAGGAGGAGTTCGCGAACTGGGTGCCGCCGCTCCGCATGGCCGTGGAGGAGTCGCTCGACACCGTGAAGAACCCCTTCTACAAGCGCGCGCAGATCCAGCTTTTCCTGGCCGAGCGCGGAGGAAAAGTCGTGGGCCGGATCGCGGCCGTGAAGAACGACGCGCACATCGAGTACCACAAGGAGCCCGTGGGCCATTACGGCTTCTTCGAGTGCATCAACGACCAAGCCGTGGCCGACGCGCTCTTCGCCGCGGCCTCGAATTGGCTGAAGGAGCGTGGCCTCAAGATCATGCGCGGCCCCATGAACCCCAGCACCAACCATGAGTGCGGGTTGCTCGTGCGCGGCCAGTCGCAGCACCCCACGATCATGACGACGTGGAATCCCAAGTATTACGAGGAGCTCCACGACAAAGCCGGGTTCGTGAAAGCCAAGGACCTCGTGGCCTACTGGCTCCCCACGGACAAGGGCGTGGATCTCCCGCCCAAGGTGATCGCATACGCCGACCGGCTGAAGCGCCAGGGCAACTTCACCTTCCGCGACTTCAGTCTGAAGGAATTCGACCGCGACGTGGAGATCGCCTTCGACATCTACAACTCGGCCTGGGAGGACAACTGGGGCTTTGTTCCCATGAATTGGGAAGAGTTCAAGTTCTCGGCCAAGGACATGAAGATGGCGCTCGACCCGCGCTTCGCCTTCATCGCGGAGAAAGACGGCAAGCCCGCGGGCTTCATGCTCGCGCTCCCCGACCTCAACCACGTGTTCAAGCGCATTCCGAACGGACGACTCTTCCCCACCGGCATCTTCAAGCTCCTGATCGGCAAGAAGATGATGAAAAGCGTGCGCATCCTCACCCTGGGCGTGAAGAAGGAGTACCGTCACGGCGGTATCTTCGCGCTTTTCACCGTGGAGAGCTTCCGCCGCGCCAAGAGGTACGGCCTCGTGGGTGGCGAACCGTCCTGGATTCTCGAGGACAATGAGGGCATGAACAAGCCCTGGCGGGACCTGGGCGCGCCGCTCTACCGGCGTTGGAGAATCTTCGACCGCGAGGTGCGCTGAGGGCGCAGCGGCGCCTCACGCGAAGTCTGCACCGGATCTTCCGGCGCTGAAGGTGTTTCCGCGGAGATGTCCTGAGGCGCGGCCGTGAGCGGGGCGCCCGGCGTGACGAGCTCGCCCGCGGGCACGCGGCTGGGTGGGGAGGGCGGCGCGAACTTCGCCCCGCGCTCCGGCTCCACCTTCACGCCGTATCGTTCCAGCACGCTCCCGGTTCGGGATTCCACGGGGCGCCAGGTGGGCCAGGGGTTCCTCACGCGGTCCAGGTGCCGGTGTTCGGGCGCGCCGTCGGCCCTCACCACGCGCCGCCCGAGGATCCACTCGCTGACCTGGGAATAATGGGAGGCCGCGAACTGGAGGTAGCGCGCGTCCCGCGTGTGCTGCGCGAATGCGCGGGCCAGCGGCACGAGCGCCGAGTAGGTGCGGACCAGCGCCTCCTTTCTCTCCAGGTAGCCCGGCTGGGTCTTGAGAGTGCTCTCGAGGTCCAGAACTCCGCGGTAGAAGCACCAGTGCGCGCGGCGGGGATTCTTTCGAACCCGATCCATCGCCTCTTCGGCTGCGAGTTTCCTGCCGAACTCCGCCGCGCAGCCGCGCAGCTCGGATTCGGGGGGTGCTTGCATCGATCGGAACAGGTGCCACACGTCCGCGAGGTATGGATTCTCGGGATGAGGCGCGCCCAGGTAGGCGGGCGGCCCAGGTTCGGTGCGGCTCTGCAACGAGGGGATCGGGACGTGGTTTCCGGCCGAGCGCCCCGTGGCTTCGCGGATCGCTCGTTCCTTGGGGGACTCAGGCGCCGCCGGAGACTCAGGCACCGCGGCGGGCGTAGTGGGAGCGGAGGGCGCGGCCTGTGCATCCACGAGGGCCTCCGTCGGGTTTGCGATCGGGTCGAGGGTCGGCTCGGCGGCTGGAGTTTCAGGTGCCGGCGCGGCCTCTTCCGCCACGGCCGGAAAAGTTTCGAAGGGCGGAAGTGGGCCGTCGTCTCGTGGAAGGGCTTCGGTGGGCGTGGCCTCGGTCGAGGCCTCTTCAGTGGTTTCAGGTGCGAGCTCCGGAAGCGGCTCTTCAGCCACGGCTTCGAACGGCGGCAGCGGTCCGTCGTCGCGTGGGAGCGGATCCGGGGAAGGCGGGCTCGCCTCCGGGGTCATGTCCTCGGCGAACGCGCCATCGTCCCAGGCCGGAAAATCCCAGTCGTTAGGGGCGGTCTCAATGGGCGGCAGGCCCAGGTCGTTCAAGGGTGCGTCCTGCGTGAACTGCTGGTCGAACTCCGGGCCGAAGCCGTCATCGGCCGGCGCCTCACCGGCGCCTTCCGCGCCTTGGGGAGCGGCAAACTCCGGTGGCACCTCGAAGGGGGGAAGCTCAATGGGCTCCTCTTCAGCGAATCCGCTCGGGGACGCGCCCAGGGCCAGCAGAAAGGCGGACGCGGCCGGGATCGCCCGCCGGGTGGCCAGAAGGATTGTCATTTTTTTGGCGTTCGCGCGATCCCGCACTGAGAGCCCCCCTTTGACGTTTCGGATGATCCGGGGGGGGGCTTGCGTGGAATCTGGCTAAGGAGCCTTCCGTCCCACCACGTAGCTGATCCAGCACTCGTCGGCCGGGGCCTGCTCCACCGGTTTCCAGAGCCCTCCTTCGCGGCCGCGGGCGTCGTGCTCCCAGAAGACCTGGGTGTCCGAGAAGCCGGCTTCCCGGAGAAGGTCCCGCGTCTCGGGGATCGTCCATATGCGCCAGTCGTAGGTGAAGGCGCGTTTCACCTGGATTCCCCCGGCAAGGGTGAAGTGGATGGCCCACTGGCCGCGCCGGTGGACAGGGTCGAACTTCTCGAGCTCCCAGATGTAGGTGAAGCTTCCGAGGCCGGCCACGCGCTTGCGCGACCGCTCGCTCTGCTCCAGCTCGAAGTCGGGTCCGCCGACGATGTCCAGAGCCAGGACTCCTCCCGGGGCCAGGCTCTTGTGCGCGGCGCGGAAATACTCCAGGAGCTGGGCGCGCTCGCGGAAGGTGTACCAGCTGAAGTTGCAGGCCGCCACGACGTCCACCGGCGGTGTCACCGAGATCACGTTCTGGAGCCGCGTGCTCACGCGTGCGCGCTGGGAGGCGCTGAGCCGGGGCAGATGCCGTCGCGCGCCCGACTCGAGGCAGCTCGCGTCGAGATCCAGGCCCAGGGCCGTCCGGTCGCGGCCCTTGCGCACCCACTCGCAGCTGATCATGAAAGTGCCGCAGAAGTCCTCCCGAAGCGAGCGAGCGGGCCTTCCGTTCAGGGCGCGGTAGATCTGATCGATGGCGTCGGCCTCGGCGTCGGGCGCCTGCACCGCCGCCTCGTAGAGCGGATAGAGCACAGAGGGGTCCGCGAGGTCCACTCGCCGAGCCCCGGCCTTGCGTCTCGTGCGCGGCAACCTCCGCATCAGCCCTTCACCTGGTCGAAGCACTCCAGAAACCGCGCCAGGGCCTGAACGCTTTGGCCGCTGCCGCCCGGTCCGAGCGGGCCCTTCTGTCCGTCGCTCCACGCGTACATGTCCAGATGCGCCCAGGGCACCTTGCCCACGAAGCGCTCCAGGAAGAGCGCGGCGGTGATGGCGCCGCCCATCCCGTCGGAGGCCGAGTTGACGAGGTCAGCGAAGTGCGAGGAGAGCTTGCGCCGGTACGGCGCGAAGAGCGGCATTCGCCAGCAGAGGTCGCCGACCTCCCAGCCGGCGCGCTCCAGATCCTTCGCCAGGCCGTCGTGGTTCGCGAAGAGGCTCGCGATCTCCGTGCCCAGCCCTACCTTTCCCGCGCCCGTGAGCGTCGCGGCGTCGATGACGGCCGCCGGTGTTTCCGCGGAGCTCACGGCCACGTCCAGCGCGTCGGCCATCACGAGCCTTCCCTCGGCGTCCGTGTTGTCGATCTCCACCGAGATCCCGGCCCGCGAGACCACGATGTCGCTCGGGCGGTATGAACGGCCGTCCACGGAGTTCTCAGCCAGGGCGAGGTAGAAGTCGCAGGGCTGCGAATGATCCACGGCCTCGAGCCATTGCGCGACGCCCACCATCGCGGCCGCGCCGCCCATGTCCTTTTTCATCAGGCGCATGCCCGCCGAAGGCTTGATGTCCACGCCGCCCGTGTCGAACACGATTCCCTTGCCCACGAAGGCCAGCGGCTTGCGCGCCCGCTTGCCACCCTTCCGCGGGCGGTACCGGAGATGCACCAGCCGGGGCCCGTGCTCGGCCCCGCGGCCCACGGCCAGAAGGAGGTTCATGCGTTCGGACTTCAGCCGGGCTTCGTCCCATACTGCCACCGACACGGTCTTCGAGCCGTCGAAGAGGCGCTCCACGCCCTCGGCGAAGGCGCGGGTATTCAGGTCGGCGGGCGGCAGGTTCACGAGATGCCGCGCGAGGTTCACCGCTCTCCCGAGCGCCACCGCGCTCCGGAAAGTCCCGCCCGGAAGTTTGCCGCCGTCGTGGCGCCGGATCTTCAGGCGCGGGAGGGGCGCCGCCTCGGCCGCCGCCTCGCGGTCGCTCACCGAGCGTGCCGCGCCCGCGGAGCTTGGACCTCGCGCCGAGGGGTAATAATCACGGAATCGATAGGCCGCGAGCTCCAGGCCCACCAGGGCCCCGAGCTCCTGCTCTTCCTTCACGCCAGCGAAACGGAGCTCCAGATCCGCGAGCCGGTAGCGGGCAGCCGCCCGCGCCGCCGCTCCCACCGAATCCCGGGCCGTGGAGTAAGGCGACCCGCTCGAAATCGATCCCTCACGCCCTTCGCGGGGACGAACCACCCACACGGGGCCGGCCGCGGTTTCGAAGGCCAGCGTCTCGTCCTTCGAGCGCGCGGCGAGTTCCTCCTGCCAGGGCGCCGCCTGGACTCCGAGCTTGCGGAGGGAAACCGCCTTGTTTCCGGCGCGTGCCAGCACGATCAGGCCCTTGCCGGAGGCGCCCTGAAGCTCCTGCGTGGAGCCGGGGTCCGACATCAGCCAGCTCTGGAGCTGGAACGGAGAGGGTGGGGGCGGGAGAGCAAACGCGGCGCCCTTCGCGGGGCTCCGGCGCGCGGTTTTTTTCTTGGCCATAGGGCCTCAGGCCTAACACGGTCCGGCGCCCCGCCGCCAGCGGGCGCCGGAGTCAAGCCTCAGCGTTGCTTCTCGGGCGGAGCCGCCGGCGCGGAGGTTTCGGGCAGCCCCTTCTGCTTGCGCCAGATCCGGCACTCCAGGCCGTTGTCCTTGTACTGATGGCTCGTGATCCCCTTCAGCGCGCCCGACTCGATCTTCGCCTTTCGGTCGTAAACCCAGTCCTTGCCCTGCCCGCGGGTGATCGTGAAGCGCGAGGTGCAGCGTTCGGTCAACGCGTCGGCCTTCTTCACTTCGTCTTTCTTGCGGTCGAAGAGGTCATCCCACCAGTTCCTGTACCGGCGCTCTTTCCAGCTGAGCACTACGGCGCGTCGCTCGTTGGCGGCCACGTAATCCAGGAAGGGGCCGGGCTTCAGCTCCTCAGACCCCCCCTGCGCGCAGGTGCGCGTCGCCGCGGCGACGGTGAGGTTCGATTCGCCCGCGCGGTAGGCTTTGGCCCGGAGGTCATAGAGCACGAGCCCGCAGCCCGCGCGCTCCTGGATCGTGTCCTTGTTCTGAACGATGTCTGCCAGGCAGATCAGGCGCTCGTTCACCTGGTCGGCGCCTTTCTCCATCACCCCTACCGCCAGCACGCAGGGCTCGGGTTTGATCTGCTTCAGCGCGCCCTTCGGATCCGGCACGGTTCGCAGCTCGGCCGCCTGGGCCGAACCGAGGATCAGGAGCGCCGCCGCGGCGGCGGCGGCGAGCCTAGAACCCACTGCCCACCGCCAGGCCGAAAACATGGGCAACGTGCCCGTCGATGATGTCGGCGTTGTAGTTCGGAGTGAGCGTGAGTCCGCCCGCGTGAAGGTCGTATCCGACACCCAGCCGGATCGCGAAGGCACTGTGCCCGTCGGCGAACTCCAGGCCCGGAGCGGCCACGAACTTGAGGGCATCGCCCGCGTGGTAAACCACGCCGGCCGCGACCAACGTCGTCATCGTGTCGAAAAGCGCGAAGTCCACCAAGGCCGTGAGCCCGAGCATCTCCTCCATGCGGTATTCGTAGTCGGCGCCCAGCGTGAAGGCGGAGGTTTCGCTGGTCAGCGTGAGGCCCGCGAAGCCCGCGAGGTGGTGATCATGGCCCTCGGAGGCGCCAGCGCCCAACGGCATCAAAAGGGAAAAGAGGGCCAAAACGCAGAAAAAATGACGCATTGCATAGTCCTTTCGTTTCTCTGAATTCGAGATTTACCCCCAGGATACCCCCCCTTTCGAGGTCCCGCTACCGAGCGTTCAGGTGCCTGGGTTAAGACCTGGGCACTATGAGAACCGCGCGCCCCCTTCACGTCGGAATGCTTCTCTCCTCAATCGCGCTGGGCGCCCTCGCGCTCACGACGCTGGGATGCGACGAACCCGAGGAGATCACCCTGACGGTGGCCGCGGTCGCGGATTTGCACGGCGCGCTCGAGCCCAGGACCTTTCTCACGGCCCGAAGGGACAAGGTCGAGGTCGGGGGGGCGTCCCTTCATGCGGCCTACCTCAGGATCCTGCGCAAGAAAACGGAGGGCCCCCTGGTCCTGCTCGACGGCGGGGACATGTTCCAGGGCACGCTCGTTTCCAACACCGTCGAGGGCGAACCCGTCGTGCGCTACTACAACCACGTCGGCGTGGACGCGGCGGCGCTCGGCAATCATGAGTTCGACTACGGCCCCAGCGGCCCGAACTCGGTACCGAAGCAGCCGGGCGACGACCCCCGGGGCGCGCTGAAGCAGCGGATTTCCCAGGCTCGGTTCCCGGTGCTCGCGGCGAACGTGGTGGACGCGGCAGGAAAAACCCCGAGCTGGCTCCGCCGTTCGCTCCTGATCGAGCGCGGAGGCGTGAAGGTGGGCATCATCGGCGCGGCCACTATCGAGACTCCTTACACCACCGTGCGCGCCAACCTCGTGGGCCTCAACTTCCTTGAGCCCGAGGAGCCCGTGAGGCGGGAGGCCGAGGCGCTACGCCGGCGCGGGGCCGATTTCATCCTCCTGACCTCCCACATCGGCGGCAGCTGCCGCGACAACGACCCGGCCAAGGCCGACGATCTCTCCACCTGCACGGACGACGAGCTCTTCCAGCTCCTCAGGAAACTCCCGCGGGGCCTGATCGACGCGGCGGTGGGCGGGCATACGCACCAGGCGATCTCGAAGCGGGTGAACGGCACCGCCGTGCTCCAGCCCTTTTCCAATTCGCAGTATCTGAGCTGGGTGTAGCTCAAGCTGAGCCGCCGGCGCGTGGGCGGAGGATCCGTGAGCTCGGAGCTCAACGGCCCCGTCAACCTTTGCGGCGCGCTGGTGCCCGACGAGAAATCCGGAGGGATGAGCTGCCACTCCGCGGCCGTGGCCCAGCACCAGGGGCCCGTGGCTCGCGCGGAGTTCCTGGGTGAACAGGTGAGCCCGGATGCTCGCGTATACCAGCTCCTGAAGCCGGATTTCGACCGCGTGGAGGCGATCAAGGAAGAGCCTATCGGCGTGGCGGCCCTGGATTCGATCGTGCGCTCCTACGGGAGCGAGAGCGCCATGGGCAATCTCGTGGCCGATCTCATGGGCGGGTTCCCGGATGAGACGCCGGCGAACGTCGCGCTCACGAACAACGGGGGCGTCCGCGACAACCTTGCCCCGGGCACGCTGAAATACGGGCACTTGTTCAACGTCTTGCCTTTCGACAACCGGCTGGCCGTGCTGATCGTGAACGGCGATACCCTTTTCAAGATCGTCGAGATGGCCGCTCGCGCCACCGGCGGAGGCCTGAGCTGGTCGGGGCTGAGCTACGTGGCTTCGCGATGCCAGGTACTCTCGGTGACAGTGCAGGGTCAGCCGCTGGAACGGAGCCGCCGCTACCGGGTCATGACCAACGACTACCTGGCCACGGGCGGAAGCGGATTCAACGAGCTCGGGCTCACGGCGGATCAGGTGATTCTCAAGGACGATGCTCCGCCGCTTCGGGACGCCGCCGTCCAGGTGCTCAAGAGCTGGGGCCGGGACCTGCGATCGGGCGACTTCTTCAATCCCGCCTCTCCGCGCGCCGTGATTCAGGCCCCTTGCACGGCCGAGGATCTGGCGGCCCTGCACCCGGCGCCGGCCCCCTGACCGGTCCGTGAGATTCCTTTTCGCGTCGATATTGCTCATGGCCGGAGGATTGCTGCCGGCCTGCCGCGAGCAGACCGCCTCGTCACCGGGAGTGGACCGTGGTCCCCTTCGGGTGGAGTTCGAAAGGCTTCCAGAGGATGCCGCGCGCGACGGAGTACTTCAGATCATCGACTTCCGCGGGCGCTGGGTTCTCCGGACCCTGACCGGGCTTCTGGAGACGGACCGCTCCGGCGGCGTGAGGCCATTCACGATCGCCGCGCTGGGCCCCGTGCACGACCTCGTGCTGAACCGGAAAGGGGAGGCATTCATCCTCGGCCAGAATGCAGAGCGGTGGAAGCTGCTCCGGAGCCGCGCCGAGGGCGCCTCCTGGGAGGAGATCCCGCTCCCGCCCTGGACCGACCCGCCGGGCATCCTGCACCTCGTGCGAACGGATGAGGGCGTGGCGCTTCAGGAGCCCTTCGGGTTCTGGGAGCGGAGGGCCGCGGAGTGGGAGGAGTTCCGCTTCCAGGGCGCCTTCCTCGAGATGTGGGCCGGGGCGCGCTGGCTTACGGGCCGCGAGCTCTGGCTCGTGGTGGCCGGAGGCCTCGCCAGCCCGGCCCGCGCGTATCGCGTGAGTCTGGATCAGACGCCCAGGCGTTGGGCGCGGGAGAGCGGGCCGGGCGGCAAGGCGGATCGGATGAGCTGCCTGAGGGAGTGGGGAAACGCGAGCGTGGTTGCCTGCCTGAGCCGCGAGTCGGATCAGGGTACCCAGTCGGAGATCTTCGGACTGCGGGATGGATCGTGGCGCAGGCTCCTGGCCCCGGTTCCCGGAAGAATCGTGGACTGGGTTCCGGGCTGGGCCCTGTTTGCTTCGGGGATTCGCGCCGTCGAGTCGCCGGAGCAGGGTGCCTGGACCGGAGGAGACGAGGAGCTGGTGCGATTCGCCTATCCTTCGGATTTTCTCTCCGGGCTTTCGCATCGATCGGCGAAAGGCGGAGGCACGGAGTGGCTTGTTTCCCTGGATGGAGGCGGCGAACACCTGGTTCGCCTTCCCCCAGGGAAGGTTCCCTCCGTGCGGGTGCGTCGGGTCAGATCCCCGCGGTGATCACGGCGAGCAATGCCACGACCAGGGTGCCTTGGTAGAGGGACAGGGTCAGGGTTTCGATCGGCTTCATCATGACTTTCTCCTTCCGCGCATTCCGCGCGATTTCTTCCTGGGCCAAGAGCAAAGCATGGGCCAACGCGTCAAAATGCGAGAGGTCCTGAAGTTTCAGGGTTTTTTCCGCGTGTGGAGCTGAAGTGGCTCCTGGACCTGGAGTCATAATGCCTGATGGTATCAATCAGGAATTACCCGGAAGGGTCATTTCGCACCGCGCAGTATTTGTAATCTATTGAAATTACTAGAGATTAGTTTCTTGACCGAAGTAAGGCGGTACGGATACGGTGCGTCGTCCCAAACGAGAGAAAAGCCTTTTGAGAGAAAGAAAGAGAGACGCGTATGAAACGTTCTGCCTTGGCCGCTCTGGCGGTCCTGACCTTGGGAATTTCTGGTTGCAACGAAGTGGGCCAGATGACCCTGGTCCGCACGGCGGAAACACCGATGCCCATCGTGAAGACCGCGGACGTGCCCGTGTACCGCACCGAGTGCCGGTACACGACGGTGTACGGCCAACACTCCAGCTGCGGATTCCACCAGGTCTGCCGCACTTACTACAACTCCGAAGGCCAGCCCTACATCCGCTGCCGGAACGTGATGAACTCCTGCTACCACACGGTGTCGACCTGCTTCGACGTGTTCTCGCACACCACGCGCGCGACCCTGCGCCTCTGGTTCCCCGATGACGCGATCCTGCTGCCCGGCGAGCGTGAGCTCGTGGATCTCAGCTTCTCTGGCCGCTACACCCGCAAGATTCTGCAGCTGGGCGTGCGCGACTCGCGGTACCGCTACGAGTTCCCCGCCTTCCATTACGTGGACATGCTCGGACCGACGGCCGAGCTCGACGTGGCCTTCCGCGTGCGGGAGGTCCAGGAGGTGCGCCCGGCGAACAACGTCACGATCCGGTCGGCCGAGTACGTGGACGGCGGCAACACGCTTCGCGTGGTGTTCGACGACCCGTACCGCAGCCTGAACGCCGTGCGTGAGAGCTTCTACCGATTCCAGGTGAAGCGCGGGCTGAACACCTACATCGACGCCACCGTGCGTTCGAGCGAGCTTCAGGCCGAGGTGGGCGCACCCTACGTCGTGGAGATCCGCAAGGGCACGCCCGAGTGGAGCCGCGACCCGCGCGCGGGCAAGAAGCACAGCTTCAAGTGGTCCGTGGAGCGCGACTCAGACCTCTTCAAGGAGAGGTTCTCCGAGAAGAAGGCCCTGACGATCCGCTTCTGATCGCAGGCTTTGAAAGATGGGGCCGGGTTTCCTCGCGGAGACCCGGCCCTTTCCATTTTCCGGCAGGCCAACTTCAGCGCTTATTGGGCCGTGAACTCGGCTTCGACCGTGACGGCCTCGGCCACGGTCACGCCCGAGGTCTCCGTGGCCCAGGGTACCTCCAGGTTGGAAGGCTCGGTGCCTTGATCCAGGCCGAACCCGGTTCGCGTGGCGAAGAGCGCCTCGTGCCCCTGGGCGAGTGTCAACGATCCGGGGGGGGTGGCGCTGCCCGTCTCCTGAGCTACACTCTCGGTCATGCCTCTTCGCGCCTCAGTCAGCCCCTGGCTCCTCATCACCTGTTTTTCCCCCTACGACGGCCGCCCTCGGAATCTCTCCGAGCCCGTGGCTCGCCACCTGGTCCGCGAGCTTCGCGCGCGGTTGCCTCATTGGCAGACAGAAACCTGGGAGCTTCCCGTGCGTTTCCTCTCGGCCCCGCAGCAGGTCATTGAGCGGCTCTCCCTCGTTTCGAGCCGCGGGCGCCCCGCGCCCCGGGGGGTGCTCTGTCTGGGGGAGGCTCGCCACGGCCCGCGTCTGGAGACCCTGGCGCACAACCGCGAGCATTGCCCTGGGCACCCCGACGAGCGGGGGCTCGAGAGGCTGAACGCCCCGGTGCTTCCCGGAGGCCCGGAGCAGGTCAGGCTGCCCCTGACCGGCGCCTTAGCCGCCGCGAGCCCTGAGCGGGCCTCCACGGACTGCGGAGCCTATGTCTGCAACCATACGGCCTATCTCCTGGCCCATGAGCTGGCCCCCCGGAAGATCCCCGTGGGCTTCGTGCACGTGCCCTCCCTGGGGTCGCCCGACTGGACCCAGGAAATGGAGACGGAAACGGCCTCCTGGCTGGCCGACGGCCTGGCTCGCTGGGCCCGGGGTGAGCTCAAGGTGAGCGCAGGGTAAGCGTTTTGTCCTGAATTCTTAAAAAACGCACCGCGGCGTAAACTCTTTGGCGGTTTCAGCCGATCCGTGGAGTGCATGACTCCCGTTCTCTCCTCGCGCGTGCTGCTCGTGATCTCGGATGCCTTCGCATCCGAGGCCGTGGGCAACCAGCTTCTGGCGGCGGGGATCGGGCCGGTGGTGCGGGTGCCCACTGCATTCGAGGCCGTGGCGCGCGTTCTTCAGGAGAGCTTCGACTGCCTGGTAATGGACCAGAATCTGGAATTTATGGGTTCGCCCGTGCAGGTGATGGCGGCGATCCGGGAGCGCACGAGCGCGAACTGCGCCACGCCCGTGGTGCTCATCCACGACCCCTTCGAGGTTTCTCTTCCCGGGCTCATGGAAGGCGTCACCGAGCGGGTGCCCAAGCCCGTAACCCCCGACCGGTTGGCCGAGGCGGTCCGCCGTGCCGTGCGAGCTGGGGTGCGCACCGGAACCGGAGTGCGCGTTTCGTCCCAGAGTCCCGCCGCGGCCCTCACGCCGGCTGCCCCGGCCGCGAAGGAAGCTCCGGCTCCGCGCCGCCGCAGAGCTGCGTAGCTCCCCGCCGCGCCTCCGGCCGCCCGTTTCACCATGAATTCTGGTGAATTTCCGTTTGAGGGCGTCCTCGGCTTGGTTTTCACCAGGAATTCGGGTGACTTTGCCGGGGAGCGCGGATTGGGTAAGGTCCGGGCATGGCCGAGCCCACGAAAGATTTGGTTTCCCTGGCGGGCGGCGAACTGAAGATCCGCGCGGTGGTGGAGGATTTCTACGCCCGCGTGTTCTCGGACGTCATGATCGGCTTCATGTTCGTGAATTCCGATCGCGGGCGCCTCATCCAGAAGGAAACCGAACTTGCGCTCCATTCGTTGGGCGCGCCCACGGAGTACACGGGCCGTTCCATGGCTTCGGTGCACGCGCGCTTCGACATCCGAAAGGGCATGTTCGACCGCCGGATGGTGCTGCTGAAGAGCGCCATGGAAAAGCAGGGTTTGCACCCCCAGGTCCAGGCCGCGTGGCTCGGCCATGCCGAGAGCCTGCGGGCGGTGATCCTGAACGCGCGGAATCCGAACTGCAACGACTGAGGAGAACCTGCGGATGAACGGCCAGTCCAGTTCCGGAACCCCGAACCGTCTCGCGAAAGAGAAGTCGCCCTACCTGCTTCAGCACGCGCGAAACCCCGTCGATTGGTACCCCTGGGGGGAAGAAGCCTTCGAGAAGGCGCGGCGCGAGAACAAACCCATCTTTCTTTCGATCGGTTACGCCACCTGCCACTGGTGCCATGTCATGGAGCGCGAGAGCTTCGAAGACGCGGAGGTGGCGGCGGATCTCCTGCGCGATTTCGTGGCGATCAAGGTGGACCGCGAGGAGCGCCCCGACGTCGACGCCGTGTACATGGGGGCACTGACCCACGTGATGGGGCGGGGAGGGGGCTGGCCGCTCACGATGTTCCTGACCCCGGAGCTGAAGCCGTTTTTCGGCGGCACCTATTTTCCACCGGTGGATCGGCACGGCCATCCGGGTTTCCGCACGCTGCTCGCGCGCGTGGCCGAGATCTGGCGAAGCCGCCCCGACGACGTGCGCGCCGACGCCGCGCAAGTGGCCACGGCCTTGGGCCGGACCGCAGAGGTGCTGGTGACTTCGAAGTCGGTCTCGCCGATCGACGCGGCCTGGGTCGAGCGCGCCTTCAATGACCTCGACCGCAGGCTCGACCCTCACCACGGCGGCCTGGGCGACGCACCAAAGTTCCCGCAACCCTCTGCTCTGTTTTACCTTCTGCGCCTCTATGCACGCACCGGCAACCGTGAGGCGCTCGCGGCCGCGCAGAAGCAGCTCACCGCCATGGCCAGAGGGGGGATCTACGATCAGCTCGGCGGCGGTTTCGCGCGCTACTCCACCGATGAGCGCTGGCTTGTGCCCCACTTCGAGAAAATGGCCTACGACAACGGGCTCCTGCTTCGCGCCTATGCCGAGGGGTTCCTGGCCACCCGCGATCCGCTCTACGAGCGCGTGCTCCGCGAGTCCGCGGCCTACGTGCTCCGCGACCTCACCCATGTCGACGGGGGATTCTTCTCGGCCGAGGACGCCGACAGCGAGGGCGTGGAAGGCAAATTCTACTGCTGGACCCGGGCCGAGCTCGACGCGGTGCTGGCTGCCGCGCCCGGACTGGATGCCGCCGGCGCCGAGCTCTTCCGCGCTGCCTACGGTGTTACCGAGGCCGGAAACTGGAGCGACCCTCACCACGACACGAGCGGCTGGACGGTGCTCTCGCTCGTCAAGACTCCCGAGCAGCTCGCGCGCGAGCG
>JADZFF010000149.1 GCA_020850015.1 Bdellovibrionales bacterium | reverse complement strand
GGCGGATCGCGCGAGACGTCTGGACCAGCAGGTTCGAGCCGGCCGGGCTGGCCGACACCTCGTTGTTCGGAAAATCCGCGCTCAACTGGAGCGCCGGACTCGCGCCCAGAGAGACCCGATGCACCCCCGTGCTGACGTCGGTGACCAGAGCCTCTCCGCCGGGGAGGAGCGTGGCGGAACCGGGCGCGACGATCGGGGTAAACGGCGAGTCCGTGCCGAGAGCCAGGCCGCCGCCGGACTGGATGTCGATGGAGCGGAAGGCGCCCGTGCCGGCCCCGTGCGCGGGGAAGCACCAGATCCGCGATCCCTGAAGAACCGGGGCCGGGCAGAGCCTCTCCACCGCGCCCACGAGCTCGGTGCCGGAGGCGGCGTTCGGGCGAACCACCCAGGTGAGGTTCGTCCCCGCGTCTTCGTCCGCGTAGGGGTTGGAAATCGAAATCAGGAGATACTCGTCGCTGAGCTGAGTCGCCACGGGGAAGTCGATCCCCTGGGTTCCGGGCAGGACGATCGTCTTTTCGAGCTGAGGGTCGTAGGGATCGCTCAGGGAGTGGACGTGGACGCGATAGTCCTGCTCGGTCATCGGGCTCGGTTCGTCGATACCGGCCTCGTCGTATCCGTCCTGGAAGAGGACGAGCTTCGAACCCATCACCCCGACCAGCTTCTTGATGCCCACGTCGCGTGCCTCGATCGCGAGAGGAAGAGTGGGATCGCTGGCGTCGAGAATGAGGAGCATTTCGTGCCCGAGCACCTTGTTGCCCGCAGCGTTCTCCGGGTTCCGGAAGGCGCCCCCTCCGTAGATCACCTCGCCGTGGGAGGCCAGGTTGAAGACGACGTAGGCCTTGTCGTCGTTCGGGCCCGGCTGGGGCTGGCAGGCACCGAAGAGGAGCGCGGCCAAGGGGGCGAGTAGAGTTCCGGTAGCCATCGTGCGAGTGCAGGCGTCCATATTGACGTGATGCGCTATCAAAATGAACGAACGCAGTCAACTATACCTGGGTTACGGGGGAGATTACCCACAATATCCATTTATTCCAATGGTTACAACGTCGCCACAGGTGCGGGCGCCGCTGCGCGGACCTGTGGATACCTCCCCCCGCTCCCGCTATTCGAGAACCCGGGCCACGGCCTGGCGGTACTCGTCGATCGCACGATCCTTGCCGGTCCAGGTCGAGGCGTCCTCGGAAAGACGAATCCGCATCTTCCCGAGAATCTTCCGGAGCTTCTTGTTGAGCTTCGACTCCACGCCGATCTCGGCGAGGAAGTCGCGCGTATCGTCGGACTCCCTGAGCCACTTGGCGTACTCGCGGATCTGAACCTCGTTCAGGCCCGAGAAGTCGGCGTCCCACTTGAAGAGCAGGATACGAAGCTTACGGAAAAAAGCGCTGATGTTCCCACGCGACTCGGTGTCGGACACCTTGCTCATGGCCATGGCGGCCAGGAACTGGTGGCGGAGCTTCAGCATGTACACGGCGTTCTGCTCCTCCTTCAGGACCTCCACCTGGTAGGCGGGCAGCTCTTCCTCGCCCACTTCGCCCGACTCGATCGCGGCCTTGGCGCGCAGGCCGTCCTTCACGAGGCCAAGAATGCACACCTCGTCGATCCCCTGCTCCGCGGCCATGGCGATCTGGTTCGGGTTCACCCGATGCATCGTCACGGCGAGCGCGTAGAGGTTCTTCATGTCGTCGTCGTTCGAGGTCGGGTCGGTGGGCCGGTTGTGCGGCACGTAGTCGGCGATGGAGCGGAAAAACTCGGGGATCGCGTCCTCGTAAAGCATCTGGCGCTTCGCTTCGGTGTCGGCGTCGAATGCCTTCCAGAGCTGGAACTCGAAGGCCATCTCGAACTTCGCGGCTTCGGAGATCTTCGCCGCCATGGCTTGCGCATGCTCCATCGCGCGCAGCCGCTCGGTGCGGATCGTGAGGGAGTTGCCCTGGCGCAGATCCGCGTAGGTGGAACCCGCCGTGGCGTTCAGGTTGTCGGTGGTGTCGGCCATGTGGTCCGTGGTCTCGGCCATGCCCGTGGTGGTGCCCGACATCGATACGGTTGCGTCGTGCATCTCTTCCAAGTTCTTGATCATCCCGCAGCCGGTGCTGGCGGTAAGCGCGAGCGCGAGGCTCGACGTGGCAAAACGATTCATTGGTTACTCCCTCGGTCATGGGCCGGCCGACGGCCGCCCCTCAGTTCTCACCCCAGTTGTGAAGCGGGAGGCTTATCGAAACTGTCGCGATGCGTCAAATCCGAGTTTTTATGTCTACTTAAGGGGATGAACTTGGAGGTCGCCCGACTGCGGGAGCAGAGCAGACAGGTTCGGCGAAGGCTCATTGAGGCTGCGCTCGACCTTCGAGAGCCACTCCGTACCTCCTTGAATCCAAAGGGTAATTTGACCCTCGGAGAGACCCTCTAGTTTGGCAAGGGCCGCCCGGGCCTGGCGTTGGGCCGGCGACGGGCGCCCCTGCTGAAGATGTACCCAGACTGCGCAGAGCTGGATCCAGCCCTGCAACCCCCTGCGCCCCGGCCCGTCGGGGAGGGCTCGCCAGGCCCGCTCCCAACCCTCGTGCGCCTCCCAGGGGCGGCCGGCCTCGAAGTGCTCGATTCCTTGCTGAAGTCCGGGGTGAGCGCTCATGGCTCTCAGCATACTTCGGGCTCGTGGCCGCGCGCGGCTCGCGCACCAGGAATCCTGGTGAAAATCTGCCCGAGACGCCCGTCAAACGGATTTTCACGAGATTTCATGGTGCTTGAGCCCCTGCGCCCCTGCGCGCCGGGCGCCGGGCGCCGGAGCCCCTGAGCCCCGATGCCCGGCACCCCGCGCTCAGGCCCTTCTCAGGGTCAGCTCGGTGATTTCGTTCGGCACGCCCAGCCGCGTGGGCGGGCCCCAGTAACCCGTGCCCTTGTTCACGTAGACCCACATCCTGCCGTGCCGGTTCAAACCCTTCACGTACCGGTGCACGAGGCCCACGAAAAACGCGAAGGGGTAGAACTGGCCTGCGTGCGTGTGGCCTGAGAGCTGGAGGCTGAAGCCGTGCTGCTCGGCCTCGAAGCAGCTTCGGGGCTGGTGCGCGAGCAGCACGGAGGGCGTGCCCGCCGGGATCCCGCGCGCGGCTGCTGCGGGGTCCGTGCGGTGCGAGGCCAGCATGCGCTCGGCTGAGTAGTCGGTGACTCCCGCGAAGGCGAGCCTGGCCCCCCCCCGCTCCACGAGCACGTGCTCGTTCTGAAGCATCCGAATCCCCACCTCCGCGAAGCGAGTCATCCACTGCTCCACGCCCGCGTAGTACTCGTGGTTGCCCGTGCAGCCGAACACGCCGTCTGGCGCGGAAAGACCCGTAAAACCGTCGAATGCGGCTCCGAGCTGCCCCACCGAGCCGTCCACGAGGTCGCCCGTGAGTACGATCGCGTCGGGCTTGAGCCCGTTCACCGTTTCCACGAGGCCCTCCACGAAGGCGCGATTCACCGTGGGGCCCACGTGCACGTCGGAGAGCTGTGCGATTCGGTAGCCGTCGAAGGGCTCGGGCAGGCCTTTGATCGGAACCTCCACCTTCTCCACGCAGGGACCCGCGCTCATCTGCGCCACGCCGGCGGCCGTGAGCCCTCCGGAAAGCCCCATCACCCCGAGCACGAAGCCATCCTGGATGGCTCGGCGGCGCGAGGCATCGAGCGGTGCGGGCGCACGCACGGCCGGAGCGCGGCCCGCTCCCAGCCTGCGCGCGAGAGCGAGCGCGCGCTCGGAGAGCCAGCGCGCGGCGTTCACGCCGTCGCGCACCATCAGCAGGAAGAGCAGCGTGGCCAGGTAGCCCATCATGGAGTAGCTCGCCCACTGGTAAGCCGTGACGAGCCAGCTCTCATGGGGCTCGTCCACCGCCCGCCAGACGAGCCTGGAGCTGAGCAGCAGCACCGCCGCTCCCACCGCGTGCCAGAGCGCAAGCCGCCGCACCAGCGGCGAGGCATCGCGATGGAGCGCCAGGCGGCGGATGATGTAGGCAACGGCCAGCAGATTGACCGCGATCATCATCGCGATGAACAGCATCAGGCGCAGATCGTTCGTCATGGGAGCCCCAGCCTAGCTTGCTGATGGGCCCTAGGGCAAACCCCTGTGAAGACGGGGCTTTTCGCCACGGTCCATGAAAAGTGAAACAAACTCTCTTTTGTGTCGCGCTGCATCACCCCTCTCTTGCTATAAGGGACTGCATGACTCAGCCATTTTTCCGCGTCGCCTCACTGTTTCTGAGCCTCTTCACCTTCGCGCTCGCTTCCGCCGGCTGTCCCGGCCCGGGCGAGCCCGAGGATCCGGCCGACGGCCGCGCCTGCCCCTTCGAACCGGCCACCTCGGCGTCGATGACCTTCTACGGCGACGTAGCGCCTACGGCCGGCTACTGCCAACTTGCGGCTCTTCCTACGGGAGCCGCGGGCATGATCGCGGTGGACTCAGCCACCTACGACGGTGCCTCGGCCTGTGGCACCTGCGTGGAAGTCACGAAGGGCGGCATCACCTCTCTGGCCGTGATCGGCGACCTCTGCCCCACCTGCGACCCGGGCGAGATCGACGCCACGAGCGGACTCGCCAACACGCTGAACGGCGGCCTCGTGGACGGAATCCACTCCGTGACGATGCGCCAGGTGGAGTGCCCCGTGACAGGAGGGCTCACCATCACACCCCAGGGCGCGAACCCCTGGTACCTGAGCTTGATCGTGTCGAACTCGCCCACGCCCATCGATTCCGTGGAAGCGCTCGACACGGCAGCGGGCCCAATCTCGCTCACGCGCACGAGCGATAATCGTTGGGAAGCCTCCGGCTCGTCCTACGGCTCCGGCCCCTTCACGCTTCGAGTGGTGGACATATTCGGCGACTCGGTGGACCAGGGCGGCGTGTCTCTCTCCGCTGCAACCGCAGGCGACGCGGCCTTCGAGGCCTGCGCCGCGGACTGAGCGCTCAGCGAATCAGCCGGTTCTCGATGAGCGACTGGACCACGGCCGGATCGGCGAGCGTGGAAACGTCGCCCACCTGCTCGTGCTCGTTCGCGGCGATCTTGCGCAGGATCCGGCGCATGATCTTCCCGGAGCGCGTCTTCGGGAGCCCCGGCGCGAACTGGATGTAGTCCGGCTTCGCGAAGGGCCCGATGTGCTTGCGCACGTGCTGGATGAGCTCCTCCTTCAGCGCGTCGGTGGGCGCAATCCCCGCCGAAAGCGTCACGAAGCAGTAGATGCCCTGCCCCTTGATGTCGTGCGGGCAACCCACTACCGCCGCCTCGGCCACGCCCATAAATCCCACGAGCGAGCTCTCCACCTCGGCCGTGCCGATGCGGTGGCCCGAGACGTTGAGCACGTCGTCCACGCGGCCCGTGATCCAGTAGTAGCCGTC
>JADZFF010000148.1 GCA_020850015.1 Bdellovibrionales bacterium | reverse complement strand
TAACCCCACGGAGGTAACTGTGAAGGCTACTCAGAGTGAATTGGCGGAACGAATCGCGACCCTGGGCAAGCGCGTCGGCGGGGTACTGGCGGTGGTCGTGGTCTTGATGCTCACGGTGACGAGCGGCTGCGGATTCCAGATCGTGGATACGGGCCATCGCGGGGTGGAGACGCGCTTCGGCAAGGTGCAGGGCGAGTCCCTTCCCGAGGGCCTTTATTTCTACAACCCGCTCACTTCCACGATCATCGAGATGGACGTGCGCGAGACGAAATGGACCGAGAACTCCTCGGCCTACACGAAGGACGTGCAGAACGTGGACGTGCATTTCAGCGCGAACTTCCACCCGGAGCCGACGATGATCCACGTGCTTTACGAGAAGATCGGCCGCGACTGGGCGCAGAAGGTCGTGCCCCAGATCATCATGGGGGAGCTCAAGGGGATCATCGGCCGCTACGAGGCCGTGAAGCTCGTCTCCGAGCGAGAGCAGGCCACGGCGGCGATCACCTTGCAGATCACGGAGAAGCTCAAGGAAAAGAGCGTGGTTCTGAAGAACTTCGAGATCACGAACCTGGATTTCAACAACCCCTTCGAGCACGCCGTCGAGGCCAAGGTGGTGGCGATCCAGCAGGCCGAGGAAGCCAAGAACAAGACGGTGAAGGTGCGTGAGGAGGCCGAGCAGAAGATCATCTCCGCCCGGGCCGAGGCCGAGTCCATGCGCATCCGCGCGAACGCGCTCACGCAGAACCGCAGCCTCGTGGAGTATGAGGCCGTTCAGAAGTGGGACGGCAAGCTCCCGGAGATCATGACCAGCGGAAGCACCATGCCCTTCATCAACGTGGGCAAGGGCGGCAAGTCGGACGGCTAGCGCCTGATCATGCCCCAAGGAGAGTCAGGGGATTCAAGGCCCGAAGGTCAGGTCGAGCGTTCCCGTGCCGAAGCCGGCAGTGGTGGCCGTGAGGGTGGTCGCTCCCGCATCAGGGCTGGAGAGATAGACAGTCGCCGTACTCGTCCCGTTCGTGATCGTCGTGTTCGTGATGGGATAGCTGCAGTCCGGGTCCAGATAGAAGGAGGCGCCTCCGAAGGGTCCCCCCAGGGTCACGGTCTTGTTCGAGGTGACGTTCACGGGCGTGCCGACGTTGTCGGTGGATCGGATCACGTAGGCCTCGCAGGTATTGAGCCCTGGGGTGGTGGTGCCGCTGGTGTAGCGTAGCTCCGTGGCGACGTTCGTCACCTTGACGTTCGCCGTCCCGCTCGTGATCCCGCTCGAGGCCGCTGAAAGCACTACGGCCCCCGAGGTGGGCTTCTTGTAGTAGATGGTGCGGGTGCTCGTGCCGGCCAGGATCGTGGTGAGCACGATCTCGGCGCCGCCCGCGCAGGTGTTCGCGGGATAGAATGCGCCGTCGCCCACGCCGCCGAGGTCCACGTCCCGTGCCGCCACGGTGTTCACGGTCTGGTTGTTTTCGTCGCGCGTTCGGACGGCGTAAGCGGTGCAGACGTTCTTGGGCGTGGAGGTCGGCGCCGTGCTGAAGGAGACCTTCGTGATCACGCCCGAGGACACGTTCATGGCCCGCGTGGCTGAGGCCAGTACCACTGCCGCGTCCGAGTAGGTGCGGGTCACCACCCCGGTGGAGGGTTTGCGGTAGTAGAAGGTCTTGCTGTTCTGGCCCGTGCTGTAGACCAGGTTCGTGATGAGCGTGGTGCAGGAGGAGTTCGAGTAGAAAGAGCCGTCGGAGGCGTCGGCGAGGTTCATGGTGATGTTCGCCGGCGCGTTGGCCGTGAGGTTCTGCTCGTCGCGCAGGATCACCACCTGGCTGTAGCAGCCGTTCACGATGCCGGTGGTTGCCCCCGAGGAGGAGAAAAATTTGTTCGGAACCGCGGTCGAAACCGTGACGTTCTTGGTGCCGAGCGTGAATCCAGAGGCGTCGGCCGTGAAGGTCACCGCGGCCTGGGAGGATTTCTTGTAGATCGCGGACACGGAAGCGGCCGCCGCGGCGATGTTGAAACTGCTCGTGGCGCCCGTGCTCGCGTTGCAGTTGGCCACGGAGGAGTAGAAGGCTCCGCCCGCTCCGCCGTCGAGCACCGTCACGGCCGTGATGCCGGCCACGGGCGAGTTGTTGTTGTTCACGTCCTGAGCGCTGATCGTGTAGGTGGTGCAGGCGTTCGAGGCCACGGGCGTGCCCCCCGTGCTCCAGGCGAGTTTCACCGGCGTGGCAGGGTTCACCGTCAAGGGAAGAGTGCTCGGCACCTTCGCCGTGGCGGACGCCGTGAGGTTCACTGCGCCGGGCGTGGTTGTCTTCTTGTAGTAGAAGTCGCGGAAGGAGGAGCCGCTCGTGATGGAGGTTGAGGTGATGGTCGTGGCGCAGGTGTTGTTGCTGTAGAAGGTGCCGCCGTTGGAGGTGGCGAGGTTGATCGTGGTGTTCGCGCTCACGGCCACCGTGTTGCTCGACGCGTCCTCGGTGCTCACGGTGAGGAGCACGCAGTCGATCGTGGTGTAGGTGGACTGGGGCGAGGTAAGGCGAAGAACCGTGGCCGCTCCGCCGTTCAGGGACACGTTCACGAAGTTGCCCAGGAGGCCGGTGGCCGTTACGGTGAGGGTGATGGGCGCGGGGGGAGTGGTCTGCCGGTAATAGACGTTCCTCACGGAGGTGCCCGTCGTGAACACCGTTTCCGTGATGGCGGAGGAGCAGCCGGAGTTCGAGTAGAACGACCCGTTGGTTCCCACGCCGCCGAGGGTGACGGTGGTATCGCCCGTCACGCCCGCCGCAAGCAGGGAGGAATCCCGGGTGGTGATCGTGTAGGTGGCGCACTGGGTGGTGCTGATCGCGCTGGGCCCCTCGATGGTGAGCCGGTCGGGGGGCGCCTGGGTGATGGTGAGCGCGTGAGTGTCGTCGGTGAGGCCAGGGGCGTTGGCGGTGAAGAGCAGGGTGTCGGGCGCGGTCTGGCGGTAGTAAAGAACACCGCTGCTCGTGCCGGCCGCCACGGACGCTGAGCCCGAGATCGTGCTGCAACCGGAGTCGGAATAGAACAGCCCGCCCGGGCCCGCGCCCGCGAAGCTCACGTTCGTGTTCGCGGCCACGTTGGCGGGTGCGTTCAGGGCGTCGAGCGTCGTGACCGTCAGGGCCGTGCAGTCGACGGTCGTGGCCGAGGAAGCGCCCGTGACGTCGAGTTTCACCGGGGGTGCGGCGTTCACCGTCACGTCGAGGGTATCCGCTGTCAAAGGCGGCGCGTCCGCGGCGAGCGTCACCGAGCCTATGGAGCTCTTGCGGTAGTAGGCCAAGGCGCTGCTCTGGCCGTTCAGGATCGTTGCCTCAGTCGCAGAGGTGGAGCATCCGGAGTCGGAGTAGTAAGAGCCGCCGGCGCCCGCGCCCGTGAGAGCCACGTCCGTGTCGGAGCTCACCGCGCGCGGCGTGCCGCCGGAGTCGCGGCTCGTGACCGTGTAGGCCGCGCAGTCCACGGTCGTGATCGCGGCCGCGCCCTCGATCGTGAGCTGGGTGGCGGGAGGGGCCGAGAAGCTGAGAGCGAGGTCATCCGGATTCAGGCCGGTGGCGGAGCCCGTGAGCGTCACGCCTCCCACGCCGTTCTGGCGGAACCAGACGTCGGCGGAGGATTGGCCGTTCAAGATCGTGACATCGGAAGTCCCTGAGCCGCAGCCCGCGTCGGAGTAGAACGAACCCGGGCTGTCGTCCGAGAGGCTCACGAGAGTGTCCGCGTCCACCGCGGCGGCGGCGGGCGTGGAGTCAACGGCGGTCACCGTGACCGCGACGCAGGTTCCAATCTGAAAGCTCGATCCTGTGCTGGAGAGCAGCAGCGCCTCGGCCCCGGCGCCCGGAGGCGGCGGAGGAAGCGTGATATCGATGCTGCCCGCTCCCAGGCCCATCGAGCCCGCGCCGATGTCCGCGCAGCCCTGGAGGAAAAGCGCCGCCACGGCGGCGCCGAAGGCCGCACGGGAACGCCTGGGGATGCGCATACGTACCGACATGGGATTACCCCGCTCTTCTCAATTTTCTGACAGTTCATGGCGTTGGGGCAGATGTGTCATCGCTGACCGCGCGGGGCCGCAGCCTGAGCCGGATGGCGGTCAAGAGATCGCAACTTATGCGGTTCGGTGCTTGGCGTTTTCCGCGATTTCCCTTGGGTCCTCCCGGATCCGGGCCATGTGGAAGTTGTGACTCGTCATGTGGCGCGCGTTAGGGCATGGTGCGGCCACCCGCCTGAAACCTCAGATCAAGAGAGGTCTGTCATGGCATTCGGAAGGCGGGTTCCCACCCCAGCTCAGGTTCGCTCCCTCATCGAGGCCGGTGATCCCGGAGGCGCGCGCGCGCAGCTGAGGCGAATCGCGCGCCTCAGGCCCAAGCGCCCGCGTGAAGAACTCGTCGGGTACGCGTGGGCCGCCCTGGGCTGCGAATCCCCGGATCTGGCAGTGCGGCTCTTGTATCCCGTCATCCATCCCTCGCGGCCGGAGCCATGCGTCGCTGAGGAACCCGAGCTCGAGGCCTACGCGGCCGCGCTCGGGGCATTGGGCCTGAGCCAGGAGGGGCTCGGCCTCCTCGCGGCCGCGCGCTCGCCGGGCTGCGGGATTCAACTCGCGGCCGCCCAGCTTCGGCGTTGGGACCCGGAAGCCGCGATCGAGAGGCTGGAGCGGCTGCTCGCCGATCCGGACGTCGCCTCGGGGGAGCTCGCCGGGGAAGCGCGGGTACTGCTTGCCGTCGCCCTGCTGCAGCGGGGAGCTGATCTCTCGCGGGCGGCCCAGCTGCTCCGCGAGGTGACGGCCCGGGGGGGCGCGCGGATCTCGGGGCGCGCTCGCCACTGGCTGGCCGCGGTTTCCGGCGGGCCTGCGGGGCTTCGCGCGGCGAGACGGGATTTCGAAACGCTCGGCTGCTGGGAAGACGCGCGCCTTTGCGAGCTTCTTGAGGCAGTCCAGTCGAGAGACGAAGCGCAGGCACGCCGCGTGTTCGCGGGAAGCCCCTTCGTCGGTCTTCGGCGCGGCCTCGCCGGGGCGATGGCCTGGAGCCCGGATCAGTTGCCTCGATCGTTCGTTCTGCGCGTCGGCGAGGCGGAAGGCGCGCAACCCCCGCTGGAACCTGAGGCCTTCGATCCGGGCAGGGTATTCGACTGGGGCAGCGTGCCTTTCCGCGCCTTCTACGCGATCGCGGGCGATCCCTTCCATGCGCCGACCGTGGCCCTGTTGCACGAACGCGCCTTTCCCGGCGAGCGCCATCACCCCCTTTCCTCGCCCCATCGCGTGCGTCAGGCAGTGAGCCGCGCGCGCGAGCTGCTCGAGCGGGCCGGCGCGCCCGTCCGCTTGGTTTGCCGGGCCGGAAGGTATCGTTTGGAGGCCATCAGGCCCGTCGCGCTGGTGTTGCGGGCGGACGCGCTCCTTCCGGGGCCCGGCTCGGATCCGCGCGAGGCCCGCCTTCGTGAGGCCTTCGGCCAGGGGATCTTCTCGGCGGCGCAGGCGGAGCCGCTGCTCGGATTGCGGCGTTGGAGCTCCGTGAGCTGGCTGCGAAGGGCGGTGGCCGAGGGCCGCGCCGAGCGAACGGGCATGGGCCCAGCCACGCGTTACCGGATTCGTTGACTCCGGGCCCGGGCCGGGGCGAACCTGGGTGAGGTGGTGGCGAAATCCGCGACGCTTTTCCTGGGTTGGCTCCTGGCGCACGTCGCGCTCCGTTATCTCTGCGAGGCCTTCTGGCTCGACCGCCCGGAAGAGTTCCTGCCCGCGTTCCTTTTTCTGGCGCTGGCGGGCGCCTGGTGGATGGTGCCTGGCCTGCGCGAGGGCCGCGCGATCCCGGCCTGCGCGGCCGCGCTCAAGCTGGTCCTCCTGCTCGGCCTGGAGTTCCCGGATTTCGCCAATCATTCGTTTCTCGAGACGCTGCTGCTCGCGATGGCCGCCACGGCTCCGGGCCGCGCGGATCTGCCCCGGGCCGCGGTGGGCGCGGCCTCCGCCGTGATGATCTGGGCCGCCGTCACGAAGGTGGCTCATGGGGCATTCCTCTCCGGCGCGTTCCTTCATTGGTACGCGATGCGGGGCGGGCCGCTCGCCGCGCTGCTCACCTGGCTCGGCGAGCCCGTCGCGCCGACGGAGGGCCCCTGGTTTCCCGCGGGGTCCGCTCCTGCCCTTCTCGCGGGATTCACCGTGGGCTTCGAGCTGGCGCTCGGCCTGGGGCTGCTGGCTGCTCGCGGGGTCTGGCGGCGCGCGCTCGCGCCGGCGGGCATGCTCTTTTTCCTGGGCGTGGAAGTCGTGGCCGAGGAATGGTGGTTCGGGCTGCTCATGTGCGCGCGTCTCGCGTTCTGCGGCCTCTGGGAGCGCAGATGGACCCTGCATGCGTTCTTGGGCGCGGACCTCGTTCTCCTTCTCTATGAGATCAGCTTCCGCTTCGGGGGGGGCGCCTGAGCATGAGCGCGTTTTTCCGGGTGCTGAAGCTGTTTCCCTGGGTTTGGCCCGCGGTGGTGCTGGGGTTGAGTTTCGGCTGGGACGCCCATCCCTGGAAACTCGGGGGCTTCGGGATGTACAGCACTGCCCGGCGCTCCTCCGTGAAGATCCTGCGCGTGGAGCCGGACGGGGCGGAGAGCGAGGTTCAGGCCTCCGAGCTCGATCCAGAGCTTCGCGGGCGCCTGCGGGAGTTCGCGAGGCACTGGAGCACGCTGGGCGAGCTCGCCCCAGGCGGGCAGCGGCTCGCGCGGCACGCGCTCGAGTCCTTCCCCGGCGCGGCCGCGGCGGTGGTGGTGGGGCGCACGGAGACGCTCCGGGGGAGCGACGCCAGGTTCCACTCCTCCGAGAGGCGCCTGAGGGCCGACCGCTAGCTCAGTCCACGGCCGAGGCCCAGACCACGGCGTTCTTGAAGCTCTGGAGATAGGCGGGGTAGGCGAAAGTGTTGTCGATGGTCTCGCCCGGCTGCAGGTACACCACCCGGCCGTGCGTTCCGTCTTCGTCGTAATCGTAGAGTCGCGTCCATCCCCAGCTGTCGAAATGCCCGTTTTCCGTGTTCAACGAGGCCACGTCGTAGCGGTCGTTCGAGAAGATCCGGTTGATCTCGTTCACGCCGCGCCCGAAGCTCACGCCCAAGAGAAAGGCGTTCCCGAGATAGAGCTCGTCGTCCGCCGGGATGTCGAAGTACCAGTAGCCGCGCGCGCCGTCGCCGTCCTGGTTCTCCGACGGGATGCCGTTCGGCGTGGCGTAGTGCATGCTTCCCCCGGGGCCGCCGATCAGGTGCGTGCCGTAGGACGACACGAACTCGCCCAGGTTCGTATTGATCAGGCGGTTGGTTTCGCCCGCGTACATGATCCAGAGCTCGTCGTTCAGCGCCGCCTCCTCGGGGAGCTCACCCCCGAAGATCTCCACGAGCGTCCGCTTGCCGCCGTTGTGGTTGTAAATCGCGTGGTGGATGCCCACCAGGGCGCCGCCCGAATCCACCCAGTCCCGGATCTGCGCCTGCGCGAAGGAGTCGAGCTCGTCGTGGCCGAAGAAGAGCAGGACATCGTAGTTCGCGGCGAGGTTCGCCAAGCGGAGATCCGTGTCGTTGTTGCTCAGATCCACGTCGAAGTCGAACTCGGTGTCGGCTTCGAGGAGCGCGCCCAGCTCGTCGTAGGTGGCATAATCCACGGCGTAGTTGTCGGGCTCGTCGCCCCCGTAGATCAGCACGCGGATGGTCCGGGCGCGCTGCGCGGGGGTGGGGTAGGACTCGATCATGTTGAGAACCGTCCGGGCCATGAGGGCCACCGTCTGCGGGTACCAGTCGCGCGAGGTCACGATCAGGTCGCGCGCGTGGTCCACGCCCGCGATGTCACCGGGCTCTGGGCCGTCGAGCACCACCTTTTCGTCCTGCAGGTAACTGATGCTCAAGGAGGCATAGGCCGCGGCGGTGTCGCCGTCGAGCTCCGGATAGCCGGTGGCGTATCTCCCATCGAGGACGCTCAGGCCCAGGCTGTCGGGCCCGGCGGGCGCCGTGCCGGGCTCGCGCGCGAAGGCCGCGAGCGTGGCGCCGTGGCACTGGGCCGCGACGGGGATCCCCAGCGTGAGCGCCTCGTTGATGAGCTCGTTGATCTTCTCGGCCGCGGCTTGGACCTCGGCCGCGGTGGTTTCGTGGTCGATGTCCCCGAGAGCGGCGTAGGTCCCGTCGTACCGGTACTCCAGCACGCCCTCGCCGCCCGCGATCACGAGGGCCTTGTAGTCGGCGATGCTCTCCACGTCCTGGATTTTCCCGTCCAGCGGGATCGGGATGATCGTGTTCCAGCCGTCGTTCCAGACCGCGCCGAAGTTCGCGGCGAAGAGGTCCTTGAAGGCGTCGTGCCCAGTGGGGCCCGTGCCCGTCTCCACGTCCTGGCTGTAGGTGGCGTCGGCGATGAGATCGCCGCTCGATCGCACCTCCACGTCGTAGCCCGCGGCCCGAAAGGCGCGGTAAGCCACCTGGTACTCGGCCCACCAGGCGTCGTGGTAGGGCACGAACATCAGGATCGTGGGGTTCGCGAAACCGCCGTCGTCGCTCGAACCGCCCGCGCTCGGGCCCTTGGTCCCTTCGGCGCCGAAGCAGGAGGCCAGCGCGAACGCCGCAGCGCCGAGAAGAGCGCCCAGCCAGAGAGAGTGGGCCTGAGCGCTTGGGGGGGCGGTCAGTCGACATCGCATTCGGCGGCCCCTCCTTTCGTGCCCGCGAGAACACAGGCCAGGTGTACGCTGGTTTCGTCGGCTTCCATCAGAAAACGTCCCGCTTGGCCTTTCCTTATTTCAGTTTACCTGTAGGCCCCGCTCCAGGGTGAGTGTCAGCGCCGACACGCTGGATCTTGCGTGGCGCCTTCCCACCCGGCAGAATGTGCCCGCCCCGGATGCCGGTGGTTTACGCCTGGTTGCCCCTCACGGAGCTTCGGGCCCTGGCGGAATAGGGCAGGGGTCGCCCCGCCGGAATGCGGCCGCCCCCGGCAGGATCCGCAGCGGATCAATGGCCACCTCGCCGTCGCGGATCTCGAAATGCAGGTGCGGACCTGTGACCCTGCCCGTGGCGCCGGAGGCGCCGATCACCTGCGCGCGCGCCACCGGCTGCCCCGGCTCCACGTCGATCCGGCTCAGGTGCGCGTAAAGCGTGAACAGGCCCCGCGCGTGTTTCACGAGCACGATCTTGCCATATCCCCGCACCGGGCTGCCCGCCGCCACCACGAGCCCGGCGAGCACGCTTCGCACGGGCGTACCGGTGAGGGCCCGGAGATCCAGCCCCTGGTGGGAGCGCCCGAAACGCTGCCCGTAGGAGGAGCTCACGCGGTTCACGGGGAGCGGCCAGGCCAGGCAGGCGCGTCGCAGGTGCGGGGGCAGGTCGGGGAAGGACCAGGGGGCGGCGTCCAGGGCCGGGTCGTCCGGGGCTTCTACTTCCTCCGCGCGCCGGATCAGGCCGCCGACGTCGGTGCCGCGCGAGGGCCGGAGCGGCAGGATGCCGCAACCCGTGAGCGAAAACACCAGGAGCGATGCGACAGGAATGAGAGCGGGGAATCGCACCCCGCTATGCTACACGCGTTTTCGGAAGGGGCTACTTCTTCCAAAGGAAGAGCAGGCCGTCGCTGGCGTCGTTGATCGTGCCGGCCGCGGCCTCCTGGACGGAGGTCACGGAGACGATGTCGCCCGGCCTGAGGTCCCGGATCAGGAAAACCAGCGAGCCCGAGCTTTCGGTCACGCCCCCGGTGTTCCGGATCATGTGGCTCTTCACCTCGGCGGCAGTCTCGGTCACGCCGTTCACCTGCACGCGCACGATCGAGTTCGGCCGGGTGATCGCGGCGGTGAGGTGGTCGTTGAAGAGGAGCAGGTAATCGCCGCGGGCGTCGACGGTGACCTGGTGGCTGTTCGAGCTCGTGGAGTGGGTATAGGCCGCGGCGTCGAAGAGATCCTGCGTGGACCACTGAACGGAGGAGGCCGCCGCGGGGTTCCAGTTCGTGCCGCTCACGAGCTGGTTTCCACGCAGCGCCGCGATGTTGGCGGTGGTAGCCAGGCGCTCCACGAAGATCTGCCCAAAGGTGCCCGCGGGCACGGTCACGGTGCCGGCGTTGCCTTCCCGCGTCGCCGTCACGGTCAAAACGGAGCCCGCACCGACTCCCGCCGCGATGCCGCTGAACAGGAGCGTGGCGTGCTGCGCGCCGCTTGAGTCCTCGATGTAGCCCTGCGCCGCCACGCCGCCGTCGATCACGGCGCCGTTGATGCGGACCTCGGCCCGGATGTTGTTGTCGCCGGCGATCGTGTAAAGCGGCATCTGGAAGTGGATCAGGTAGTCGCCCGCGTTCGTGAGCGTGATGTTCTCGGAGTTCGTCACGTTGTCGTGAGTGTACCCGG
>JADZFF010000147.1 GCA_020850015.1 Bdellovibrionales bacterium | reverse complement strand
TGAAGTGGATCGTGTCTCCTGCCGGATCCGCAACCAACTCCCCGGTCTCCATCTCCACCGCCGAGACGTCCTCAAAACACGGGAGAACGTGCCGAAACACGAGGTGAGTGGCTCCTGCCGTCGCCGGCAGCGCCATCGCGAGAGCCAGGGCTTTCCATATCCATGATCTGACTGCGCTCATCGTCTTTCCCCCCTCAGTTCGTAAACAACGCCGGATCTTCCCGATGTCCGAGGACCGTCAGGCCTGCGGAGGGGCCGGATACCGGCAAAACGCCGCTGGTGGCGGTCACCCTCAATTTGTAGGGAAGCGCCCCCTCGGCCGGCAGCTCAAAGGTGTTCGTCTGGTTCCCAAGGGGCATTCCCGGGGCATCGGGATGCGCGCCTCGGACGGCGTAGAACCACTGGCCGCTCGTGTCGGTCAGCAGGCGATTCTGCGAGTACAGCTTCGCGTGGACCTGGAGCGAGAGCGCCTTGGGCGATACCCGCCCGATCTCCGCATCCGCCGTCAACCCATCGGGCGCATGCACCCACTGAATGTCGGATTGGTGGCTGCCGAAGGCATAGAAATATCGGTCCCCCCGACGCGCCAATTTCTCCGCGCCCAGGTGGCTTCCCAAATACCGGTACCGCTTCGCTGCGATGATCAACGGGTCCACTCCCGCAGGTTCATCGAAGTCATCGCTGCTAACGACCTCAAACCCGTTTCCGGACGAAGCCGGGATGGCGAAAAGAGCCCTCCACTCCAGGGCCGTCGGGGCGGCAATCGAAACCGGCCCCGCATTCGAGCGGGCCTCGTCGTTTTCAAGAATGACTGATCCCGCGCTCACGACAGCCTGGCCTGCGTCGACGCGAAAATCCGGGAACGAAGAGAGCCGATGAACATCCATCGGCACCCACTTTCCAGCAGCCCGGATCAAGGGGCGGTCAACGCCCTGGTCGCGGACCAGCTCTCCATCCATGGCCACCGGAAACGCGTCCCTGGAGATTAGAATCGTGCGAACCTGGCCAGACCCCTGCGCGACAGCAAAATGCAGCACAAACCCAAAGACCACGCCTAACGCGGTCCATTGTTTCAACGATCTCGTTTTCATCGGAGAGTCACCAAGCCTTCCTCAAAACCCTGAATCTGAACCGTGATGGGCCCCTGTTCGGTCGAGCCGAAGGCCGACACGTAGGTCTTGATCTTGCCGTCCTCTCCTTTGTTGGCCTCGAAGAGACCCGTCACGCAGCCCTCAATGGGGCCCCCGAAGCGATGGCAGAAGTTCCAAAGGTAGGGCGCCACGGTTCCAGTGTTCATGCCCCAGACATAGGCCTTGACCGCCGTGACCGGGACGTATCTCGGTCCGGCGGGGCTCATGATCGTGATGGCGTTGGGAGACGAGAAAACAAACTCGGGCTCCACGGTCTCGACCGGAACGATGTCGCGGTAGAAGTAGCGCGTTCCGATCCTACGAATGGGTCGGATGGACTCGACGGGCACCATGTCCACCCAAACGGCCCCCAGATACGCGAAGTCGCCAACGCCGACGTTCGCCTCGTTCAAGAGACCGAAGACGCTCGTCGCGACAACCGAGAGCGGCCCGCCGCTTTTCTTGACGTAGAGGTAAGTCCACTCGCTTCCAGGCGGGTCAATGGACGAAAGAGTGAACTGATAGGTGTTCGGCGAAGAATCCGTCAGGCGAATCCGCTCGCCGTTGTCGAACTCAAAGATCGATCCCGGGTCGATGGTGACCGTCTGGTCCGAGGCAGAGAACCGCGAGTAGGCAAAAGTCCGAACACTGGGAAAGGAGTGTTGGTCTCCTCCAAGTACCCCTACGAACTGCCCTCCCTGGAGGTACTCGTACCCCTTGGGCCCGGCCAGGTCCTCCTGGGGACGGGCCGCGATCTCACCCTCGAGGGGCCCTCCATGTGCCGTGACGAAGGCCAAATCAGGCAGAAAATGTCGAATCAGGACGGCCGCCCAGGCAGGCGTCGATTGCACAGCCTGGGAGAGCCCTGCGCCAACGGCGAGCCCCACGAGCAAGACCGCCGTCGGACCCGCCGAGCGCCGCATGAATCCAGAGCCACGAGTGAGAGAGAGCATAAGGTTCGCTCCTGAGATGCCGCTTTGATCAGACCTTGATGATGTAGTTCACGGACACGTTGGATGGCCGCGTTTCGTCTTCGCCCGCTCCACCAATGGATTGATTGGGGTTGTTGCCCAGCGTCGTTCCCGTGAATGGATTACGTGTGGTGTGCGAGCCGTTCTGGTCCGTCATTATCGCGCCTCCGTTCCCGTCGCTGACCACGTCATCGGTCACCACCTGACGCCACGGGTGTCCGTGACGCCTGAACTCATCCACCTGATACGACCCAACCTGATCACCCGAGTTACTTCCGGGATAATCAGGATGAGAAATGCGCGCATTCGCGTTCGGGTCCGCGCCCCGGCCGTTGTCCGAGCCGCGCAAGAAGAGTCCCCTTAGATCTGGAAGGTTGACCGTCGCAGGGTCGACATCCCCAGCGTCGCCCCAGGAGTCCTCGATCGCGGTCACCAACGCCAAGTACCCAGCGTTGGCGTCGACCACGGAGCCATCACAGAGGCGGTAGCCCGCAGGAATATTCGCGATCGGCCCGGCGAAGGGCAGAATGGTGCCGACGGGCACTTCCGCGGCGCCCGCCGTGAGGCTCTGCCAGTCCAAAGCCCCGCGCCCCCGGAAAACGTCGGCACCCGCGTCGTAGACGATCAAACCTTGCTCATTCGGAGCCGCAGCAGTGCTCGGCACGGTAGGCGCGATGAAGTCAAAGCCCAGTTCGCGCGCCACCGCGAGGGCGCCCACGAGAAGCGCCGCCGCTCCGAAGCTGGTCCACCCTACCAACGCCACCCATGTACGCATTTTCATCATTTGCTCTTCCTCCCGATAAGCAACACGAGTCCCTGCAAGTCGAAGGTCACACCTCGACCCGCCCCTGAATGTTCAACTCAGCAGTTCAGCGGACTCCCCAACGCGACTCTGGGATCTTCAATTTGAGAGAATCCCATTTGTCAGCAATATGACGAAGACTCTTAGGGGCAATCCCAGGAAAGTCAACGGTCAATGCACAAGAATTATATTTGTTTTTTCCCTGCGCAGAGAGCCGCAGCACTTCTTCCAGCGCCCCAAGCTCTCCTTCATCGCGCCTATCTGGGTCTCGACCCTGTGGCGGTATTTCACGCGAAGCCGAAAGTACTGCCTCCCCCGGGGGGTGAAGTCACGCGAACCTCGCCCGGACCTCTCCGTCTAGGGAGTCAGATCCACGTACGGCAGCAAGTCTCCCATCTTTCCGGTGTCGGTATCACCGCGCTTTTGAGTATGACCCAGACCCAGCTGCCCAGAGGAATTGAGACCCCAGCACTTGATTCGACGACTGTCCAGGACGGCGCAGACGTGCGAATTCGTCGACTCCCCTCCCCCGGGTCCAACCGCCAGCACGGTTCGTTGCCAACCCAGGCCGATCGGCGGAAGGTTGTCTCCCATTTGGTTCGCGGCAAATCCTCGATGGTTGGTATCTCCCTGCCCGAGCTGTCCGTTGAGGTTGTACCCCCAGCACTTGAGAGAACCGTTATCCAGGATCGCGCAAGTATGGAAATCCGCCGCCGCCAAGGCCGTAGCGGTGCGAGCACCGCTGCCGCCGAGGTCGATCACCGACGATGCCGCCACGCTTGGCCCCACGCCATCGCCGATCTGGGTCGTGTTGTTCTGCCCCAGCTGTCCCGAGGAGTTGTATCCCCAGCACTTGACGCCGGCACTGTCCAAGATCACGCAGGTGTGCTTGTCGCCCGCAGCGATGCTGAGGGCCGTCGCTGCACCCCCAAGACTGACAGCGTTCAATGAGGCCATCGTGTTACCCAGGCCGTCGCCTACATTCGTGGTATTGCCCTGGCCGAGCTGCCCCTCGCTGTTGAGCCCCCAACACTTGACCGTGGCATTGTCCAAGATCGCGCAGGTGTGGTTTCTCCCTGCTGCGATGTGGGCGACTGTTCGCCCCGCTCCCACGTTGATCGGCGTCAGGCTATCGCCCATTTGGCCGCCCGCCCAACCCACGGCATTCTGATCATCCCGTCCCAATTGCCCGGTCATGTTGAAACCCCAGCACTTGGCCGTATCATCGCTCAGCACGACACAAGTCTGCTGATAGGAGAGAGAGACGGACTTCACCGTCAGGCCCGTTCCCACGTCGACAGCCAGGAGGCTTGCGCCCATCTCGCCCGAGCCATCCCCTCGCGCATTGATATCTCCCTGACCGAGCTGCCCCTGATCGTTCCTGCCCCAGCACTTGAGAGAGTCATCATTGAGTATGGCGCAGGTATGCTGATTGACCGTGGAAGAGAGGAATTCGCCCTTGAGCTCCACCCACTGCGCTCCTGACTCCACGACCTGGGCGTTCCCAGTGGGCGGCTCGACGAGAGAAGCTCGATCCGCAAGCTCCAACCGGGGGATTCGAACTGGGGGGGCGGACCGCCCAGACGAGCGTGGACGGCACTTCGCCAAGGGCGGCTTTCAGGTCAGCCTGAATCAGGATCGCCGCGCACAAAATGGCCCAAAGGACTTTTCTCATGGCAAATCCAAGTTTCTGGGAAAAGACACAACCCGACAAGAACCCACGAGTCAGAAACCCTCAGGGCGCCGCGGCCAGAATCGCCTGCCCCACCTGGTCCAAGACGCGGCGAGCGAGCGCGGTGTCGGGCTTGCCCTCGGAGTCCCAGCCGTCAGGCTTGCCGTCGGCCGAGAGCCGCTGCACCTCTTCCTGCGCCCCCACGCTCACCTTCACCGCGCCGATCTGGGTCTCGGCCTTGAGTTGGTACTTCACGCGAAGCTGAAGGTACTGCTTCCTGGGCAGATCGTTGACCTTGTACTCGACGTACTTGTTCTTCGACTGCGAGTAGATCCAGTCGGTTTCCCACTCGGCCTCGGTGAGCTTGCGGATCTCCACCTCGTTGGGCTCCTCGGGATCCCGCTCCACCACCCGATGCTTGCGGAGGGTTTCTTCCACGGCCTTGTAGACCTTCTCCATGGGGTACTCGAAAGCCTTGCTCGTGGAGAGCACGGCGTAGTCCTGCGACTTCACCGCGGGGCCGCTGGCGCAGCCGCTCAACGCAAGGAGAGGAAGAAGGAGAGCGAGGCCAACACTGGAGCGAATTTGGGCGCGCATAAGATGGAAGAAAAGCTACCGGGAGGCCGTGCGGATGTCCAGGATCACGCGAACCGGACGGGAGAGCTCAAACACCTCCACCGCGCGCGGTTCGCGCAGGTGCACCACGAAGCTCCACCGATCTTTTTCCAAGACAGGAAGTAGCTCCACGTTTTTCACCACGGAGCTGTTCTTGAGTTTCGCCACGGCCTTCGAGGGGTCGAATCCGATCTTGGGATTTCCCCAAACCGTGAACACCACCTGCCGCGTGTCGGGCGCCACCGATACCTGGTAGAAGGGCGCTCGCTCGATGGCCACGGAGTCGCCCTCGCCGTTTCCTTCGAGGTCGAGCACGAAGCGCTCGAAGCCCGCCTGCGTGGCGTGGCGCAACCCCAGGATCACCACGTCGTTCACGTTGCGGTCGCCGCCCACGACGATCCCGTCGTCCACATAGACCTTGTTCTTGCGCAGATCGGCCGTGTGCACCGAGCGCGGGCTCAGCGCCGGATCCACCGCCGCCGAGGCCGCGGGCCCCGCAAGCGCAAGGAGCGCCAGGCCCGTCACGGCGATTCCAGTTCTCATGCCAAACGATGCAAGGGCAGGCGTCATGTCTTTCAGATTAGCCGCGCGCCGAGGCCACAGCAAGCCGCCGCCCCGCGCGCCGGGCCGTCAAACGCATGCCATGTACGGCGAGCAAACCCAGCGCCCAGGGAAGAAACCACCCCAAAACGGCGGTAGGGGGAGCCGGGGGCCTGCGATTGCCGCCCGAACCCCCCGAGGCCACGGTGCCGCAGAAGCCCAGCCCGTCGGAATCCTCATCGGCCCGCGGCGGCTCGCCTCCGGGACTGTGGTAGGCCGCGAAGTCTTCATCCATGCGGCAACGGGCGTTGAAGGAGAGATGCGACTCGAAGGGGAGCGAGCCCGTGGACTTACGGCCCGTGAGCATCACGAAGGGGGCGTAGTCCATGGAGAGCGAGGCGGCGGGGTAACGGCTCGAAGACACGTACTGGGCCGTGGCCCGCACATAGTAGGTGCCCGAGGGGAGCCCGCTCGCCACGAGAGCGCCGTCATAGTTCGAGAAGCCCGAAGCGCCCGAATACACCGGATGCGCATCCTGCGTGTTCACGGGCTGCAGCGAGGAGTTGAGGAGCTCGATCGCAACCCCCACCGGTGAGTAGAGACTGTAGGCCAGGGCGCGGACCTCGACTTGCCCGCCCGTGACTTGCACCCGGTAGAGCAGCGATCCACCCACGGTTACGCGATCCACGACGGAGAAGCCGGTGTCGCCGGCGGCGCGCTCAAGCGACGGGGCATCGCCGGCGTTCGAGGCGCCGAAGGGCCCCGATACGGCGGCGTTCTTGGAACCCGAGCAGCGCACGGCCAGGTCTCCGGCCTGCGTCACCAGCCCGCCCGACACCGCCAGGCGCTTCAGATGATAGCCGTTGGGCTCGGCGAGGAACGTCCGGCTGAACGTGCCGCCGCCGCACACCGAGGCGTTCATCCCGGAGTAGTAGGAGGGAAGAGTGCCCGCGCCGGCGTAGTAGGGTTCCACCATCAAGGAGTAGCGGCCGGGTTCCAGATTGCGAACACGGTAGTTGCCTGAGGAACTCGTGAGCCCATAGGCCACGGCGGCGCCGCGGGACTCCGACACCACCACCACCTGCGCGCCCACGACGGGATCACCGCCTGAGTCGACGATCCTGCCCCGAAGCTCTCCCGATCCGGAGCTCACGCTCGAGGTTTCATAGAGTGATCGTATGCCCAGGATATCGTCGCAGCTCAGGTGGGCCTGCTCGGGCGACTCCAGAAAGAGCATCGTCGACTGCAGGGCTCCGCTGTGCGACAGCCCCAACGCGTGCCCAATCTCGTGGGTCACGACGTTCTCCAGGAAAATCTCGTTGTTGTATCCCCCGTAAGGCTGGCCCGAGCCCGTGCCCGAGGTGTCGGCGGGGTTCGACGTAAACACGTAGTCCACGTCGTTCAGAACGATGTCGGCCTCGAGGATCTTCCCGTTGTCGAGGTCGTACCAGACCTGAGTGAGGCCGATGACCTGCTGACCCGGCTGCGTCCCCCCGTCGCGCTCCGAAGCGAAGAAGATGCTGGAAAGGCCGTTGTACTCAGCGTTGGGCTCGTAGACGTCGTTGTCCTTGCCCTGCCAGTAATCGAAGCCGATGGCGCCGGCCGAAGCCCCCTGCCAACGCTGAAGGCCGCGCACCACGGCGTCGTAGAAAAAACGATCAGAGATTCCGGAGCGGTTCTGCGGGTTGCCAGCGAGGTCGTACTTGCGCGCGCCGCCCCACTTCACAGCATGACCGTCGGGGGTCACGGTGGGCACGAAGGCGGCGGCGATCACAGGAGATAGAACTCCAACGATCACCCCGATGGTGATGGCTACCCGTCTCATCCTTGAGACTCCCCGATGTCAGGAAGGGCCCCGGCCATCCCGGCCGAGGAACCGCTGCTTTTTCCAGGTTACCGGCCGCGACGCGACCGGCGTAAGAGGTACAAACTGCCCGCGGCCAGCGCCAAGATAATACCGGCAACGAGCCCCGGAACGGGCCACCTCCGCGGGGTCTGCCCTCCTTCCTCGGGGGCGGACCCGGTGGTCCCTTCCATCTGAGGTTGCAAAGGAGGTGCCTGGGGTTTGGGCTTCCCTCCATCGGACGGCGGGGATCGCTTGGCCGGGGATTCCCCAGAAGAATCAGCGCCATCTGGCGCCTGACTCTGCGCCTGACTCTGCTCCTGGATCAGCCCCCGCAACCGAGCGAGTGTCCAAACGGCCCCGGTGCGTTCTTCATGAGGGGTGTCGCCATGGGTACCCCTGATGCCGGGTTTCGCGAGCGCCGGGCCGCTCAGAACTTCCTCTCCCGATTCGGGATCTCTCTGAACAACCAGCTTCCCGAGCATCAGGTTCTGGATGTCGTAGGAGCCATCCGCGTTCACGGGCCCAAGCATCAGCACCACGTCCTCGCCCCGGCTGAGGCGGGCGGTGCCGGCCACCTCCATGCCCACGCCGTCCCTTTCGCCGCCCGGCTGACGGGCGATCAAGAGGTCCCGTGCGGGCGCCTCGCCCTTGAGGACCTCTCCCACGCGGACCTCGACGAAAGTGAAGATCCGCCGATCCCCGGGGCTTTCCTCCCCCCAGTCCGCATAGGAAGATCCAACCGTTCCCCGCACCACCATCTGGGTCTCCCGAACCACCTTCGGAAAAGGGAAGACCATGAAGGTGGTCGCGTGGGCGGCCTGCGGGAAAACCAGAAAGAAGGAGGCCAAGGCGATCATCGCCCCATTCTAGCAGGGGCCCTCAGGCCCATGGAAGGCTTGGATACTTCCCGCATCGATCAGTTAAGATCGCCCCATGTCTCCGAACCACGAATCGGGGCGCGGGCTTCCCAGGCATCTGGAGCGTCGTGTCCGCCACAGCCTCCTCTACCTGGCGCTGATCGCCGGCGCGCTGTTGGTCAGCGCCGCGCTCTATCAAGGCGGAGTACGGCTCGCGGAGCTCACCGCCGAGCGCGTAACGGTTGCCGAGCTTCCCTATGCGCTCACGCTCTCCTTGCTTCGGATCGCGGTGGCCTTCGTGGCATCGCTCGCGTTCAGTTTTCTGATCGGGGTTCTCGCCGCCCGAAATGCCGCGGCCGAGACGATCGTCGTCCCAACGCTCGACGTCCTTCAATCCATTCCGATCGTCGGTTTTTTCCCGGCCGCGATCACCCTGTTCATCGGCATCGGCCAAGGGGGGAGGATCGGCGTGGAGTTGGCCGCCGTCTTCCTCATTTTCACGAGCCAGGCCTGGAACATCGCCTTCGCGGTGTACGAGGCGGTGAAACGCCTGCCGCCCGACCGCATCGACGCCATGGCAAGTCTCGGTGTGACCGGAAGCCGGCGATTCTGGGTGTTGTACGTTCCCGCGGCCATCCCCCGCGTGGTTTCGAACAGCGTGCTGAGCTGGGCGAACGGCTGGTTCTTCCTCGTGGCCTGCGAAATCATCGCGGTGGGCCCGATGAAGTACCACCTTCCAGGCATTGGAAGTTTTCTCGCGAAGGCCGCCGAGCAGGACCAGGGAAGGCTCGTGATGATCGGGCTCGCCGCGCTGACCTTGCTGATTCTGACCTTTGACCTCGTTCTATGGCGCCCGCTCGCGGCGTGGGCTGAGAAGTTCAGGTCGGACTCGGGCCCGCTGAGCGAGCACGATACCAGCGCCTCGGCGGGACCGGTTTACCGAGGGTTGGCGTCCCTGGCAGCGCCCTTCGCCGCGCCTCTGCGACAATTGGCGAGGGCGCTGTTCCATCCGTTGCTCTGGCTCCTGCGCGAGGTCATCTCGCCTCTCCTCTGGGACCTCCCAGTCGCGATCCTGAACGCGGCGGCTCACGAGCTGAATCGGCATTTCTTCGCGAGAATCGCCGTCGCGATCCATGAGGCGCGAAGGAACCAACCCCGCCTGGTGGCGCTGGCCTGGGCCCTACCATTGATGTTCTTCCTGGCCTGGGCGGCCTGGGCGGGAGCGCGCTGGTTCAGGGGCCCCTTGCCTTCGATCGCGCGAGAGATCCCTCTTGCGCTCCTCGCCTCCACGGGAAGACTTGTGCTCGCCCTCCTGATTTCCCTGGCCTGGGTCCTTCCCGTCTGCCTCTGGGTCTGGGACCGGCCCCGTCTCAGGCAGGGTCTCGGAACACTGGCTCAGGTCGGCGCGAGCCTTCCGGCGGTGGCGCTCTTCCCGCTCATCATACTGGTGATGGTGCGCAGATTCGGCGGGGGCATGGAGGCCGCGAGCATCCTGCTCCTCATGACCGGAATGCAGTGGTACCTGCTCTTCAACGGTCTGGGCGGGGCCACGTCTATCCCCTTCAGCCTTCATGAATCCACGCGTTCATTCGGCCTTTCGCGCGTTTCCACCTGGCGGAGGCTCGTGATTCCCGCGATGCAGCCGTCGCTTCTCACGGGGGCGATCACGGCCTGGGGCGGAGGTTGGAACGCGCTCGTGGTCTCCGAGTATGTCACCTACCGCGAGGAGGTGCTCACCGTGAACGGCATCGGCGCGCTTCTGAACCGGAGCGTCTATCAGTCGGGCGACTCGAGGGCCATCGTCCTGTGCATCGTGGCCATGGTAGGGTGGATTCTGCTCTTGAACACCGTATTCTGGAGACCGGTGATCCGCTCCTCATTGGAGCGCTACCGGATCGAGACATGACCGCACCCGATGCTCCCATACTGATTCAGCTGGAAGGCGTGACCCGGCGTTTCGCGCTACCCCAGGGTGAGCTCACCGTGCTCGACGACCTGACGTTCACCGCCCGCGAGGGTGAGTTCATCGCGATCGTCGGTCCGTCGGGAGCGGGGAAAAGCACCCTGCTTCGACTTCTGAACGGGTTGATCCGGCCCAGCTCAGGGCGGATTCTGTATAAGAACGTCGAGCAGAGCGGAATCAATTTGGGCACCGCGATGGTCTTCCAGGATTTCGCGCTTCTGCCCTGGCTCACCGTCGCCCAGAACGTGGAGCTGGGGCTTGAGCCGCGCAACCCCGACCGGCGCGCACGGCGCGCCAAGGCCGCACGCTACATCCAGAAAGTCGGTCTGGAGGGCTACGAGGAGGCCTATCCCCGAGAGCTCTCTGGGGGAATGAAACAGCGGGTGGGTCTGGCCAGGGCCCTCGCCGTCGAGCCTGAGGTGCTTCTCATGGACGAGCCTTTCTCCTCGGTCGACGTCCTGACCTCCATCAACCTTCGTGATGAGCTCATCGATCTCTGGAGCGACCGCGACTTCCCCGTGAACACAATCCTCATGGTGACCCACAAGATCGAAGAGGCGATCGAGTTGGCAGACCGAATCCTGGTGCTATCGGCGCGTCCAGGGCGGTTGGCCGGAGACATACCAGTGGATCTCCCTCGGCCTCGGCGCAAAACGGATCCGCGATTCCCTGAATACGTCGACCGGGTATTCTCTCTCCTGGCTTGATACCGACCTGTAATCGCTGGTGTTTCATGAATCCGAAAAACCCCCTGCAAACTCAGGTAAGATGTTCTAGGAAATTCCCGTATGGACCCCGATAGTCCGACTAAAAAGATCAAATCAAAATCTCCGATCCCCTTCCCCCTCCCCGAGAGCGGCGTCAGCGAAGTCCTTGGGCTGGTTGAGCTTCTGCGCAACCGCGGCGGCCGAGAGGACATCTACAAACTCGCGAATGAGCTCCAGATGGAATATGGGCGCACGCTCTCCGTCGTGCGAGGTGCCGAGGTTTTGAGTCTGGTGCATACGCCCGGCGGCGATGTCGTCCTGGAGCCGCTCGGCATGCAGATCAGCGAGGCTTCGATCGGAGACAAAAAGGAGATCATCTCCCGCCAGTTGGAAAAGATTCCCTTTATCCGCGAGCTTCGGGAGTACCTGAGCAGCCAGGAGAACCAGGAAGTGACGCGCGAGGAGGCCGTGGAGAAACTGGCGGAGCTGGTTCCCAACGAAGATGCCGAGCAAACCCTCGCCGTGCTGCTCCAATGGAGCCGGTACGCCGAGCTCTTTGGATACAACGACGACCGTCAGACTTTCTACCTCGACCGCGGCGACAAGACCGAAGAAGCTTCCTGAGGATCCCCCTTTCCCCGAGCCCACCCTTGGCGCCCCCGGGGTTCGGCGCTATCATGATCCCTCATCCTGAAATGAACGGAACACTGGAGGTTCTGTCCGATGCGTCGATTCCTTTCCCGCGCCCTGCTCATCGCACTCGCCATCCCCGCCGCACTGGCCTCGGCCTCCGATCAGGTAGGTCACCTGACCCGGGTCGAAGGGGTGGTAAGAATTCTCGCGAACCCTTCCGAGACGCTTCAGGGGGAAGGGCCGCACGCGATCTACGAAAGCGAGTACTTCTCGGTGAGAGCGGCCACCGTCGGCACGCCCTTGGATAACGGCGACGTCATCAGCACAGCCCCAGGCGGCAAGGCGCGCATCGTTTACGAGAACGGCGACCACTACACGGTGGGACCCAGCACCGAGTTCCGCATCCGTTGGAACGGCTCCGGGGCCGAGGCGCGGCCCAACATCAGGATCCTGCACGGAAACCTGCGCGGCGTGGTCAGCAAGGGCGGCCCCAGAAGCCGCCTCAGCATCCGAACCCGCTCCGCCACCATGGGCGTGCGAGGCACAGAGTTCTTCGTCGCCGACCAAGGCGCGTCGGGCCAGACCTCCGTGGCGGTGCTGCGAGGGTCCGTGGAGCTCAAATCCAAGGACGTCGAAAAAGCGGTGGACGTGAAGCAGGGGCAAACCGCTTCCGTGTCCGCTCCCGAGCCTTCGCCTGCCGCTCAACAGGCGGCGGCGCCGGCCGCGCCAGCCCAAATCGAGGTTCTCACCACCACCCAGGAAGAGCTCAGCACCATCCGCGTGCTCTCGAACGTGAAGGCGGAAATCAAAGATGCCGTGGCCAAGGACGACAACCGGAAGCAGGTCGAGGAGAAGGCCCAGGCGCTCGAGCGCAAAGCGGTTGAAACCACGCTCAAGGATCTGAAAACCTATCAGCCCGAGGTCGCGGCGCAGCTCGCGAACACGAAGATCACGGATCCGGGCGAGATCGGCGAGAAAACCGTCGCCAAGGCCATCGAGAAGGCGCCCGAAGCCGGTAGGGACCGCAAGCCCTTCGGGCTCGACATGGACGACTCCTCGGACATGTACGACAAGTACTTCAAGAACCAGTGATCAGCGGGCCACGATCACTTTTGAGGCCGTGTATTCCTGCTCGAGCACCGCGATCACGCGGTCCGCGTGCTCGCGCCCCCTGGTTTCCAGGGTGAGCGCCACCTCCACGGTGTTCAGGCTCGCCGCGGGCTCGTTCCTGTCGTGAATGGCCTGCAGCACGTTCACGCTTTCATTGGCGAGAATCTGCGTGAGTCGATTGAGCGAGCCCGGGCGGTCCGGCAGGAAAACGTTCACGCGGATTCGGCGCCCGGTTCGGATCAGGCCCAGATCCAGGATCCTCGAGAGCAGGTTCACGTCGATGTTTCCGCCGCTCACGATCAAGGCGACCTTCTTGCCCTTGAACCGGGCCACATGCTCCTTGAGGCAGGCGAGCGGCAACGCGCCCGCGCCCTCCGCCACTACCTTCGCCCGCTCCATCAACGTCACGACCGCGCCCGCGATCGCCTCATCATCTGCCTCGAGCAGCTTCGCCATTCTCGCGGCCAGGAGCTTCCTCATCGGCTCGCTGGCTTTCCTTACGGCAATTCCATCCGCGAAGGTGGCTGCCGAGTCCAGGGTTACCGGCTGTCCCCGTTCGAGAGCGCGCGCCATCGGCGCCGCGCCCTTGGCCTGGCAACCCACGATCTCGACCTGGGGATGCAACTCGAACGCGGCGCAGATGCCCGCCATCAACCCGCCACCTCCCACCGACCCCATGACGACCTGAACGTCCGGAAGCTGCCTCAGAATCTCGAGACCCAACACGCCCTGCCCAGCGATCACATGGGGGTCCTCGTAGGCGTGCACGTACACGAGCCCGCGTTTAGCCGCGATTTCCTGGGCAACGGCGTACGCATCCTCGTAGCTCTCGCCCTCCTGAACAACTTCCGCTCCCAGTGCCTTCACGTTCGCGAGCTTCATCAGAGGAGCGCTCTTCGGCATCACGATCACGGCGCTGCAACCTAGTTTCCGGGCACCCCAGGCCACGCCCTGACCATGGTTGCCGGCGCTTGCGGCGATCACTCCCCGCGCGCGCTCACCGTCGGTCAGCGAGGCGATCCGGTAGGTAGCCCCCCTGATCTTGAAGGCTCCGATCGGTTGAGAGGTCTCCAATTTCAGGTAAACCTCGCAGGCCAGCCTTTCGCTGAGCCAGCTGCAGCCCACGAGCGGTGTTTCGCCCACCAGGCCCTTCAAGGCCAGCTCGGCCGCATGGACATCCTTCAAGGTCACCTGACCAAGTTTCGCCATCTGCTCCTCAAAGCCCCCCGCTTACAGGGATCAGCGCGCCTCGAATGGGTGCCCCAAAAGGCTGGCACAGCGAAACCGCGATATCCGCCAGCGCGCCTGGGCTCACCCATTTCGTGAAATCGGCGTCCGGCATGTCCCGGCGATTCGGGGGAGTATCGAGAACGGATGGAAGCAGGGCATTCACCCTGACTTCGGTTCCCTTCGCCTCCTCAGCCGCTGCCGCCACTAGGGCATGCAACCCCGCTTTCGCGGCGGAATAGGCCCCCATGCCCGCACCGGGCTGCAACGCGGCCTTGGACCCGATGAACACCAGCGATCCCACCCCTCGCTCCTTCAACTTCGGGAGAAACACCCTCAGCAGTTGCCAGGAAGAGGTGAGGTTGGATGCCATCAAGAAATCCCAGTCAGACTGGGAAAGCTCGTCGAGCTTGGACCAGCGAAATCCCCCGGCGCAATGAATGATCGCGTCGGGGCTCCCGGAGAAGGAGAGCACTCCCACGGCCAGCTTCTCGGCATCGGCGCTGGAGGCCAAATCGGCATTGAACCATTTCGCGAAAACTCCGCGTTCCGAGTTGGAATGTGATCGGTCACATCCCAAAACTCGGAAACCCGCCTCCGAAAACCGCTCCGCCATCGCCGCCCCGAGTGTACCTGCCGCGCCCGTGATCAGTACCGTCTTTCCCGCCATTTCTGCCCCTATAGCACAGCTCAATCGCCCGTTCTCGACGGGATCTGGCTCACGCCGGGGTCGTTCCATTCGTAGATCCCGGCCTCACGAACTCCGGAATCGCTTGGACGAATCCATCCGAAGCACTTCGTGCCGTAGGGTTGGGTGCACTCGACGTCACGGTAGGCCGGCGACCAGGTTCCCGTATTGAGCACTTCAACCCCTTCCACCCAGACGTGCCGCTCGCGGTGGGTGTGCCCCTGCACCACCCGCTTCACCCCGGCGATGCGCGCGCTGATGGGCACCTGCCTTTCAGCATTCTCCTGCATCTTGTAGACCTCGGACTCGACGGTTCGCGCATAAAACACGAACGGAGGGAGAAGCAGAAACAAAGGCACGAGGAACCACCAGGCTGAAATCTGAACGAATACATTCACCGTTGAGAACATCCAGAAGCTGGCACCCAAAAGCAGCAGGAAGAGAATCCCACGGTCCAGCCAGAGCTCCCTCATGATCTTAAAGGGATTGAAATAGGCAGGATGCACGTGAAGAGCGCGAAGCGATCGCGTCACCCGCGGGCTCACGTTCGCTTTCTCCGAGATCACGTCCACGCGCGCCTCCACCATGAGCGGGTCGCGCAAGGCAGGAAGCATCCCCTCCCCGATCGAATAGATCGCCGTCACCATCGATCCCCAGAACCATGAAAGGAAGATGAAGGGCTGGGTGCGGGCGACATACTTGAAGAAAAAAACGAGGTACTCACGGAGATCCTTCTTGATGTAGCTGCTCTCTACGTGCGGATTAAAAAGCCCCATGCCATTCAGGAGGAACTTGTTCGCCAAGTTTCCGAATGGAAGCCGCACAAAAACCCTGGAACCCTTTCTGATCAGCGGGTGTACGGGATCCGCGCACATGCTGTACTCGTCGAACTGATTTCCATGTTCGATCAGCGTGTCGCCATTACTCACATAGAACCACTCGCAGAAGCGCACCCGGTCACGCGCCTCCTCCGGCAGCTCCATCGCATCCACGACATCCCGCTGCACGCTCGGCCAATGCAGCTCCATGTCGTGGTTTCCGATGATGAAGATCAATCGATTTCCGCCAAGCACGAAATCTCGGAGCGCCTTCACCCAGACCGCGTGGTCATCCAACATCACTTTCATCTTGAAGCGGGACTTTTCCTCCTCCGCGAAGAGGCCTCGCTTCCTCTCGAGCCAGCTCACCTTGAATGAAGGCTTCCTCGGGAACACCATCACTGAATCGAAATCGAAGATGTCGCCGTTCAACACCAGCTCGATAGGCTCCGGTGACAGCGACTGAAGGTGTTCGATGAACCTGCGAAAACTTCTGTCTAGAAAGAGCTTCGGCCGCTTGAACCGCTTCCAGAGCGGGTTGTAGGGGTGCGGTGGCTCGGCATCGGCCAGATGAAAGTCGCTGACGATTACGGTGTGGGCTGCGCGGGCGTGATCGGTGGGCACTTCCTCCCATTCTAAAGCCAGGCTCCGATCGGCGACAGGGGGGCGGGGCATTGGATCATTCTGGGATAGCGGAGGAATTCCGCTTTTCCGATCAATTTGGTACGGTTCTTATTGCCGGCTCTTCCTCGCCCTCCGTGGCACGGGCCATTCGGGGACGAGGGAGCTCCTGGCGCCGATCCTCCGCTTTCCAGAGAACTGAGGCGCCAGGAGCCTCAAACGACTCGGTCAGCTCAGGGTTCTTGAGGACGATCATCATCGCCACAGCACCGGCGAGATAGCCCGCCGTGCTCGATACTCGCTCCAACGCCCAGGGGTCGCGGGTACCGTGTTCCTTCATGAGTCGCTCCACCCTGCGCTCTCCTTCGTTGTAGGCCTTCATTGCCAGACGCCAGTCTCCGAACCGCTCGTGCAGGTTCTTCAGGTAACGCATGGCCGCGTCGGTCGCGAGCTCAGGATCTTTCCGTTCGTCCCGTGTGCCGTCCACGACCAGCCCGTAACTCCTCGCGGTCTCCGGAATGAACTGCCAAAGTCCGGCCGCGCGGTACGGGGGCGGGGACACGGCATCATTTCGCAGTCCCGACTCGAACATCGCCACTGCCACGAGCTCCAGCGGCATGCCATGGCGCGAGGCCGCGGCCTCAAACATGGTCTGGTACCGAGGAAGGCGCGAGCGCGCATCGCGCACGGTCCGGCGCCCTTCCGGCGTCCCCGCCAAGCGGTTCAATCTCGCCAGCACCTGCTCGTTCACATCCAGGGGGACACGTGCTCCCTTGGATGCGATGGCCGCGAAACGTTCCGCCTCCGATCTGGTAAGGCTCCGATCCTGAACCGCGCTCTTCGCGGCGAACGCCACTGTGGCAAGCGCTCCCAGCGCGACGACTGCCACCCCGATCCCCGTTGAGGCCACGGACTTCCTGCCCTTGTGTTCGAACAACATCTCGATTCTCCTTTTGAGATGATCACCCCTCGTACCCACGGACATGCCGGCTGTTCCTGCCGCCACGAACCGGGGCCGAAGGGCCGATTCCGCCGCCTCAATGAGACAGCGCCCATATGCCCGTGGCGAAATTCCCCGACGGCCGATCAGGGCCTCGTCACAGGCAAACTCTTGAAACTCCTGAATCGTGCGGATCAGAATCGGAACTGCCGGGCTCCAGAAAAAGGCGGCGCGGATCGACTCGTGCAAATAGAGCCAGCCGGTGTCTCGGGCCCGGTGGTGCTGCAACTCGTGGCGGAGCGCGATCCGCATGGGCTCCGGCCGCTCGATGATATCAGCCGGCAATACGACTTCGGCCCGGCCCGAAACATGAGCGGCGAAAGGAGCGCCGCCCCCTTCGGCCGCCCGGATGCGGACGCGTCCGATGCTTCTCAGCACGGGGTATCCTGCGATCGCACGCGAGAGCGCCTTCAATCGCAACCAGAGGCGAACGTGGGCAAGCAGACCGCCGAGAAAGAGAACCGCTACTACCAGCAGTACGACCGAATACCCGAGCTCCACTCCCTCCGGCCCCTGGGCGCTCTGGGCGCTAGTGGAGATCGGAAACGTGATCCTCAAGGCAGGCATCTGCCCCTTGATGCTCCCCGACCAGGTTTGCGCGGCCGGGCGGATCAGCGACTCTTTCGGCACCGCCGAAAGCACTAAAGGAAACGTCAGCGCCAGGACGAGCATCAGGTTCGCGAGCGCCACTGCGCCCGAGAATCGCATCGCCCGTGGCCACCGAAACAAGCACACCCGCAGGCAGGCTAGAATCGCGGCCACGATGGCCAGGAGCAGGGCGGCTTCCAGGTAGAGCTTGAGCGCCGAAGTAAGGTGAACGAGATTCACTTTCCCAGCCTATCGGTCAGGATTTTCTTCAATTCCAGAAGTTCCGATTCAGAGATCCCTTGCGAGTCGATCAACCGGCGGATCAGCGATGCCCGCTCTCCGTCAAAGACTTTTTCCACGACGTGTTCGATCGTGGCGGCCTCATGGTCTGCCTTGGAAACCCGTGGCACGTAGCGATGCCCCCTGCCCTCCTTGCGCGTCTGAAGAATCTTCTTTTGTTCCAGGATTCTGAGAATCGTCGAGACCGAGGTGTAGGCGAGATTTCTTCCGGGTGGGAGGGCGGCCTGGACCTCGTGAACGGTTGCCCCACCGGTTTTCCAGAGGATGCTCATGAGCTCCAGCTCAACGTCCGTGAGTCTCTTCGATGGGGGGCGAGTCATGGGGGATCGATCTCCTGGCCCCCAGTGTAACTAAGTATTTAGTTATTAAAAACTAGTTTCTTAGTTTCTAGAAATTCCCCAGGAACTTTCCGGACGAATGGGGGGAAAGTGGCGATCCCGGAGGGACTCGAACCCCCAACCCCCTGCTTAGAAGGCAGGTGCTCTATCCGGTTGAGCTACGGGATCATCCGTACCAATGCAGAATGCGGCGGCTGGTGCTCGCGGACGGACTTGAACCGCCACGCCTTTCGGCACCAGATCCTAAGTCTGGCGTGTCTACCAATTTCACCACGCGAGCGTGAAAACAGCCGGCTATTCCAGTTCTTAGCAGAAAAGGCCGGACCTGCGGAAGAGGCTGCTTAAGGGGCGGCCGGAAGGCCGCACGGCACCCCAAGTCCGCTAGGCCGCGCCGCTGGAAGAGCCGCCCTCGCTTCCGCCTTCGCCGCGTTTGTTCAACTCCAGGTACCGCCGCATCTTGTCGGTGGCTCGCCGAAGCGTGTCTCTGGTTTTGGCCAACTCCTGCTCCAGGCGCTTGCTCTCTCCCTCGGCGCCCTGAAGCTTTGCCTTCAGACCTTCGGTTTCGCCCTTGGAGGAAGTCACGGCCCGCATGGCCTGATCGAGCCTTTCCCGCATCTCCTCCATCCTGCCGCCTGCCAGCGAGGAGGCCTTGTGCTTCTCCAATTGGCTGATCCTGTCCACCAACTGCTTGTTCATCCGTTTGAACTCTTCCGCCTGACGTTTGAACTTGTCCGCGGACTCGCGAAGCTGAACCAGCTCCCCCTCGGCCGGCGTGGACTGGCTCGCGGCTTGGAACCGCGCCGTCGTGAGCTGCTTCTTCAACCGATCGATCTCCCGCAGGTTTCGCATCGATTCATCCTTGCCCGCCGTGTAGAGCTTCTGAAGGTGCTCGAAGCGCTTCCTGAACTGGCCGTCCTCTACCGCGGAGCTCGCCGTATTCTTCAGCCGCTCCATGTTCATGTTGAGCTGCGCCATCTGCGATCGAACGTGGCTCACCACCGTGTCTTTTTTCTTCAGCATCTCCTCACGGCGTTTGAGCTCCTCCAGCAGGGCCTTTTCCTTGTTCTTGAACTCCATGTCCCTCCGCTTGACGGACCAGTTCAACTTCCGGGTCAAGGAGTAGAGCTTCGCCTTTTCGGCGGTCAACAACTGCAGGACGTCCTCCGCGACGCGCTTGAACCGTTTGGCGTTCTTGTCGCCAGAAATTCCGGCAGTATCCTTTTTCAGGCCCTCGATCGCCCTCTCCAGCCCACCCTTGTCGATTTCCATCAACAGTGTGCGGATAGCGGTTTTCTCGTCCGGAACGTCCTTGAGATCGATCGTCTCGTCGCCTAAGGAGGATTCGTCGGCTTCCCCCTTTTCTTCGCCAGCGTCGGCCGCCTCCGCCGAGGTCTCCGCTTCCGCCCCCTGCGCCGTCGGCTGATCCTCCGCTGACTCGACCTTGGGCTTCTTGACCGGCCCCATCTTCCCCAACAGATCGCCCAGGAAACTCGGCTTTTGCGGGGGCTCCGACGGAACCGCCGCGGTAACGGATTTCGCTTGAAGCTCGGGTGAGATCTCGTTCGCAAGGGCCGCGAGGACGGAGGATGAGTCCCCGGGCGGAGCGGCCGCCCCCACTAATGGCCTGGCGGCGTTCGCGTTCGCGTTCGCCTCGAGCTCGCGGATGCGCGCCATGAGCTGCGAGACCTTGCGCTGATAGGCCTGAGCCACCACCTCGCCGGAAAGCCCTTCCGGCTCCTTCTGGTCGGGGCGTTTAGGAACGCCGCCTGCAAGAACCTTCAGCAGCTCGTCCGAGTCTCCGTCGGCCTCCCCACCGCCTCCGCCTCCGAGCACGCGGCGCCTCGCCTTTTTCGATTGGCCATCGGCGCCTCCCGCGACAAGAAACACGGACTCCGCGTCTTCCCGAGCGCCGGCTTTCACGATCGTTTTCGCCAGCGTATGGTCCTGCGCGGCTCCGCTCACCTGGGTGCTTCCGTCAGAGTCCGGTCCGGCGCCCTGCACGCGGGTCTGAGACCCGGTCTCCGCGGCGCCCTCGAGCTTTCTCTCGGGCTCACCCTTGGGGGCCCCGCCTACGGTGGTGATCGCCTCGGGCTCCCCGGGCACGCTCGCGGCCCTTCCGGCCTCATCCGCGCCCGGCCGCTTCCCCTCTACACGCGTCTCCTCCTCGGCGGCCTTCCTCAGGTCACCGACCTTCACCTCCCCGTTGTCCACGCGAACCGCGTCCGCCAGGATCTGACCCGCCGGGGAGGGCTCCACCTTCTGCGCCGGACCATCCTCCTTGAGGAGCTCCGTATAGGGAAGATCAGAGAGCAGCTCGTAGGTCTCCGGCTTGGGCGCGGGCTCGGGCGCGCGCTCAAAACGGACGTACCGCAGCTCACCATCGCGGCCCTGGAGCGAGGCTGCATCCTTAAGCGAGATCGAACAGGCCAGCTCCGCGCGGCGGGTTTTCGCGTCCACTTTGAGCCAGACGGTGGCGGCAAAGGGCAGCAGCTGCCTCAGGAACCTTTCGAACGGGGATATCTCCACGCTCTGGCCCCGCACGCGCTCCACCGATGCATCGAGATCGCCGAGCAGCTCGGAATCGATGGTGAATCCGATAGAGACCGCAAGCGTGACTTCATCCACGCCGCATTCCAAGGTGATCGGGTCAGGCAGCACCCCCTCCGTAGCGCCCGTGCCGAGGTAACCCTCGTAGAATCCGAAGAGGAGCAGCGCGCGGATGGATGGACCGTCCACGCCCGACTCCCGCAGCTTCGCCGCCATCAGGTCGGTGACCCGGCCCACTCCCGCGGCGGAGAAAAGATTCTCGTAGTAGACGCGGCCTTTCTCTCCGAGGAGAGCCGCCGCTCCGAAACTCGTCTCGGCGGCGCTCGGCTGGGCGGCCTTCTTAGCCATTGCTTACCGCCCTCACCCGATCCAGCCGGAATCTCAGCTTCTGGCTCACGCGCTCAGGTCGATCGTCGAAGAACGAGGCGTCCAGCACCGTCGTCTCGTCGCTCTCCAGGGAGAGCGAGGCCAGCTGATAGAGCTCGTCCAGCTCGGCGTGGGCGACGAAAGGATTCGCACCTTCGAAACCCGCCAAAAAGGCCCGCTCGCGGAGCCGATTCAGGAACCTCAGTTCGCAAAAGCCAAGGTGCAGCGCCAGAAACACCATCCAGCTTGAGCGGAAAAGGGCGGTTTCGAACCGCGCCACGTTCTCGTCCCTGCATTTCAGCAGCAACTCGGCCGGGAGCACATCGCAGATCTCGTCAACAAGCACGGTAACCGAGAAGGGGTTGATCCTCGTTTCCCGCTTCCAGGCCGGTACCATGATCCGGATGATGGCATCAGCGAGCTCATATGGAGCGGGGGCCATCCGCGTTCGCCCGGAGTCAGGCCCCACGGGCCGATCCGAGGGGTCCCAGAGCAGGAGGCCGCGCACGCGCCTTCCGGCTTCGCGCAGGCTGGCTACCCGATCCACTGTCCTCGGCATGAAGAAATTCACGTAACCGCGGTAGCGCTCCAGCTCCTCGGGGGTGAAGAAATCCATCGGAGCCTTCACGGAGAGGAATTTCCCGTTCCGCCGAAGGTACACGTACACGGGCGCCGGCATCAGGGCGTAAGGGCGCACGGATTCCACCGGACAAGCACGGAGATCCGGAGCGGCTTCGAGCGGGAGTTTTCGGTCCGCGAACTGCAGACGGGTGCCTCCTCTTCTCTAGCTCTTCGGAGTATTCCTTCAGGATGATGAGGGGTTAGCCCTGTATGCGAGGCACTAACGGGCGAAATGACACGATGCGCTATGCCCCTCAGTCCCCACTCCTTCGAGTTGAGGGGCTTCAGAGCGACAACGAGCTGACGCTATTGGGCAGCGCGGGTGGAAATAGCAGCCCGAAGGCGGTGAGATCGGCGACGGAACATCGCCCTGCAACACGATCCGGTCACGCTTGCGCTTGGGATCCGGCACCGGAATGGCTGACATCAGAGCTTTTGTATAGGGATGACGCGGATCGCGGTAGAGCTCATCCGCTTCCGCGAGCTCCGCGATCTTCCCCAGGTACATCACGGCCACTCGATCGGAGATATGCTCCACCACCTTGAGATCGTGCGCGATGAAGAGGTAAGTCAGCCCCAGTTCCTTCTGCAGGTCTTGCATCAGATTGATGATCTGGGCCTGGATGGAAACATCCAACGCGGAAACGGGTTCGTCGCAGACGATGAAGTCGGGTCGAACCGCGAGCGCCCGGGCGATGCAGACCCTCTGGCGCTGACCGCCAGAGAATTCATGCGGATAGCGAGTCACCGACTCGCGGCGCAAGCCGCACATGTCCAGGAGCTCCAGTATCCGACGCCTTCTTTCCTCGCGGCTGGCGCAGACCTTGTGGATATCGAGAGGCTCGCCAAGGATCTCCTCCACGGTCATTCTCGGATTCAGCGACGCGAAAGGGTCTTGGAAGATGATCTGCATGCGTCGACGAAGGACCCTGAGCTCTGGGCCGCTCATCGCTCTGACATCCCTGCCCTCGAAGTAGATGCCGCCCGACGTAGGTTCGATCAACCTGAGGATGCAACGCCCCAGCGTGGACTTTCCGCATCCGGATTCGCCCACAAGCCCAAGCGTCTCTCCCTTGCGAATCTCGAAGGAAACGTCCGCGACCGCTTTGACAGCCGCGACCTCCCGACCCAAGATTCCACCCGTGATCGAGAACTTCTTCACCAGGTTCTCGACCTTCAGAAGCACCTCTCCGGTCTTCGCGTTTGCCGCCATATTCAGAGATCCTTCACGCAGCGGATCAGGTGACCCTTGCCTGCGTCCCTGAGCCCAGGCTCCACCGCCTTGCATTCGTCGGTCGCGAAGGAGCAACGCTCCTGAAAGCGGCATCCATCAGGGAGCTCCAGAAGATTGGGCACGATCCCTGGGATCGCCTCCAGCCGCCTTCTTTCGCCTCCCGATCCGCGTGGAGTCAGGCTTGGAATGCTTCGCAGCAGACCTCGGGTATACGGATGCCTGGGATTCCCGAAGATCTCCTCTACCGAGGCGTGCTCCACCACTCTGCCCGCGTACATCACAACGACGTCGTCGGCCATCTCCGCAACCACGCCGAGATCATGGGTGATCAGTAGAATCCCGAGTCCCACCTTTTCTTGCAAGGATCGGAGCAGATCAAGAATCTGCGCCTGGATGGTGACATCCAGAGCGGTCGTCGGTTCGTCGGCGATCAAAACCTTGGGATTGCAGGAAAGCGCCATCGCGATCATGACCCGTTGTCTCATTCCACCAGACAGCTGGTGTGGGTAATCTCGAATTCGCTTTTCTGGCGCCGGGATCCCGACGAGCTTCAGCATCTCAACGGCCTTCTGCTCGGCGGCCTGTGGGGAGATATCATCGTGCAGGAGTATGGCCTCGACGATCTGGTTGCCGATCGTGAATACGGGATTCAGCGACGTCATCGGCTCTTGGAAGATCATCGAGATCTCATTGCCTCGAATTTTCCGCATATCCGATACCGGGAGCGCGAGCAGGTCACGCGACGAATAGAGTATCCTTCCTCCCACGATCTTTCCGGGCGGAATGGGCACGAGCCGCATGATCGAAAGGCTCGTCACGCTCTTGCCGCAACCCGACTCCCCCACGATCCCCAGGGTCTTGCCGGGGGCGACGGAGAAGCTCACGTCATCCACCGCCTTGATCTCTCCCTCTTCGGTGAAAAACGAGGTCCGTAAGTTCCGGACCTCCAGGATGGGGTCGTTTTGAGCCATGGGTGAAATTCTAGTCGTTCTTGCCAATTTTGCCCAGCTCGAGGCCCAGGTACTTCCAAGGCGCGGACTGAAAGGCGTGGGGCTTGAGGTTCCTCACCCAATCCCTGGCGAACCAGGTTTTCTCGCGGCGAAGGAGCCAAACCCAAGGCATTTCATACACGAGCAACTTGGCCATCTTGGCATTCAAGGCGGTTCTTTGGGCACCGGACGGCAGGACTGAAGCCTCGTCGAACCACTGATCGTACCCCGGATGGCTGAATCCCGACTCGTTGAAGGATCCCATGATCGCCTGGCGACCGTAGTGCAGCTGAAGGAAGTTTTCTGCGTCCGGCAGATCAGCGCTCCATGCCGAGAACCAAAGATCGCCCTCACCGGCCTTCGCGGCCCTGAGAAACTCCTCCCAGCCGTCCAGCTCGCGAACGGCCACCGTGATCGAGGAGGCCGCGAGCGAGAGCTTGATGAACTCCGCCATCTTTGGATACGCGCCTTCTGATGGCGTCAGGAGCACGAGCTCTCCCAATCCGATTCCACCAGGATATCCCGCTTTGCGAAGCAGCTTCCGCGCAGCGACGGGATCGAAGTCGCCCTCCGCAGTCCCGAAACCTTCTTCTATCATTTCGCCGCCCTCCAGACCGGAGGGCACGGGTGAGACCTGTCTCTGGGCTCCCCCTGGGTAAAAGAGCTCAATGAATTTCCCGCGGTCCACGGAGCGCGCCAAAGCCTGCCTGAGTGCGCGATTCTTCAGGGGTCCCGCTCGCCGCAGGTGGATCACCAGCCCCACTACTTCGGGAACCGGCTCTGAGGCCCGCTTCACGTCTCCCGGCATGCTCGAAGGAGGCCCCTGCCCAGAAGAGACCCAGACCTCGAGATCACCCGCGGCGAACTTCGCGGCAGCTTTGGTGGCGTCGGGGATCACGGCCAGCTCCACCCGATCTACCAGTGGCAAACGCGCTCCCGCGTCCTTGAGCAGGCCCCGATCTCGATCGGTCCGTGCTCCCTCCGATGGAAACCGATCATGCCCATAAACCCGGTTCGCCAGCCAGGTCCACCGGGTACCCGGGAGGCTGGCGCCTCGATCCAGCCGGAACGCTCCCGTACCCACTGGGTTTACCGCGAAGGCGTCGCCGTATTTTTCAACGGCCTCCTGTGCCACCACGGCGGAATAGGACGATGCCAGATGATGAGTGAACCTAGGTAGAGGTCGAGAGAGCTTGATGCTCAAGGCATATCGGCCATCGGCCCTCAAACCCTCCACGTCCTCGGAATAATCGGTCTTCTCGCTCTTCGCGGCTCTCGCCCTCCAGTCATCCAAGCCCGCGATTTTCCCCTCGAACGCCCACCAGCCTGGGGACTTCAGGCGGGGATCCGCGAGACGCTTCAGGGAATAAACGACATCCGCCGCCGTCATCTCCCTCCCTCGCCCCCTCGTTGCCTCGAAAGACGCGTCATCGTGGAATAGCACGCCCTTCTTCAGCCGCAGGCGAAGCTCCCTGCGATCCGCGCTCATCGCTGGGAATCCGTCGGCGAGGAGCGGTTCAAGTCGATAGGGCCGTTTGAGGTAGTGATACTGATAGAGGCCCTCGTAGGCCATGGCGGTCATGCCGATCGAGATCCCATCCGTTGCCAACGCGGGGTCGAGGGTGACCGGCCGACGCTGCACGGAGAGCCTGATGGTACGTGTAGGCTCCTTCGGCGGCCCATCGAAGCAACCACCCGCAAGAGCGGCAACGAGAACCGCTGCGAGCCAAATGGAATGCTGGCGTTTCATTCCTGCGGCGCCCCCGTCAACTTCCGGCGTCGCCACCGAACGTCCACTGATCCCTGATCGGAAACAGCGGCCCATCGCAGAGGGGCGCCGGAAATCTCGTCCGGCCGGTCGAAGGTGAACTGCACGCGAGCCACTACCGCGTTACCCTCACGGCGAACCCAGGTGAGCTCCTTTGCCCACGGTGCCCCACCCCACTGTTTCAAGACGAAAGCGAATTCCTCGGCTCCGCCACCCTCGCGGACCTCCACGACGAGTTGATCGTCCACCTCGAGCCGAGCCGAGGCTCCTGAGCCCAAAGGAAGAGAAGGGCAGGGAAATCCGCCAAGGAACAGTCTCTGAGCCCAGCGCAGGGGTATGCCTCCCCAGGCGCTCTGGCCTGACTGGTTTTGGGCCTCTCGGCCGGGAACCTCGATCCGGTACGCGTCCCCCTTGACGTTAATCCGCGCCTGGGTCTCGCCGATCAAGTTCGTTACCTCCAACTGCAGCATCGAGGGTTCCGCCCTGACATCGGCCGGAAACTGCCCGGAGGCTTCCTTCGATTTCGCCTTGAGCCAGATCGCTCCCTCAACCGCGCCGCTGGTCGTGATGCCACCCTCGCAAAGGCGTTCCAACGTGACGCCAGCCGCGCCCCGCACCCGGGGCGCGGTGGCGCAGCCTTGATTCAGAAGCGCGGCGACCCAAATGACATGCAAGGAGTATCTTGAGCCTTGGGACATGGCGCCCAACTTCTCATGGAGACGCCTAGAGGGGCAACCCTACGAGGGTTCCGCCTAAGGATTCGAGGCGGCCGGCCCTCTCTGTACGCCGCTGGACTCGGACTCCTGCACCGCCAACTGGCGGCTCAGCCCATCGATCTTGTGCTGAAGCGTCTTCTTGACATCCTGATCCTCCGCGAGCTTGAGCGCTTCGCGGTACTGCTCCAAAGCCTTATGCCAAAGATTGCTCTTCGTATAAACGTCGCCCAGGTGCTGAAGGATCACTGGCTCGTCCGGCTTCAGCTTCACCGCCCGCTCTAGTTCCACCACGGCCTCGGAGAGGCGTCCACGCACGAAGAGATGCCAGCCCCAGCTGTCCTGCACGTAACCGTTGTCGGGCTTCAGCGCCACGGCCTTGCGCAAGAGCTTTTCGGCATCGTCGAGTCGGACACCCTGAGTTGTCCAGGTGTAGCCAATGTAGTTGAGCGCGTCGACGTTCTCGGGGTTGAGCTCGAGGATCGCCTGCATCTGCGTCAGGCTTTTCTCTACGCTACCCGAGCGGTCGTACAGGCTGCCCAGATAGTACCTGAGCTTTTCATGCCCAGGGAACCTAATGACCGCGTCTTCAAGGATCGACACCGCCTCTCCCAAGCGATTGTCCTCCTCCTCCAGACTCGCGCGGAAGATGTAGAAGGCGGCATGGTATGGCTCCGCTTTGATCGCGGTCGCGATGTACTGACGGGCTTCTGACTTGCGCCCTTCCTGCTTCAACAGATAGGTCGCGTGGATTGCCGAATCCTTGAAAAGCTTGGAGTCGGCCGTCACCTGCTTCAGGTGGTCGATGGCTTTGCCCATATCGCCCACCTGCTCATAGAGGCTTCCCAGGTAATAGTGAACGCGATCCGATCCTGGATTCTGCGAAAGTATGGCCTCAAACGCATCGATCGCCTTCTTGAACTGTTTCATCTCCATGTAGACGAGCCCGAGCTTAACCTGAATGTTCAGATCCTCGGGGTCGGTGGCCGCAGCGGCTTCCAGATAGGGCAAGGCCTGGTCGTATTTCTCGAGCTTCAGGTAGATGGTCGCGAGGCGATTGGCCGCGCCCTCGTCCTGTGATTGCTCAAAGAGGTCCTGGTAAATCTGAACAGCCTTTTCCGTGTGGGAATCCAGCTCATACAGGTATCCCAGCGCGAGGCTTGCCTGAGGAAAAACGCCCCTCAGATCGATCGCCTTCCGATAGGCGAGCACCGCCTCGCTCGTTCGGCCCCTCGTCTGTTCGGCTCGCCCCAGATAATACCAAGCCACCGCGGAATCATCGCTTCCCTTCACGAAACGACGAAGCACGACCGCGGCATCCGCAGCGCGATCCTCCTCGAGGAGCACCTGAGACTTGTAAACTACCGCCTCTTCGTTTTTGGGATCCTGAGACAGTACGCGGTCATACTCCGAAAGCGCCTCATCCGTTTGACGGGCCGTCGAGTACAGGCCCGCTAGCATGAGCCGCGCATCGACATATTGCGAATCCGCGCGAAGGGCTGCCTTGCAGGATTCCATCGCCGCGGAGAGCTGCCCCTTGCGCACGTATTCCGCTGCAAGACGTGCGTGCACCAACGGCGAGTCGGGGTCATGGACCAGGGTCAGCTTGTACTCCTCGATCGCGCGGTCTGGATTTCCATCCGCGGAATAGGCCTGGGCCAGGCTGAAATGCGTTTCCGCAGTCGCGGACCGTGATTCAGCCGGTGCCGCAGCGGCGGAGAGCCGTTCCTCAGAAGCCGCGCTCCCTTGACCCGCCGCCGATTCTGAACTCGTTGGAAAGGGCACGGGATCCGCGCGCTCGGCGCGAAGGCCGCCCGTTCCCGCGCATCCGCTTAAGAGGCTTCCCGCCATGAGCAGTGCACACTTGATAGACGACTTTGTTAATCCAATTTTTCCCATGGGCGCCCGAACCCCTCACAGAGGGATCGACGGTTCCGGCAAAAAACTATAGGCGGGGGCGTCAGCTGTAATTGCCCGAACTTCCTTAGGAAATGTCACAGGATAATAGTGGATAAATTCGATATGCCATAAGACTGACTGCATCTGTCTCGGCGCATTCATTGCGGTGCATTTGGCGCAATGGGTCCCTTGACTTCACTTCAGGCCGTTGCTATTCGACAGAATGAGTGTTGATGACACGTTGTGGCATAGGGGTGTGTCACGGGTGAAGGAAGCACTTGTCGCTGACGTTAGGAATTGTGGGGGATCTCACTAAAGCCACGGTTCGCGGCAACAGCGCCTGAGGGAGGCGTCGTTGCGGTCGACTTTGTGCCGAGATTGCCGCCAGCCCTGACGCAGCACAGCTAACACTTGGGATTAATTCGGAAAACTTTTAGGGGGAACCATGAAAGAAGCGAAAATCATTAAGCGGTATCAGAACCGCAAACTCTACGACACGCATGAGTCCAGCTACGTGACGCTGGATGAGATTGCGAAGATGATCAAGAATGGCGAAGACCTTCGCGTCATCGACAACAAGACCAAAAACGACATCACCGCTGCGACCCTGACGCAGCTCCTCTACGAAAGCGAGCGCAAGTCCAAGACGCAGCCCTCGGTGGAGCTGCTCAAGGAGATCATCCGTCATGGCGATGGCTCGTTCTCTGGGTACATTGCCGCCAAACTGAGCCACGAGCTGGCTCGTTTTGATTCAGACACGTCCACCAGCAAAGGTTCTGACGCCCCTGCTCTGAATCAGTGATCGCCTAAAGGGCGTCACGGATTCGCGCGCCTGCTCATCCTGAGTTCCCGGAAATTCTTGCCGAATTGCACAGGAAGTATCGGGTGATACACTGAAAAGCGGCATGGACGGCTTTTCAAGAAGGATCAGGGGAATGGGCGATCGAATCTTCGGCTTCCTGAAATTCACAGGGGCCACTGTAGTATTGAGCGCGCTACTCCTCGGAGTTGGAGCGGTCGATCCGACAGTGGCCCTTGCTGCATCTTGGAGCTCCACTCCTTCTTGGGCCACGGCACAAAGCAATGCGTCGCGGCGCGGACGACCTTCCTCCAGCCCCTATTCCGATAGTGATCGCCCGTCCGCTCCGTTCACTCCAGGCAGCAACAATCTTGCGCTCCACGTGGGACAGGTTTTCTTGATGGGTGAACTCGCCGATCACTATACTGACAGCATCGGTACACAGCTCCACTACACCTATGGTGTGAGCGACATGTTTGGTTTCAATGCCAGCTTGGGGTTCTCAGACCACTCAGACGGGGAATATTCCGTCGCAACCATGTTAGCGGGACTTCGAACCAACCTCAGCTGGTATGACAAGGTCGTTCCGTATCTCGTGTTTGGACTGGGATTCTATAAACCGAGCTACAAGCTCACGGCCGATAACTCCATGTCCCCCGTCCTGTTCGGGTTGCACTTGGGTCCCGGAGTGGATCTTCAACTGACGGACCAATTCTTTTTCGGGGCTGCGCTGACATTTCACGATGTGTTCGGCACCACGCGCACTGACAGCAAGGGAAACCTTCGCGACGTTGGCGGAACCTTTACTTCGTTCCTGCTCCACGCCGGCGTTTCGTTTTAGGCCTGGCTTTTCTGGTCGCGGGTTTCTTTGCGGACTTTCCCAAAATCTTTTTCGGGCTCTTGCCAACGCTCTTCTTCGGCCGCGGAACCTGTTTGCTCCTAGACTTCTTACGCCTCGTCAGCTCATGAATCATGTCTAGCAGCCGCTCTCCGGTCACCACGTACTCCGTCATACAGAAGTCGCATTGCAGTTTGGTGCCCTTCGTATCGTCATAGATCGCCTGGAGTTCGGTTGGCCCAAGAAGCATCAACGACCGCCTGACGCGCTCCGCCGAGCAAGAACAGTGAAACTCAACGGGTTTCTCCTCGAGTTTGGTGATCTGCCGCCCTTGGAAGATTCGGCTCAGCACAAACACAGGATCCGAGCGCTCCGCGAGATCGGAGGCGAACTCCGGGTAGTGTTGAAGTTGCCGCTGAATCAGGGTCACTTCCTCGTCCGAGGCATTCGGAAGAACCTGGATCAGGAAGGCTCCTGCTGAGGTCACCTCCCCGTCCTTGAGATTCACCGCCAGGCCTACCGCGGAGGGAATCTGCTCGCTCTGCAGCCAATAGAACGTGAGGTCCTTGGCGAGATAACCGGTCACGAGGGGAACAGAGCCGATGTAAGGATGCTCCGCATCAGTGGCCTTGGTTCTGAGCACGGAAAGCACGCCCGCGCCCCAGGGCCCCATCGGCGCACCGTCTTCCGACTCAAACACAGCCTCGGTCTCTGGGCGCTCGCTCATCATTCCACGAACGTGACCCTCCGGATAAGCGTCTACTAAAACTTGGCGGAAGTAGCCGGTTCCATCCACCTTGAGGTTCATCCTCTCGCCGCGCTTACAGTTCGAAGCCAGAAGCAAGGCACCCATGAGCGCCTCGCCGAAGGCCTGCTTGCCCCGAGGGCTCAATCCGTGGCGACGGCAAAGCTCGCGCACCAGATCCGTAGCCACAAGACCCACGGCACGAATATTCCCGTCCGGGGTCACGCATTTGACCATGCGATCCATCACTTACTCATTTACCGCGTAACCCCATGAAAAGAAAAGCCCCGGGAAGCGTCTCCGCTCACCGGGGCCTCTTCTCCACTCCTCTATATATAAGGAGGGAACTTTGCTTACATCATGTCACCCATACCACCCATGCCACCCATGCCGCCGCCGCCGCCGCCGCCCATGGAGGGGGCCGACTTGTCGCGCGGACGTTCGGCGATGAGGGTCTCGGTGGTCAGCATGAGGCTGGCCACGGACGCCGCGTTTTGCAGCGCGCAGCGGCTCACCTTCGCCGGGTCGATCACGCCGGCCAGGATGAGGTCTTCATAGGTCTCAGTGGCGGCGTTGAAGCCCCAGGCGCTTTCATTCTTCGAAAGCACCTTGTCGACCACGATCGAGCCTTCAAAGCCCGCGTTCGCGGCGATCTGGCGCAGGGGCTCCTCAAGAGCGCGCTTCAGGATCCGAATCCCGGCAAGCTGCTCGGCAGCCAGGTCCTTCGCGCTCTCGAGAACGCGCGAGGCGCGCAGAAGAGCGGTACCCCCGCCGGAGACGATGCCTTCTTCCACCGCGGCGCGAGTGGCGTTCAAGGCGTCTTCAACGCGGGCCTTCTTCTCTTTCATCTCGACTTCGGTCGCGGCACCCACGTTGATGACGGCCACGCCACCGACGAGTTTCGCGAGACGCTCCTGGAGCTTCTCACGATCGTAGTCGGAGGTGGTCTCATCGATCTGAGCGCGGATGGTCTTCACACGACCTTCCACTTCAGTTTTCTTGCCGGCGCCGTCCACGATCGTGGTGTTGTCCTTGTCGATCGTGATTTTCTTGGCGCGGCCCAGGTCGGTCAGGGAGGCGGCCTCCAGTTTGTGGCCCATTTCCTCCGCGATCACCTTGCCGCCCGTGAGGATGGCGATGTCTTGCAGCATCTCCTTACGGCGGTCACCGAAGCCCGGGGCTTTCACGGCGGCCACGTGCAGAGTGCCACGGAGCTTGTTCACCACGAGGGTGGCAAGGGCTTCGCCTTCCACCTCTTCGGCGATGATGAGCAGCGGACGGGACTGTTGCACCACGCGCTCGAGCACGGGGAGCAAGTCCTTCATCGAGCTGATCTTCTTGTCGTAGATCAGCACATAGGGGTCATCCAGAGAGACTTCCATCTTCTCGGGATTCGTTACGAAGTAGGGCGACAGATAGCCGCGATCAAACTGCATGCCTTCCACGACGTCGAGGCTGGTCTCGGCGGTCTTGGCTTCTTCAACGGTGATCACGCCCTCTTTGCCGACCTTTTCCATCGCCTGAGCGATGATACGGCCGATCTCGCTGTCGCCATTGGCCGACACGGTGCCGACCTGAGCGACTTCCTTTTGGTCCTTGATGGGCTTCGAAAGCTTCTTCAGCTCGGCCACAACGAGCTCAACGCCCTTGTCGATGCCGCGCTTCAGGTCCATCGGGTTGTGCCCAGCAGCCACGATCTTCGCGCCTTCACGATAGATAGCCTGGGCCAGAACCGTGGCGGTCGTGGTGCCGTCGCCGGCGTCGTCGTTGGTCTTCGAGGCCACTTCGCGCACCATCTGGGCGCCCATGTTCTCGAATTTGTCGGCGAGCTCGATCTCTTTAGCCACCGTCACGCCGTCTTTGGTGACGTTCGGGGCGCCGAAAGATTTTTCGATCACCACGTTACGGCCTTTGGGACCGAGGGTGACTTTCACCGCATCCGCGAGGATGTTGACGCCGTTCAGAATCGCCGACCGGGCGTCGCTCGAAAAACGAAGTTCTTTTGCTGACATGTTTGTTCTCCTTAAGAGTTCTTAAAATCGGATCACTGAATGATTCCGAGGATGTCTTCCTCGCGCATCATCAGGAACTCGGTGCCATCGATCTTGATCTCGTTCCCGGCGTATTTGCCGAACAGAACGCGGTCACCCTTTTTCACGTCGAGAGGGCGGACCTTGCCGTCTTCGGCAACGCGACCCGTACCCACGGCGATGATCTCGCCCTGAGCCGGCTTCTCTTTCGCCGTATCCGGGATGATAATCCCCCCTTTGGAACGCTCTTCCTCAGGCAGGCGCTTCACGAGCACGCGGTCATGCAACGGTCTCACTTCCATAACTCCCTCCGATTTCCCGGCCTTCCGAAGGAAGGCCCTGATTAATTAACGACTCACCCCGAATACCTGGACCCACAATGGCCCAAGACCGAGACAAAAGATGCGCGAGGCATTTCCGACCAAAAAAGACGCAATACCCCTACGCGTAGTCAGAATGATGGTTTCCGACTCTTTTGTGTCAACCGTACCTACCGTCTTTTTTCCGACCTTCCCATCTAAAAAGGGGATTCCAGCGGCCATTCAAGCACTTGGACGCGCCGCACAAGCATTTTGACAGATCCTGTCATCCTGACTATAACCGTCGGCTGATGGTCCCCGGAGTCTTTTCAGTTTTCATCTCTTTCTTGAGCCTGGCGGCTGCCCCCGCGCACGCCGCCCCTGAGGTTTATTCGGGGATTGATAGCTCGCCGGAGGCGACGCCCGTGGTCGAAGGGCTGGGAAAGTCCCCACAGGCCGTCTCCACACCCACGCCGCCCGCTGGGGCGCCTCTGGCACATCAGGAGCCCCCCCCCAGGGCAAAACCCTCCCACACGGCAGAGCCTGGCCCTTCCAAGGTCACGTTGCTTGAACGCGAAAACCGCCGCCTGCACGGCGAGCTTCGCCGGATTCAGGTGAGCCTCGCCGAAGACCAGGCCGAGGGCACGGACTTGCTGGCGGGTTCCTCCTGCACCGTCGACGACCCCCGCGAGAAGGGTCGCTTCGACGCCGTTCCCTCCGACCAGGTCCGCTCGCTCTTGGGACGCCTCCAGATTGTCGCGCAACTGATGTCGCGACATGGTCGTGCCTACGATTACCGAAATCACACGACCGCCGAGCTTGCTCACCTGTTGCGGCAACTGGACGCGGCAAGCGCGCCACCTTCGAACAAACGCTAACCTCGTCCCCTGGACTCGGGGCCCCTTCCCCTTGCCTTTCAAAGGGGAATCGCTTAGCAACGAATCCTGTCGACGCGTGGCCAGGTAGCTCAGTCGGTAGAGCAGCGCATTGAAAATGCGCGTGTCGGCGGTTCGATTCCGTCCCTGGCCACCATCTATTTCGCCCCCCCGACATCATACGGATTTCGACCAGAGCCATAACCCATGCAACAGCACAGCCGCACCACGACCCCAGAAATCATGGAGTGTCTGAATAGGATCTTCATTGCGGAAATGGCCGGTATCCTCCGGTACCTCCATTACTCCTTTATGGTGATGGGCCACCATAGGATCCCCATACAGGGCTGGTTCCGCGGACAGGCAGACGAGTCAAAGACTCACGCCATTGAGGCCGGAGAAAAAATCACTTCTTACGGCGGCCACCCTCCGCTCGTGTCGAACTCGGTCGATGAATCGAACGTGCACTCCATTGGCCGCATGCTTGAGGAAAGCCTCGCTTTCGAGAAGGACGGCCTCGCTCTCTATACCAAGCTGGCAAAGCTCTCCGAGGCAGCGGGCGACATGGCGCTCGAGGAATTCGCTCGTGGCAAGGTTCTCGAGGAACAGGACCACATCGACGAAGTCCACAAGATGATGCGCGACCCGAACAAGGGGTGAGCAAATGTCCGTGGCGCAGGATCGCTGCCAGGTTAGCTCCAGGGTTTTCCGTCTGATCGGGGGCTGGAACACTTGGGCGCTGATTTCGGTCGCCGTGGCGACCGTTGCGGCTCCTTGCATGGCCGACTCGCTGGGTCTGACGGCGAATGCTTCAAACGTCGACCGTGGATGGTTCCCGGAATTGTTTACCGACTTCCTCGTCGGAGGGGGGTGGATCCCCTCCGAATACACCGCTTTTGAGGTTCAACCTCCCATTCGAGAACTCTCGGGTGCCTTCCTCGATTCCGCACGGGGCGTGATTTGGACACTCGGAGACGACGCACCCGCTCAGCTCGGGGTCACTCCATTGGATGGGAAGTGGGCCACGCGGGCGATTCCGCTCGATGCCACCCTCCGAGACTGGGAGGCCCTGCTCATCGATCGCGATGGCGACCTCTGGGTAATGGACGTGGGCGACAATCGGAGTGAACGCGAGCACGTGGAACTCCACGAAATTCGGCCCCGAGACTTGGGGGCACCATCGGAACGCTTGGAGCGAGTTCGTACCTTGAAGCTTCGATACCCTTCGGGGCCGATGGACGTCGAGGGAGCCTTCATGGAGGGTGACCGCGCCTACCTTGTTCAGAAACGCTACAGCGGACGCGCCCGAGTGGTGTCTGCATTGATCGCGCCCCACGCTGCCCTCTCGCAGACGACGCGCGCGGAGGGCACTCTCCCTCAGGCAATCGGCCCCGTGACCGACGCGTCGGTGTCGCCCGAAGGGCGGGTCTACTTTCTGACCTACGGCGGACTTTGGGAGTGCGTTGCCTGCGCGTCGACAGCTCGCGACACCGCCCTCGTCACGACAGGGCACTGGGGCCAGGCCGAAGCTCTCATCGCGATCGCTGGAGATCGTTACTTGATCGGCAACGAGGCCGGTCGCTTCTTCTTCCTTCAGTAGGACTGAGTTCGGCCTTGCAGGCTCCACCGCAGAAATCGGTCGCCGCGGCGACCATTTTGCGGATTAGTCCTTGCGCCCCTCCACTATCGAAATAGAATTTCATTCGGGAACAACGGACTGACACCCAAGACCCAAGGAGGGACTTACCCATGTCTAGCTTTCAACAGGTAACATTCACACCTGCCGAGTTCGCCCGGCTGGCGCGAATCGACCGGAACATCATCCCACTACTCGAAGACTCAGGCGTGCTTTCAACGGCGCGCCAACGCGTGGGCAACGTCGACCGAAAGATGATTCCGCTCGAGGCCGCGCAGAACTACTTCCGCTCGATTCGGCAGTTGGTCGAGAGCGGGCAGATCGGTCGCCGCGGCGACCAGTCTGAAGCGGCGCCCACGTCTGAAACTCCCTCCGCCACGCCCACGATGGGTGACGGCGCGGAGGCCGCGGGCACCCCGATGGCGGTGGAAAGCCTTCGTCGTGAAATGACCCCCGCGGACGCTCTGGTCGCCGCGGCGACCGCTTACGACTTCGGCACCCCAAAGAACAAGATCCAGATGTTCTACAACGTGAAGGGCGGCACCGGAAAATCTACCCTCACGGCTCAGTTCGTGATGCGCGCCTCGATGATGGGCCTTCGTGTGCTGGCCGTCGATCTCGACGGGCAGGGGCACCTCACAGTGAACCTCGACGTCCTGGAAGGGCATGAGCTTCCCACCGTGTACGACGTCCTGATCAACGATCTCCCCATTGAACAGGCGATTATCTCGGTAGCCCCGGGTCTTGATCTTCTTCCAGCCAACCTGGGCCTCTGCAACATCGAGATCCCGCTGAACCAGAAGCCCCGCAGGGAGTACCGACTCTCTGAGGCGCTGGAGAAGGTGGCCCCGCACTACGACCTCATCATCGCCGACACGAACCCCGCAGCCTCGATATTGAACAGCTCGATGCTCGTGGCGGCCCAAGCGGTGAACGTCGTATGCGCCACGAACCCTCTTTCCTTCCACGGGATGTCGCTCGTCATGGCCACCATCGAAGGCATGAAGCGCGAGTTCCGTCGGCAGCTCGACGTGAAGATCATTCCGAACATGTACGACGCCCGTGAGGTGATTTCCCAGGAAGTCCTGGGCGAGCTCCAGGGCCAGTTCGGCGACTTCTGCACGAAGGCGGTGGTGAATCGGAGCGCAGACCTCAATGAGGCCACCAAACGACGCTCCACGGTTTGGGAAGTGAGCTCGAAAGGGCAGGCGGCGATGGATATCGACGCGCTGACCGAAGAGCTCATTTACACCTGATCCGACATTCGGCTCGAACACCCAAGGAAAGGGAAAGAATCATGGAAGAAAAACGAGAAGAGAAAAAAGTGGCCAAGACTCGCCAGGGCAGTGGCTACCTGAAGCAGCTGTACTCCACGGCTCGGGTGACCGCCAACTCCACGCACTCCAATCTGAAGAACCTCACCACCTTTCTGGTGAACTTCATCCCAACGGACAAGATCCAGGCCTCCGAGCTTCAAGTGCGCTCGCACTTCGATGACGAGGAGATCCAGGCACTGTCTCACTCCATCAAGGAACACGGCGTGTTGCAGCCGATTCTGGTGGTTCAGGATGGCGACGGTTACAAGGTCATCGCCGGCGAACGGCGCCTCCGGGCAAGCCGATTGGCTGGGATGGAGCGCATTCCGGCACGCGTGCTCACGACGGACGACAAGGCCACGCACGAAATCGCTCTTCGCGAGAACCTCGACCGCGTCGACCTTCACCCCTTGGAAGAGGGCGAAGGCTACGTATCTCTGCTGGAGGCCAAGGCCTACACGAGCTACGAAGCTATCTCGAAGGCCTTCGGCAAACCCAAGTCGAGGGTTACCGAGTGCATCGGGTTCACGCGCCTTCCTGATGCCACGAAGGCCGAGCTCATGAAGGTGGGTCTCAAAAACCGGGCCCTGCTCAGGAAGCTCCTCACTCTTCCGCCCGAGCAGCATTCGGCCATCATCGCCGCGGCCGTCGGGCAGGAGGAAACCTTGCTGCCGGATTCGAAGATCGCGGAGCAGCTTGCAAAAGCCGGAGATGAGGCCACGGGTGGAGACGCCGAGAAGAAGGCTATCTCGAAACGTGAAATCCCGGCGTTTGCCTACGAATGCGACGAGAAGGGGCTTCGCGTTCCCGGGTTCCGCTGGAAGGCCGGAGAGGGCGCGGAGAAGCTACGCTCCTACATCGACGCGCTGATGCGGTTGATCGACGAGAGCGAGTCTAAGCACCTGAAGGCGAGCCCGAGCTCGACGCCACAGGCCTGATCCTCTGATCGGTCGCCCGGCGACCGATCAACGAAAAGAAAAGGGCCGATCCTCGTGAGAGGGTCGGCCCTTTGAATTTTGGAGTCAAATCGCTGTCAGGGATCCCATGAGATCCGCCGCCCGATCACTTCATCTTGGCGTGCTCCTGGATGAAGTTCAGGGTCTTCTGTTCGCGCAGGCGGAACTCGAGGTTCTCTTTGCGCGTCGGATCCTTCTCGTAGTAGTCGCGAATTTCCTTTTCCGGCACGTTCATCGACTTGGCCATCTTGTCGTACTCGAGAGCGTAGTCTCCGTCGGCCAGGTGGAGGTTCTCAATCTTGGAGATCGAGTCGAGGAGCAGGCCGGCGCGGACCTGGTTCTCGGCGCGCTTGCGCAGATTGTCGAGCTCCGAGGTCAGCGCCTGTTGCACCATCTGCTCACTGAAACCACTGCGCTTCAGATCACGGACAAACTCCTCGAGGAGGTGCCGCGCTTGGGCCTGGATGAGGCTCTCAGGAACGTCGAAGGGGTTCTTCGCAATCAGCTGCTCGAGCACGTCGCTCTTCAGCTTGCGATCCGCTTCTTCCTTCTTGTGCTGCCCCATGCCCTCGCGAATCTTGGTGTTCATGTCGGCGATCGAGTCGTAGCCCGCTTCCTTCGCGAATTCCTCGTTGAGCTCCGGCAGTTTTTTGGCTTTCAGCTCGAAGACCTCAACCGCGAACTCCGCCTCTTTTCCGGCGAGCTCGGTGGCGTGGTAGTCGGCCGGGAAAGCGATTCTGAAGGTCTTCTTGTCGCCGCGCTTCATCCCCACCAGGTGGTCTTCGAAGCCGGGGATCAGATCACCACCGCCCACTTCCAGAACACGCTGGCCGCCCATGTCGGGCCGCTTCTCCACGGTGCCTTCCGCGGTGACAACGCCCCCCTCAAATTTCATGTCCACGAAGTCGCCCTTCTTCACGGGGCGCTCCTCATCGACCGTCATCATTTCGGCATGGGTGTCGCGGACCTGCTGAACAACGCGCTTCACATCTTCGTCGGTCACGTCAGCCGAAGGGCGCTCGATCTTGAGGCCCTTGTAGTCCTTCGCCTTCACCTCGGGGAGCACCTCAACGATGGCCGTGTACGTGAGATCCTTGCCCTCTTCGAGCACCAGGCGGTTGTCGGGCGAGGCGCTCTCGATCGCGGGGCGCCCCACGGGGCGAAGATTCTCTTTCGTCACGGCCTCACGGAAGCTCACATCCACGAGAGCGTTGAGGGCCCGGTACTTGACGTCTTCACCATAGAATTTCTTCACCACGGTGAGCGGCACCTTGCCCGGGCGGAACCCCTTCAGGCGGGCCTTTTTCTGGGCCTCGGCCAGGTGTTCCTGCACCTGCAGATCGACGCTCGCGGCTCGCACCGTGATCGTCAGTTTCCGTTTAATTTTAGAGGTTTCCTCAACTTTAACGCTGAATTCCATAGTGGAGCGGTTCTATGGGTGACCCCCTCAAATGTCAACGGGTTCCGGGTACCACACGCGCTCCAACCAGAGTCCACGAGCAGGGGCAGTCACGCCCACGTCCGTTCGTTTCCCCGACTGGAGGATGTCCCTGAAAGCACTGGCCGGTCGCCGGCCGTCGCCGATCTCGAGGAGGGTGCCAGCGATGCTGCGCACCATCTGCTTTAGAAATCCCGAGCCCACGAGCTCCACCTTCAGGAGCTGAAACCCGGGGAGCCCCGTACCCTCACCTTCACCCCAAGCTTCGGCAGCCCCTGGAAAGGTCACAGGGAGCCGGAGCAGGCGCGCGACATAGAGCTTCCGAACCGTCGTCTTGCGCTTCCCATCAGCCGCTTGAAACGGGGCGAAGTCGTGCTCCCCCTGAAGGGCAGCGACCGCCTCTTCCATCTTCGCTACGTCCAACAACCGACGTTTCCAGTACACCAGAGGGGTCAAATGAGGCAGCTCAGTGTGCCCCTGAAGGATGTAGTACCCGTACTGTTTCTTCACGGCGTCAAACTGCGAGTGGAAGCTCTCAGGCACCTCCACCACGCGAAGCACCCGAATGTCGGGGGGCAGCATGGTGTTCATGCCACGCACCAGGATGTCGGGCTCCCAGAGGCGACGGCTGAGCTTGAAATGGATCACCTGGGCCACGGCGTGGACCCCGGCATCCGTGCGCCCCGAAGCGTGAACGATCAGGGTCTCACCGCACATCTTCAGGAGCACCTCCTGGAAGATCTCCTGGATGCTACGCAGCCCCCTAGGGTGCGTGTGCGCCTGATGTTGCCAGCCGCAATACTGAGTGCCGATGTATGACACGCGAGCGGCGAAGGATTGGGCCATCGGAAGGCCTTATATCAGAACTCGAAAGTCAGGCCGCTGTAGATCCCGGAAACCAGAAAACTGACGTCACCTGAGATCGGAGTAAGCCGAACATACTCGACGGTCAGGTAGGTGTGTTTCACACCCATGTCCTGATAGAGGTCCCAGGTCATCGACTTGCTGAGGCCATCCAAAGGGATAGAGGCGCCGGCAGAAACATGGAGGCCGAAGCTCAGCCCCCGGTGTGAGCTGCTTCGATCCGAACGACGCTCGAGATATGCGATTGCACTCGGCGCCACCATCGCGAAGGGGCGGATCACCCTGAAGAGGTTCATCCGGTAGTTAACGCCTATCAACGCTGGGAACGAAACGAAGTCGAAGCGCGTGCGCGACTCGGATCCAAAAGTTTCGGCCGGCGCCCAAGGCTTAGGCAGATCCAGGCTGAAAACCCCGGTACCCTTGAAGTGCTGGAAGCTTGCCGAACCAAAAATGCCAAAGTTTCCGAAGATCTCGCTATGGAAGGGCTGGAACTCGTAAAAAACCGTGACATCGAGGTTCCACCCCCCACCGTACACTTCGTCAAAGGGCCGCGAGGCGATCCCGCCGCTCGCCTCATAGTCTCTCGAAAGGACCGTACCGATCCGGAACCCGGCGGCGGCCTTGATCCCCTCGAGATCACGCTTCATCGTCAGATCCGATTTCCCAGCCAGAACCGCGTCGATCGCGCCCGTCTGAGCTCTGCCGGGCCCCATGCCGCGGCGAAGCCGTTCGGAATAGCTCCCTGAGGGCCGCTCCTCGCCGGCTTCCTTCTCTTGAAGATCTTCACGGATCGCCTCGGAGTAGCCCGTACTGTCAACACCCTCGCCGGGGTTCCCTTTCCTGCGAATGGCATCAATGAACGGCTGCGTACCCCCTTTGCTCGGCTCGAGGGGGGCGAGCTGCTCCTCTTTCAGGAGATCGATGTAGGGTTGCACGCCTTCACCCGATGGATTGGCTCCGACCCTGCCTGGGATCAGCAGAGCGGCCAAAAGAGCGCCGGTTAAGATCCCCCCCCGCGGCCG
>JADZFF010000146.1 GCA_020850015.1 Bdellovibrionales bacterium | reverse complement strand
GTAACCTGCCCACCCAGGGTTACTACAAGGTGCGCACGCCCACCGGCGAGGTGGGCTGGGTTGCGGGCGAGAACCTCGCGCTGTACGGAGGCGGCTTCAGCGGAGGCGAAGGCGAGATGCCCGCGCCGGCCGATCCGGCCCCGCGTCCCTTCATGGCCGCGGAGAACACGGAGAAGCGCGGGCGCAAGGCCTTCCGCCTCCGGGCCTTCGGAGGCCTGACGCTCTTCAACATGGCCGACTTCGGCGAGGTCACCGGGTTCAATGAGCTGTCGAACGGCCCCTACTTCGGCGGCGAGCTCCACTTCCTGCTCACGCGCAAGGTGTCGATGGACGTCAGGATCGAGGCCATCGTGAAGTCCACGGTGGGACGCGACGACAAGAACAAGCGCGTGTATCAATTCGATGTCTTCAGTTTGCCCGTGATGATCGGCGTCGGCGCGGAGCTGGCGTCGAGCCGAAAGGCGGAGTTTCACATCTCCGCGTTGGGCGGCATCGCGCTCAACACCGAGGTCTCGGCCACGGCGTCGAGCCTCGCGGAGCCGAACGAGACCATCCTGCAGAGCATCCCCTTCGTGGGCATGTTCAAGGCGGATTTCGGGTTGCGCCTCGGTGGGAACCTGTACCTCTCGGTCGAGGCCGGTTACCGCGACCTGACCACGAAAAAGCTCGAGCCCTCCACCTCGGGGAACGGCAGCGACCTGTTCGAGAACACCGCGGACGAGGTTGTGCCCGTGACGATCGATCTCAGCGGGTTCTTTTTTGGGACGGGTGTCTCGTTCTCGTTCTGAGGAGCCTCTTTTCCCGATGGGATCGCTGAGGCTTCAGCGTTGAAAGCGGTAACCCGCTCCGCGCACGGTCAGGAAGTGCATCGGACGGTCGGCGTCGGCTTCAAAGCGTTCACCCCGTTCTCCAGAGGCGTTTCTTCATTCTGATCCGAGCCTATACCGGAGCGGGGGGCCTCGGGGAAGGCGACGACGCGGCGGGCATCAAAAAGACCGCTGAATCCTGCTATGCTGGCCGCCGATGTCCGACCTCGTATCCAAATTCGTGTTGAATCAGGTGGCCCAGAAGGGCGGCCAGAACGTCCTCCCCGAAGAGCTCCTGGCCCCCGAGGCCTGGGTACGCGCGCTGGAGTTCGCGGCCTCGGTCCACGCGCTGGTGCCTTTTGCGCGCGCAGTGGAGCTCGCGCCCTGGCTGGATGAAGTGCCGCATGCCGCGCGCCTGGTGATGCGGGCCGAGCGGGACAGGCAGGCGCGCCTCTTCCGGGAGGCGAGGGTCGAAGCCGAGCGCGCCTCGGCGGTGCTCGTGGCCGCGGAGGTTCCCGTGATCCTGGAGGGCGGGCTCGCCCTCGCGCTGAGATTCTATCCGGACCCCGCTTTTCGGGGGGTCGACCTCCTGCGATTCCGCATTCCGGCTGACCGCCACTTCGACGCCAAGCGCGCGCTGGGCCTGGGCGGATACCGCATGCATGCGGAGGGCGGGCTCAGCCGCGAAGCGGGAGCTCCCGCGGTGAAGCTTTCCGGCGCGGGGGGCGGTGCCGAGTGGGACCGCTCGGTTTCCGGCGCGTTCCGCGGTTTTTCCGGGGAGCTGCGGGCGCTTTCCGCGGCGGACGCCCTGGTCGATCATCTGCGGTTCGCCGTGCGCGAGCGGGCGCTGGATTCGCCCGTCTGGGTGAACGACGCCCACTTCATCGCGTCGATGCTGGAGGCGTCGGACTGGGAGGTGGCGGCCTCGCGGATCTCCTCGGAGCGGCTTCAGGCCGCGGCCTGGACCCTGCTCGGGATCGCTCGAAACGAGCGCGGCACGGACGTTCCCTCCGGATTCCTGGATGCCATGCGGAGGGAGCTCGGGCTCTTCCGCAAGTGGCGCCTGTCGAGGATCGGAAGCGACGAGTCGTTGTTCGCCCCGGGCGAAGCGCGTGGGATCACGCGGCTGATGGCCTGACTCAGCGGCGCCCCTTCTTCTTCTTCCGAGAGGGTTTCTTCTTTTTGCTGACCTTCACCGCGTCCGTCACCTGAGGCGCGATTCGTTTCGGAACGGTCTTCGGAACGAGGCCCGAAAAGCCCCGGGCGGCGTCCTTGGGGTCGCGTTTCTCGGAGGCCATGGCCTTCAGGTAAGCGATGATGTCGTCGGCCACGAGATCCCGGTCGCGGAGGTCCTTGGAGATCCCCGCCATCTTGGTTTCCAGGCGGAGATCCTGGGGCGCGAGGATCCACTTCGAGAGGTAGTCCTCCTTCAGGTATTCCGTGACGCTCATGGGGTAGTTCAGCTCCACGCCGTCCTCGCCGCCTTCGCCGTTCACCCGGTGACAGCTCATGCAGTGTTTGCGGAAGGCGACGAAGCCGTCCCTCACGATCTTGCTGGCCTCCTTCGGGGGGGCGGTGTTCGGGAACCGCTCGTCGAAGCGGATGATCTCCACCGATTTCACGCGCATCACCCAACCATCGGCTCCCTTTTCGGCCATCTCGATGTCCTGAAGGTTGTCCCAGACGAGGTAGTAGGGCTCAAGCGCCTGCCGGCCTCTGCCGGTGAGCTTGTCGTCGAGCGAGAATTCCTTCCCGTCCGGCTCGGCGAAGGCGAGCTGGGCGGTGTGTTTGATGAACTGGTCCACGGGCACGAGCGCCTGCGCGCCGTCGGTGGAGGTGAAAAGCAACTCGTCCCACTGCTGCCAGCCATTGCCGAAGAACAAGGTGAGGATGATGTTGAAGCGGAAGGCCAAGTAGGCCGCCTCCTCGCCCTCGAATGGATCGCTCACGACCACGGCGGTGGGCTCGACCTTGCCGCGGATGTCCGAGAGCGCGAGCTTCGCCACGCTCTGCCCGCTTCGGCGCAGCTCGAGGGAATCCTCGATGGGATCCAGCGCGCGGACCCCGGGGGCGATGGCCAGCAGGGCCGTGAGCGCTAGGCTGAGACGCACGTATCCCATCACCCGCTTATCGGATTCGACGGTTTCCGTTGTGAGTCGATGTCAGCTTCTTGGCGCTGAGGTCAGGCCGCGGCGAAGCGCGGGCACTCCTTCCAGCGGAGCTGGTAGGTCCAGGAGCCGTCGGGCTGGCGCAGGGCTCGCTGCAGAAGCGCGGCGACGTTGAGAGAGTGCCCGGTGTCCGGGTGAAGCAAGTTGAGGGTCACCGCCGAGCCGAGCGAGAAGGGCGGGGTGTCGCCGCCGCCCGTGGGCACGCGCAGCTCGCAGACCGTCTCGGTGACGGATTCGAGCACGGCCGAGATCGCGGTGCGCTGATCATGGCAGAGGGCCTCGTAGCCGGGGAGCACGCCCGCGTCCTCGCCCTTGCGGCGCGAGGGCTTGCCTACGGTGCCATCCTTCTCGAGGGGCGGGGGCGGCGGATCGAGTGGCTTCCAGAGCTCTCGGCCCCCATCCCACATCCAGGAGTACTTCTGCATCTCGCCCGAGGCGTGCATGCGCTCAACGTCTGCGCCGGTGAAGGGTCCGTGCACGCGCCCGCCGCGCGCGAGAAAGATCTCGTCGGGACTGGAGCTTGGGTTGGGGTTTTTCGGGGCCATGGTCGTTCTCCGGTTTCAGTTTTCCAGTGCCGAGAGCTGCGCGCGGCGCAGGGCCAGATACTTTTCCTTGCTGGAGCAGTTGTCGAGCATGTTGGCGTTGAAGGAGCCGAGTTCGTCCTCCCAGACCTCGCCCTCGGAGTCGAGGCCGGTCTGCACCGTGCCCCAGTTCAGGGAGCGATCGGCGGCGGCGCGGGTCGCGCGTTTCTGGATCTCCTTAGCCACGGCCTGGTAGTCCGGGTGCGCGTTCTGCCAGATGAGATCCTGGCTCGCTCCGTTGAAAATCTCCACCTCGATGAGCTCCGTGGTCTCGGCCACGTCTTCCAGCGTGCGCAGCATGCGTCGGCTCATGCGCTCCAGGTCGGCGTCGATCTGGGCCACTAGGCGGCCCCGCAGGTCGGGGGCGCGGCGGTTCTGAGCGGCGAGCACGTCCTTCCAGACGGGCGCCGCGCGTTTCAGGCGGCGATAGTGCGTGACTTCGCGAAGCAGCGCCGCGAGCTCCAGGTTAAGGCTGCCCGGGATCTCCTGACCGGGCTTCAGGCGGATGCGCGCCTTGAGATAGCGGGCTTTGAGGTCTTTCGTGCGGTTCAGGAGCTCGGAGGCCATGCGGCTCTGCTCGGTCGCCGCGGCCTGCGTGAGCGCCTCCTGAGCCTGCTTTTCCTTGTAAAGAAGATTCACTCCGTCCTGACGCGCGATGAAGAGCGGCGATCGGATCCACTCGCTCGCCACGGGTTCGGGCACGCCGACGGAGGCATCGCGCTTCATGAAGCGGATCGCGAGCGAGTGGTAGTCCGTTTCTTTCCTGTGCGCCCGAAGCCACTGGTAGGAGCTCAGGTAGCGCGAACGATAGGTGTTGATGGAGCGAATGCTCTCGGGGAACTGGCAGAGCTCGTTCAGCGCCATCGCCATCACCATGGGGGCCTCGGGCGCGAAGGTGCGGCGGAGAAAACCGGTTTGCAGGTTGATCGCGGTGCCAATGGATCCGCCGAGGTCGTCGCCCTGGAGCTGCGCCCAGGAAAGCTCGTTGAGGGCGGACTTCAGGTCGTTCGAGCTCTTGCTGACCTGCTGGTAGGCGCGGGCCGCGGAGGCATAGGAACCCATGGCGTAGTGGGCTCGCCCCCGGGTGAGGTGCGCGAGGTCGCGGAACTTCCCCAGGAACTGGGGCGTTGTCTTCCCACTCGTGAAACGAGAGAGCCGCTCGATGGCGTCGACGTGCCGGCGCGCCCGCGCGGCGGCCAGGCCGAGGATCAGGTCCTCGTGGGGGCCCGCGCCCTCGAGCGCTTGTGAGAGGACCTGGAGGCGGATCTGCTGCGGCTCGGTGCGCGAGAGCTCCTGCACGGCGAGCAGAACCGCCGCGCGATGGACCACGGGGACGACCGAGGCGAGCGGTGCGCGTTTCGCCAGGAAGGGCAGCCGGTCGATGAGACGCGGGTCGAGCTCCAGGGATGGATAGCGGTGCGTGAGCGTGGCGGCGCAGTCGAGCGCGGCCAGTTGCACGCCTGGGTCGGTCTCGGCGGGGTTCTTGAGCGCGAGCGCCATGAAGCCTCCATGGGCCAGGTGGAGGAGCCCGCCCTGCTGGAGCGCTCGCGCGATCCAGAATTCAGAAAAGGCCTTTTCGGCGGGAGTTCCCGGGAGTCCGCGCAGTGCGAGTGCCTCGGCGAAGCCACGGAGCGGACTCAGGCCGCCCTTGAGGAAGGATCCGTAGGCTTCGGACCATTCTGCCCGGAGCTCGCGGCCGAACTCCCAGCGCTCGGCGGGCGTGCAGGCGCCCCAGGCCACGCCAGCGCGAAGAGGCGCGTCGGCGGCGCCGAGCGCGGCCCGCGCCACCGTGCCGATCGAGGCCAGGAGGGTGAGGGCGATGAGTAGGGAGGTGCCTCGGCTCATCTGCATGCCTCCTTAGAAGTCCACCATGAAGTCCACGCCGAGGCTCACGGCGTTGGTGAAGTTGCCGCGCGATCCGCGCTCTTCGCCGAGTTTTGTCGGCACCACCTTCTCGATGATGGTTTCGCGGTAGTAGATCATGCGGTAGTCGAAGCGGATGGAGGCCGACTTCGACACGTAAAAGCGCTGGCCGATGCCGAGGGTTGGCGCGAGAAAGCTGCCCGACTCCGTCATGGCCACGCCCAGGCCCAGGGCAAGGTGCATGTCGTAGTGCACGATGCTGCTCCCGAGCACGCTGAGCTTGCCGTACATCAGGCTCGCGGTACCCTCGGCGCCTACGAAGCCGCTCGAGAGGTTGGTATTGGCCGTGGCGCCCGAGAATTCCTCGAAGGTGTCGAGGGCCGACGAGTTCGATACGAAACTCTTCCAGCCGTAGAGGCTTGCCCCGAAGGTCTCATTGAAGTGCCAGCCGAGTGCCAGGCCCACGGAGTTGGTGTTGAGGAAGGGATCGCTGATGAGGAAGTTTCCGAAAATCCCGATCTCGGCCTTGCCGCTCTTGGTGTAAAGGCGATTCTGAACGACGCCGATTTCGCTCTGGTCGCCGCGGGTCCAGTACTTCTCCTTGATGGAGTCCACCTCAACTGCGTCCACGTCCTCGGCGCGCGCTTGAGTCGCGCCGACCGAGAGAAGCGCGCCCAACGCCAGAGCGAGGAACCGGAGGCTGACGATGATTCCGGAGGAGTTCATACGGTTCACCTCCCCAAGGTCTTGAAGATGAATGGGTAGGAGACGGCCACTGTCACGCCGCCTTTCGGCTGAGGAAATTTCCAGCGGCCCAGGCGGCGGAGGATGCAGTCGTCGAGGCGGGGATCGCCCGCGGTGGAGCTTTGCACCGCAGAGCGGGTCACGGACCCTTCCTTTCCGATGGCGAAGTTCACGACGAGTTTGCCTTCGACGTCCGGGCTCCGAATCAGAGCGGTGTCGTAGCAGTAGCGCACCTCGTTCATGTGCGCGTGGATGACTTTGCCAACCTCATCCTTCGAGAGGCCCTCCTCGACCTGAGAGCCCTCCATGTCGAGCGAGATCGTGCCCGTGCCCTGTCCAGAGACCGCGCCCGCGGCACCCTTGGCGTACCCCCCCTGGGCTCCGCCCACGGCGGCCACTTTCACGGCGTCATGTCCCGCGGCCTGGGCCTTTAGATCAACCGCGCCTGGCGCGCGCGTGGCTTCGAAGAGGCTGCGCGCGCCCGCGGTGTTCGCGGCGCTGAAGGCGCTCTGAGCCAGAAGTTGGGTCATGCCGCTTTTCAGGAGGCCCGATATGGCCGTTTGTACGGCCTCGCTCTTCAGGGCCTGGGTGACGGCGGTGTCCTCGGCGCGCGTGGCTGGATCGGCGGCCATCTCCTGGGCGGCGGAGGCCGGCGCGGCCGGCTGCATGAGAATCTTCGCGTATTCCTCGGGGATCACCTCTTCTTCAGGGACTTCGGGCGTGGGCCAGAGGAAACAAAGCGCGATAAACAGCAGGGCTCCGATGCCCGAGCCCTTTAAGGTGCGCTTGAAGCTTTCGAGCTCGCGTGCCTCTGCGGCGTCCGACCCGGCGGGCGAGACGGGGAGGTCCACGGCGATCGTCACGGCGAATCGCCAGGTGTCAGCGCCGGCGCTCACCGAAAAGTCCGATAGTTCGGCGAGGGGGAAGCTCAACGTCTCTCCTGCCGCGAGCGACCCGCTCTTTTCGCCGCGCTCCCACCGGAGTGCCATACGTGAGCTGAGGCGAGCGGTTTCGTCAGCCACGAGCTGGAAGATCTCGGTATCCTGGCGGCGGGCCGTCCAGGCCCCGGTGACCTCATCGCCGGACACGATCCAGCTTCCCCGGCAAAGGAAGGCGCGCACACGGTTGCGGTCGCCCTGGCGCTTGCCGGTGACAGCCTCGGCGTAGGCGGGGCGCGGGGCTTCGGGAAGCGCGATCATCACTCGTAGCTCGCGGCCCGAGGCCGCTTTCAGGACGTGGTTCTTCCGAGCGCGGAGCTCGCTCCCGCTGATCAGCACGGGCTGGCTGGAGTTCACCACGCCTAGGGCCGCGCTGACGTCGCGTGCGCGAACGCCGTCGGCCACGCGTTCGAGAACCCACTGAAAGGGGTGTCCGAGGGGCTGCGGGCGCGCCGTATCCCAGAGCAGGGTCTGGGGGGGATCGGCGGCGCGGCGTCCACGGACCACGACGAGAAGCGTCTCGTGTTGCGGCTCTTGAAGGTGAGCATGCGGCAGCTGAGCCGTCGACTTCGTCGAGGCCGAGGCGCCACTACGGGCCCGGTGGGCGGAGCGCGCCCGGCTGAGCCCGGTGGACGGTGAGCTCATTGGATCCACCGGGTTTCACGGCTGCTTTCGTCCTGCTCGGCCGCGAACGAGGGGCGCTTCTGGTAGAGATGCGCCTTCTTGCGGCGACTCCTTTCGCTGAGGCTCGAGAGCGAGTCGTAGGGCTTCTTGTTTACGCCTTCGACAAGGGCATCTTCGAAGTCGATGACTTTTCCGCGCGATCCGGCCGCTCCGGCGCCCTCGGCCAGAGCCGTGCGGGGCGTGAGCACCCAGGAGGCTAGGGTGAAGGCGGCGCCCGCCAGTAGCGCCAAAAAGAGCAGAGAGAGGCCCGCAGCCCCGGAGCGCAGGAGCCCCACGGCAATCATCAGCGGCGACACGTCTCCGGTGGATGCTGCTCTTGGGGCGGGCGATTTACGTACCTTTGGCTTGCTCATGGCGACCCCCGAATCTCTTAGGTTAATTATTATTAATAAAGCTAAGAAAAGCAAATAGTTTATAACTATTCAACTTAAAACACTTTTTAACCTGCATAAAGGGGCCCGACCCGGCTAGCCATGCTCTGTGGGTCTGTCTACCCCTAAGGGGGGAGAGACCTCGGGCTCTTCGCTCACTGACGTAGTCAAATGTGACCTTTGAAACGCACATCGAGGTCCAGCTCCCGGATTGAGGGGCGTGTCGAAATTTGAGGTCAGACAGCGAGGTAGCCCCCCGGATCTCGAGGACCTGGGGTTCGGCGGGTCGATTCCCCTCATGGGTACGAAAACGCAGGCAAACTCGAAACGGCCGCAACTCGGACCTCGATGTGCGTTTCAAAGGTCACATTTGACTACGTCAGTGCGGGAGCAGTGACAGTGGGGGAAGGGTAGGGGCTCAGCGGCCCGTGGCCACGCCCGACGCCTGGGCAACGGCCGGGATGGGCGACTGACCGAGCTCGCGCAGGCGGGCGCGCACCCAGGATGCCCCTTCCGAGGAGCTCGTGCCGCGCGCCGTGGTGAGCAGGGCGCGCAGGTCCACGGGGTCGAGAGGGTAGCCGGACCAAAGCACGGCGAGCGCCCCGGCCAGTGCGGGCTCGCGCGCGCTCAGCACGATGGAGAGCCTGCCGCTGGGTTCCTGCGAGCGAACGCGGTCGACCCATTTCCGGGAGGCGTCGCGCGAGTAGGCGCGCACCGCTCGCGAAAGCGCCACGGTATAGATACTGGTGACCTGCACGGAGCCGAAGCGGCTCTTCTCTTCCACGAGCAGGTCGAGCGCGTCGGTCTCGAGGCCCGACGCGGCGAGCAGATAGGCCTCGAGCACCACGGGCTCGGGGCGGGCGCGGCCCTCGGGCACCGAGCGCAGGAGCTGCGAGACGCGTCCGGCCTCTCGCCAGCGGCCGTCGCGCACCGCCTGGATCCAGCGCGCTGAGAGGCGGGCCGGATCGGAGGGGTCTGCGGCGTCCGCAGCAATCTCGAGTTTCATCTTACCGAGCGATTCCCAGCTTTGGTGAGGGGCGAGGGTGTCGAGGAGGCCTTCCATCGCGTCGGGCCTCAAGGGCTGCAGGCGAAGGCTCTGCGCAAGGGCCTGGGCCTGCGAGGGGTTTGCCTTGAAGAATCCTCGAGCCACAGAGTCGAGCGCAGGGCCGGTAACACCGCGGGCCCCGGCGATCTCGAAGGCCTGGGTGCGGATGTCGTTGGCTTTGTCCTCGAAGGGTAAAGCGGCCTCCTCAAGCGTGGACTTGAAGGCGGTGGCTTCGGCCTCCGGGAGGTTCTTCGGCACGGGCACGGCGTGAAGCTCGTCGGCCATATCCTGGTACACCTCGGCCACCTCGGCCAGCACTCCCACCTGAACGTCGGCGAAGGCCAGGCCTTTCACGGCGGCGCCGGCCGTGTCTTCCATCTCTTTCACGAGTCCGAGGCGACGCTGAATGGAAGCCGGATTGGCCTGTAGCTTCGCGTAACGGCGAATCTGCTCGCGTCCCAGCCGGAAAGCCGCGGGCACCGAGCGGCCCACGCGAGGTAGGGCCGTGAGCCGCTCTCCGGGCTCGAGCTTCGACCAGTTCTTCGCTGCCGCGCGTACGGCGAGCATCTGATCGCGGAAGCCGAGCGAGGATCCGCCCTCAAGAGCGGCCACGCCCCAAAGCGCGCGAAGCTCGGCGGGACCCTGGTACGAGGCGTCGATCCAGGTCTTGAGTTCCTTCTCCGTAAACTTCGCTGAATTGCCACGCGCCAGCGCGCGGTCCAGCTGAGCGAGCGCCCGGTGCCGGGCGCAGTCTTTCGCCAGGGCCGGCGTGCAGATCACGGGCGAGCTGAGCAGAGTCTCGTGCCCCGCCAGGTCATGAGCGGTCCAGGACAGATAGAGCGCGCGGCGGCGCAGCTCGTCGGCCGATTTCACCTCGACCTTGGCCTTTGCTGAGAGCGCCAGATGGCTTCGGATATCCTCGGCGGCCTCGCCCAGGGCGTGCCGACGTTCGCGGAGGCCGCTGCGGATCAGGAGCGCCTCAGGCGCATGGGCGCGCTCGGCATGATCCCGGATGAGGCGCGAAAAGAGCTGTTCGGCGGGCCAGAAGCGGCCCAGGGTAACGAGCGACTTTGCGCCCATGAGCGCGCAGTCGGCGGCGCGCTCGCCCGGATGGAAGAGGCGCATGCACTCCTCGGCGCGCGAGGGTACCTCGTCATGCTCCGCCGCGGCGAAGAGCCTCTCGGTGATCTTGAAGTGGGCGTCGGCCGAAAGGGCGGCGAGGCGCTTCCCGAACTCGCCCTGGGCGAGGCCCTTCACGCCGCTCAAGGACCCGGTGTCGGAGTAAAGGGTCGCCCAGTCCTCGTCGGCGATGCGCGTATCGAGCACCAGTGTCGCCGAGGGCACCGCGCGCTTGGAGGCGGGGCGCTCGCGCGCGGCCGTGAGCAGGCGCGGTATCGCGCTCTCGAAGTCGCCGAGGGCGTACTGCGAGCGCGCGGCATCAAGCTCGAAACCTTCGAGAGACTCGTCGTGGAAGCCGTAGCTTCGGAGGTGGGTCTCCAGCCAGCCCAGCCACTCGGCAAGAAGAGGGGAAGGTTCGCGCACGGAGGCGGCCTTCGTGGACCGGGCCTGGAGCTTCTCGGGAATCACGCCCTCGCCGCGCAGGCGCTGGTACCGGGCGCCCAGGGCGCGCAGGCTCGCCGTGCGCTCGGTCAGGCCCGCTCGTTTGAGGGCGGCGAGCTGCTCCTTGCCCTCGGCCGCCCGCTCCACGATCCAGCGGTAGTGGCCGGTGGCCTCCTCGTAGCGATCCAGGGCGAAGAGGGTCTCGGCCAGGTTGTAGTGCACCCCGTACACGCGCGGGTCGAGGCCGGGCACCATGCCCAGGAAGGAGCCGTAGACCGCCACGAGCGACTCGCTGAGAAACTCCGATCCTTTGATGCCCTTGTTCCTGAGCGCGAGCTTCTCGAGCTGCGAAGCCGTGTCGAGCAGCAGCTTCTCGGCGCGAACGTGGGTTTCGTGGGTGGCGAGCTCCGGGCCCATGCCCTCGTGAGCGCGGACGAAGTCCTGGGCCACGGAGGGAAGGGCTTTGTAGTCGCGGGTGTTGAGCAGGTGCTCGTAGAGGATGACGGCGACCTCGAGCGACTCCGGGCGCGCGGGCTCGCCCTCGAGGCAGAGATCCTTGAAGCGGCGAAGTCCGATCTCGTCCTGGCGGGAGCGCAGCAGCTTCGCGTAGCGCGTGAGCATCCGGCCCAGCACGGGGCCTTTTTCGAGCCCGCGGAAGTAGGCGAAGGCGCTCTCCATGCCGTACTTCGAGCGCTCCTGCTGGGTGCCTTCAAAGTAGAAGGTGGCCGTGTCGGCGAGAGCGGTCTCGAGGATCGCGACCTCGGAGGAGTCGAGCCGCCCCCGGGCGGACTCCAGCTTCCGGTACCACGAGATCTGGCGCTCCAGGTAGCCGAGCGAAGCGGCGACGTGCTGAAGGTTGTAGTGCGACCAGGCCAGCTTGTAGAGCGCGAAGGGGTAGTGGGGGCTCTCCGGGCGCCTCTCCACCTGCTCCAGGAACCCGATCGCTTCGGCGTGCCGGTTCTCGTCCACGGCGTACTCGGCCAGGGCCATGTTCGCGGGCACGGCCTCCTGGCTGTCGGAGTACTTGCGTGAAACGACCAGGTAGTCGCGGCGCGCGTTAGCTTTATGCTCGAGCTCGGCGAAGGACTTCCCGCGAAGGAAGTAGGCCTGATGCAGCTCGGGATAATGGGGGAACTTGCCGACGAGGCGGTCCAGCGCCGCGATCGCCCGTTCCAGAGCGGCGCGATTGCGCGCGAGGTCGGGTTTACCGCTCTTGGAGCGCGCGTGCGCAAGACGGAACTCGATGGCGGCGCTCTGGGAGTGCAGGTCGGCGAGACGCGCAAGGAATACCGGCTCCTGCTCGGAGCCGCGGTGTTTCACGAGCAGGCGATCCAGGAGCGCGATGGCCTTTGTCTGGGAGCTCAGGGCCACCTGATCCACCTGCCGGTCGCGGGCCTCACCCGCGAGCACCGGGTTCCACGGGGCGAGCGCCACCGCGGCTGCCAACCATGCGGATCCAAGAGCGGAGAGTGAGCGGTTCATTCGTTCTGTACCACCACGAGTTTGAAGTCGGTGAATCCGTTGACGGCCGCCGAGGCTAGCACCGTCTTCAGGGTTTGATAGGGGGTCTTGCGGTCGGCGATCACCATGATCTTGGAGTCGACCTTCACGTCCTTGTTGGCGCCCGCGATCATGTTCTGGCGCTTGCGCTCCTTGGCGAGCGCGGCGTTCAGGCTTTTCGATACACGCTTTTCGTCGAGATCGGCCCCCGCGAATTTGTGCGCGCTCAGGGCGGCCACCGGCTGATTCTCCACGAGAATCGACTTCTCGTTCACCTCGACCTTAAGCGACTCGAACTCGGGCGCCATCGCCTCCGCGCTTGGGAGTGTAGTGCCCGCACTGGGCGACACCGCGACCGCGCCCGAGGAGTAGCTCTTCAGGAGGAACACCAGGATGATCGTGAAGATGTCGGCCATGGCGGTGATGTTGAGCGAGACGTCGCCGCTCGCCGCGTTGCCATGTTTCCGCTTTTTCTTTCCAAAACGGCGCATCATCTCAGAACCCTCCCAAGAGCACGCCCGGGTAGGTCTTCCGGAGCGCGCCCATCTGGCTCACCACGTCCTCGTAAGCCACCGAGTCGTCGGCGCTCAGGATCGCGGCTTTCACGTCGGGGAACCGGCTCTTGAGCTTCGCGAGCTCGGCCTGCAGGCCACCCTGGTTCCAGGCCTCGCCCTCCGGCTTCAGGGTGAGCTTGAGCGAGAGCTGGCCCGTGGTCTCGAGTCGGATATTCCGGCCCTCTTCCAGGTGCACGCGGATCGTCACCGCGGGCGGCTTCGCCTTGTCTCCGGCCTTTCCGCCCGCGGCCACGCCCGCGTCGAGCACGCCGATGGCCAGGAAGGAGGCCGAGACGAGCATGAACGCGATCAGCACGGTGAACGCGTCGATGATCGGGGCCAGGTTGAGGTCCACGTCCTGTCCGCCTTCAATGGGTCCTATGGACACGGTGTGCTCCTTTCCTTAGGCCGCTTTGCGGATAGGGGTGACGTTCGACTTCTCGGACTCGGCGTGGTCATGGCCGTTCTGTACGGGCTCGATCACGCCCGCGTAGAAGCGCTGCTTCAGGATATCCAGGATGCGTACGCTTCCCCGCTCCAGCTCCGAGTTAAGCGAGTTCGCACGGTTCACGAGCAGGCTGAAGGCCACCATGCAGGGGATGGCCACTCCCAGCCCGAACATCGTGGCGTTCATCGAGGTGGAGATACCTGCCGCCAGGAGCGCGCTTTTCTGCTGGGCGTCCGCGTGGCCGACGGCCTGGAAGGAATGGATCAGGCCCAGGATGGTGCCGAAGAGGCCGAGCAGGGTGGCGACGTTTGCGATTGTGGCGAGGAAGCTCGTGCGCTTCTGGATGGAGTGCATGAGCTCGCTCAAGGTGAGCTCCAGGCCGTTCTCGATCACGGGCTCCGGCTGGTGGGCGCGGAGCAGCGCGGTCTTCACGACCTTCGCGAGCGGCTTGTCGCCGTTCTCGTCGCAAAGCGCGATGGCGGACGCCGTGTTGCCGGCCAGCACCAGCTCGCGGACGCGGTCGAAGAAGGCCTGGGCGTTTTTCATGGGGTAGGTCACGAAGAGCGTGCGCGCGCGCTCCACGATGATGGCCACAGCCAAGGCCGCTGAAAGAATCAGCGGTGCCGTGTGCCCCAGGTTGTCTTTTACGAAGTTCAGGAAATCCATATCGGTCCCCTTCCGTTTCAGAATGCCGTCGCCGGCTGATAGTTGATTTCCATGCTGTCGGTGTCGGCGAGCGTCAGGATGAAGTCCACGTCCGTCACCACCAGCTGGTTCCCATTGATCTCGTAAAGCGTCGGATCCACCACGTCGCGCGAGCCATCGGCGTGGATCACCGTCACGATCATCTCTTCCTCCTCCGTCGGAGGCCGATCGAGCGTGAAGGTCCCGGTTTTCTGCACGATCGCGTCGCCGATCTGGCGGAGCACGGGGTCGTAATCGGGCTCGCCGATGTCGAGCGACAGAGAGCCGTTTCCGACGAGCGCGCCGAGCTCCAGATAGCGCGTGCCTTCCTCCACGGCGTGCGTGCGGATCTGACCCAGGGTCGCGTCCATCGCGGTCCGCGCGGCCTGAAGGTTCTGAATGGTCGTCGCGCGCGTGGGCACGATGCTCGCCACGAAGTAGTTCGGGGCCGCAGCGCCTCCGCCATCGAGCCCGCTCATGAAGCTGTCGAGCTCGGCCTTGATCTCGCTCACGGGGCGCAGAAGCGCGGGGTTCGGGCAAAGGCCCGGCGTATAGGTGTAGCCCTCCGTGGTCTTCGAAGGGCAGGAGGTCGACACCGCCCCGTAGCGGCAGTTGTTTCCCGGAGTGGTGCAGCAGTAGCCGTTCACGCCCGTGATCGTGCCCGCGGCATTCAATGCCAGGAGACCCGCTTGATCGCAGCCGTAGTCGGTGAGGGGAGTCCAGCCACCGGGAATCGAGGCGGGCGGATTCATGGTCTGGTCGTCCTCGTCGGCCACGAACACGAGCGCGCGGATCGAGCCGTCGCGGAAGAAGGCCGTGGCCGTACCCTCGTTGTCCTGGATGAGCCGCAGTACCGAGGCAAGGCCACGCTCGGAGCCCTGGCCTGCGCTTCCCGTGGTGAGGTTCACGATGGCGTCGTCCACGAGCTGCTGGGTCCAGGCGGCGTTCGCGGGCGTACCCACCGGAGGTTTGGTGTTCAGAATGGCTTTGCCCGAGCGCACGGTGTCGTTCTGCACGGTGTTCACGCACTGAGTGACGCTGGTCTCGCCGCCACCCGTGTCAGGGTTGAGGCAGCGATCCACGCCGGTGTGGGCTGGCGCCGGGTCGTCGCGCAGGCGGCAGTCGGTCACGCCGCGCATGAAGTAGGGCATGAGTTCCACACAGAGGGCCGTGATGGGGCCGTCGTGGATGCCGGGGAGCAGGCGCGCGTAGTTGGGGCCCCAGAGCGGCACGAGCTCGCCGAAGCGGATGCCGGAGTCGAAGGCGCCCGTGCCGAGGTTCACGAGCGTGGGGTTCCAGGCGGGATTCACCCAGGTACCCAGGCGGCTCGAGATGTAGGCCGAGGTGGCGCCCACGGTGTTGGGGCTCGTGATCACCGTGTTGCGGTAGGTGTCGAACACGGGGTCGGCCATGTAGGTGTCAGTGGTGATCACGGCGAGGCGGATATCCCAGGTGGGCTTCATGTAGCGCGTGGAGAAGGACTCGAAGCCCAGGCGGAGTTTCTCCTGAGACACGTCCATCGATGCGGAGTTGTCTACCACCCAGAGCAGGTCCACCTTCGTGTTCACCTGCTGCGTGGTCTTGAAGGTCTCCACCTGCTGGAGAAAACGGAACGAGCCCGGGATCTGCCCCGTGCAGCCGGCGAGCGCAAGAGCCGCCGCCACCGTTCCGATCTGCTGTAGGTTGAGAGCTTTCACGCTATCCTCCGAGCCTCTGAACGGCCTGCCTTAGCGGCTCGCCGCGACCTCTTTGGTGCCGCAGGCGCCCGAGGGCTTGCCCTGCTTGAGCCAGCCGCTGAATGCCTGTTTGTCGGAGCCGCCGCCCGAGGCGTCGTTCAGGGCGCGAAGCTCCTTCTCGAGCGCGGCGTCGTCCTGCGCGCCCTGGCCCTCGGCGAAGCCTGAGCCACCGTCCGCGGCGCCCCCGATGGCGCTCAGGAACTCGTCCTTCGGCACGGAGCAGTCTTCCTTGCAGGTCAGCTTGCCCGTGCAGTAGCGCACGCTGATCTCGCTCTGGGGGCCCGCCACCGCGCCGATGAGCACGCGCCCAGCGTGCTTGCGGTCCACGGCGTGCTTCACGGGCGTGCCGTTCACGCGCACGCAGACCGACTTGCGGTTCAGGCGCTCGGCCGGGATCTCCATCAGGTTGGGGTGGTGCAGGCAGGCTTCGCCGTCGCGGTGGGCGGCGAGGTCCTGGTGTTTGAAGGTGAGGGTGAAGCACTCGTCTTTGGGCTCAGGCGGACGGGCGGGCGCGGCCGCCAATTCCGCCACGGGGGCGGCGGCTTGCTTCGTGGCGGGCTTCCCGGGCGCCTTCGGTTCCGCGGCGGAACCGACATCGGAAGTCGGGGGCGCCGCCCCCTCTTTGTAGCAGCCGCTCAGCAAGAGGCTGAGTCCCAGCGCTACGGCGGGCGACCAGCAGAGAGAAAGAGAGGAGGTGCGTCTCATAAAACTGCTCCGTTCTTATTGTTAATTGTAGTTAATAAAATTAAGAAATAGAAATATTTTATTCAATAAGAATTCCGCTGAGTTAGCGGCGAAGGTCAGGAGAGGCCTATTTCCGGGCCTTCTGGAGGGGGTGCGAGCCGGAGCTGAAGCTCGCGGCCTGGTCTGGCCAGCGTCTGCCGGCTTCAGCGGCGAGCTGGTCGGCGTTTTCGTCCACCCCGGCCTGGCGCGATCGGTGGATGAGGATCTGGTAGACGAGCGGGTCGTGGATGTCCTTGGCCAGGATCTTCCTGCCGCGATCGACCGCATGCGCGGCGTCGGCGTCGGCGTCGATGATCGCGTACTCCATGGCCAGGTAGTCCGCGCCGCCCCTGATCTCGGGAGGGAACTTGGCGAGGAATTCCCCCGCCTCCTTCTTGAGCTCATACGCGAGCAGAGCGCCGATGACCTCGCGCAGGAGGTTGGCGCGCCCAATCCCGGTGGTGGCCGCCTTCTCGAAAAGCGACAGCGCCCGGCTCTGGAAGCCAGTCTGGAGGTAATGTTTCCCGCAGACCACGAGGGCCGCGCAGATGTACTTGATGAGCTCCTCGTCGCGGCGGTCGAGCCCCGTGAACACCTGGTAGTACCGCTCCACGTCCTCGTAGCTCTTCGTCATGACCGCGAGCCGAAGCACCTGGGTCATGCGCTTCGGGTTCGCAGGGAAATAGCGCGAGATCCGCTTAACGACGTCGTAGGCTTCCACGAAGGAGCGCTTCTCCATCAACAGCTCGTACAGTCCCACCATGCACTTGTAGTGGATCTTGTTGTGATTCAGGCCCTGTTGGTAATCGCCCTCGGCGCCGTCGAGCGACTTCTGCATGAGCTGGGCCTGTCCATGATAGAAAAACGCGAGCGCGGGCTTCGAGTCGAGCTTTCTCGCTTTCTCGAAGAGCTCCATCGCTTCTTTGGGTTTTCCGTCGAAAAGGAGCCGCTTGCCCTCCTCGATCGCGCGCGAGTACTCACTGGGTTGGAGCTTCGCCACGGCGGCGCTAAGGATCGCCGAACGCAGCACCTCGAGCGTATAGGGTTTCAGCACGAAGGTGTCGACGTCCTCTTCGGCCGCCTGTGCCACTGCGCTCTGCGAGGTGTTCGAGGTGACGAGAACGAAGAGCGACTTCACCGCGTCGGCGTGTTGGCTTCTCTGCTCCTGAAGCAGGTTGAGCCCGCTGCTCTTGCCGAGCTCGAACTCGGCGAGCACCAGGTGAGGCTTGTGCTCGTGGATCAGCCGCGAAGCCTCGTCGTAGCTCTTGGCGAGCTGGATCTGGTGCATTTTCACCCCGAGCTCGTTCAGGGCCTTCGCGAGCCCCGCGCGCGCGGCCGCCCCAGGGTCGGCGATGAGCACCTTCTTCCCCTCGATGAAGGACTGGAAGGTCTTGGCGGCGCGTTCCGCTGGCGTAGCCATCGCTCAGTCGCCCTTCACCGCGTGAAAGAAATCAAGGATCTCCTGTTGGCGCGCGCTGAATACCGCCAGCAGGTCGGACCAGAGCTTGGAATCATGCCTCAGGAAGCGCACCTCGATGCGCTCCTTGCCGTTCTCCATTCGTTCCCACTGCTCGACCTGCGCTAAAGCTTCGATCTCGATGCGCTCCGGCGCGTTCAGCGTCGAAAGCTTGATCTGGATCCGGTGCCCACGCGAGCAGGAGCTCTGCGGGACCTCGAGCACCATTCCTGTCGGGGCCAGCTCGAGCACCCGGATCGAGAGATCCTCGTCAGAGCGGTCGGATCTCTTCTTCCCGTACACGCGCTTGCCCTCCTGAAGGGCCGTGTTCGTGGTGTCGTTGTGCAGCGAAACCTCGAAGGCGAGGGACCTGAAATCGGCCGGGTTGATGAGATCGCCGTCGGAAGACATCTAAAGGTGGATCTTGCGTTTTCCGGCGTCGAGGGCGGCCTCGCGAACCACCTCGGAAAGCGTGGGGTGCGCGTGGCACATGCGGGCCATGTCCTCGGCACTTCCGCCGAACTCGATCACGGCCGCGGCCTCATGAATCAGGTCGCCCGCATGTGGCCCCAGGATGTGGCAGCCCAACAGGCGGTCGGTGCGCGCGTCTGCCAGCACTTTCACGAGTCCGTCGGTGTCTTCCATGGCCTTCGCCCGTGCGTTCACCATCATCGGAAAGGTGCCCACGACGTACTCCACTCCTGCCGCCTTGAGCTCCTCCTCTGTCTTGCCCACGGAGGCGAGCTCGGGAGCGGTGTAGACCACGGAGGGGATGGCGTCGTAGTTCACGTGCCCGGCCTGCCCGGCGATGAGCTCGGCGCAGGCGATGCCCTCGTCTTCGGCCTTGTGCGCGAGCATCGGGCCCACGACCACGTCGCCGATAGCCCAGATCCCGGGCACGTTGGTGCGGTAGTGGGTATCGATGGCTACGCGGCCCTTCTCGTCCTTCACGACGCCGGCCTTCTCCAGCGAGAGACCGTCGGTGAAGGGGCGCCGACCAACCGAGACCAACACGCGGTCGCATTCGAGCGCGGACTTCTGGCTCGTGGTTTTGTCTTCAAGCTCGAGCGTGACGCCGCCGCTCGACACCTTGGCGGCGTTGCACTTCGTCGCCAAGCGGAACTCGAGCCCCTGTTTGCCCAGGATCTTCTGGAACTCCTTGGCGATCTGCGCGTCCATGGCGGGTACCAGGCGATCGGCGAACTCCACCACGGTGACTTTCGAGCCCAGGCGGGCCCAGACCGAGCCGAGCTCGAGCCCGATCACGCCGCCGCCGATCACGGCGAGGTGCTTCGGAGCCGCCGCGAACGAAAGGGCGCCCGTGGAGTCCACCACGCGCTCACCGTCGAACTTCAGGAAGGGGAGCTCCACCGGGTCGCTCCCCGTGGCGATGATCGCGTTGCGGCCCGTGACCTGCTTCTTGCCCGCGGGTCCGTCTATCTCCACGACGATCGCCCCGGCCGCAGCCGATACGAAGCGGCCGTGGCCTTCGAGGTGGGTGATCTTGTTTTTCTTGAAGAGGCCGGCAATCCCGTTCGTAAGCTGACGCACGATGGCGTCCTTGCGCTTCATCATCGCTTCGTGATCGACGCGGACGTTATCGACGAGAATGCCCTGCTTCGCGAACTTCTCGCGGGCGTAAGCCACGTGATGGGTGGTGTCCAGGAGCGCCTTGGAGGGGATGCACCCGATGTTGAGACAGGTGCCTCCGAGCGTTTTGCGCTTTTCCACGCAGGCCACGGTGAGGCCGAGCTGCGCGGCGCGGATGGCGGCCACGTAGCCCCCGGGCCCGCTCCCGATGATAACGACGTCGAACGATTCAGTGCTCATGTCAGATGAAATCCAGCTTCAGTTTTTCGGGCGCCTCGAGCATCTGCTTCAGGAGCACGAGGAAGGTCACCGCGCCCTTGCCGTCGATGAGGCGGTGATCGTAGCTCAGAGCCAGGTACATCATGGGCAGGATCACGACCTGGCCGTTCACGGCCATGGGGCGTTCCACGATGTTGTGCATGCCAAGGATCCCGCTCTGCGGCGGGTTCAGGATCGGCGTGGACATCATGGACCCGTACACGCCGCCGTTGGAGATGGTGAAGGTGCCGCCGTTCATGTCGGCGATGCCGAGCTTGCCGTTGCGAGCCTTCAGCGCCAGCTCTCCGATGCCCTTCTCGATCTCCACGAAGCTCATCTGGTGCGCGTTCCGGAGCACCGGCACCACCAGGCCGCGGTCGGTGCCCACGGCCACGCCCATGTTCACGTAGTCGTGATACACGACGTCGCCGCCATCGATGAAGGCGTTCACCTCGGGAACCTGTTTCATCGCCTCGACGCTCGCGCGCGTGAAAAAGCTCATGAAACTCAGGGGTACGCCGTGTTTGGCTTTGAAGGCGTCCTTGTGTTTGTTCCGGACGTCCATCACCGGCTTCATGTTCACTTCGTTGAAGGTGGTGAGGATCGCCGCGTTGGACTGGGCCTCGAGCAAGCGCTCGGCGATGCGCTTGCGGATCGACTTCATCGGCTCGCGGCGGTCGCCGGGCTGGTCTTGGAGTTTCGGTGAAGCCGTCGGGGCCGGCGCCGAGTGGGCGGCCGGAGCGCCCATCAGATCGCCCTTGGTGATGCGGCCGTCCTTGCCCGTGCCGCTCACCCGGGAGAGGTCGGCCCCGGTTTCGGCCGCCATCTTGCGTGCCGCCGGGCCCATGCCGGCCACGGCGACTGCCGCAGGCCGTTGAGCCGAAGCAGGCGCGGGTTTCGGTGCGCCGGCGGCGACGGCTCCGGTGGCCGCCTTGCCCTGGACGGCGTCGTCGATCACGCCCACCACGGTTCCCACCGGAATCGTCTCGCCCACCTGCTTGAGGATGTTCAGGGCACCGTTGGTCTCGGCCACCACTTCCACGGTGGCCTTGTCCGACTCGATCTCGAGGATGAGCTCGCCCTGTTTCACGGCGTCGCCGTTGCCCTTGGCCCATTTCAGGATGCTGACTTCGGTGATGGACTCTCCGACGGTGGGGGCGACGACGTTGTGTTTCATGGCTCTCTCTTCAGGATCCGACGATCGTCACGGCTTCAGCGCCGCTTCGATGATCTCTTTTTGTTCCTTGGCGTGGACCTTGGCCGATCCGACGGCGGGCGCCGCGGCGCGTCCGCGGCCCACGTAGCGGATCGGGCGTCCACCGACCTGGGTTTGGAAGTCATCATACCCACCGGCCCAGGTATTGAAAATGAAACTCCAGGCGCCCATGTTGAGAGGCTCTTCCTGCACCCAGACGATGTCCTTGGCCTTGCCGTAGGAGCCCAGCACCTTGGCGAGGACCGTGGCGGGCCAGGGATAGATCTGCTCCAGCCGCACGATGGCGACGGAGTCGAGTCCGCGCGCCTCGCGCTCGGCCAGGAGGTCGTAATACACCTTGCCCGTGCACAGGAGCACCTTGCTGACTTGCGACCGGTCCTTGCCGTCGAAGGACGCGTCGTCGATCACCTCCTGGAAGCTCCCTTTGGAGAGGTCGGCCAGGCTCGAGACCGCCTTGGGATGCCTGAGCAGGCTCTTGGGCGTGGCGATCACGAGAGGTTTTCGGAAGCTGCGCTTCAGCTGCCGCCTCAGCGCGTGGAAGACCTGCGCCGGGGAGGAGAGGTTGCAGACCGTCATATTCTGCTTTCCGCAGAGCTGAAGGAAGCGCTCCACGCGGCAGCTGGAGTGCTCCGGCCCCTGGCCCTCGTAGCCGTGGGGCAGAAGCAGTACGATTCCGCTCGCGCGCTGCCACTTGCTCTCGCCCGACGAGATGAACTGGTCGATGATCACCTGCGCGCCGTTCGCGAAGTCGCCGAACTGGGCTTCCCAGATCACGAGCGCGTCCGGGTCGGCGAGCGACCAGCCGTACTCGAAGCCCAACACGCCGGTCTCGGAAAGCGTGCTGTTGTAGGCCAGAAATAGCGACTGGCTGGTTTCTAAATGGTTCAGGGGCGTGTGCTCCGCGCCGCTCACGGGATCGTGCAGGACCGAATGGCGGTGGTTGAAAGTTCCGCGCTGCACGTCCTGCCCGGAAAGGCGCACGATGTGGCCCTCGGTGAGCAACGAGGCGTAGGCCAGTGTCTCGGCATTGCCCCAGTCCAGCCCCTCGCCGGCGTCGACCGCTTCCTGGCGCTGCTTCAGCATTCGCTCGAGCTTCGGGTGGGCGTTGAAGCCGGCCGGCATCGTATTGAGCTTCGCGGAGAGAGCGCGCAGCTTCGACTCGTCGACGGCGGTGTTCACGGGCTCGAAGAGGTCGGCCTCGGTGGCGCGCCGGAACTTCTTCCAGATGCTCTGGTAGGCCGATGCAAATGGCCGGGGTTTCTCGGCGCGGGTGCGATCGAGGGCGGCCTGCATCTCGGACGTGTGGGCGTCCACAAGGGCCTGGCATTCGGCCTCGGAAGCCACGCCTTCGCGGGCCAGCTTCGCGGCGTAGATTTCTCGTGGCGAGGGATGAGTCTTGATCTTCGCGTAGATGACGGGCTGAGTGAAGGCGGGCTCATCGCCTTCGTTGTGTCCGTACTTGCGGTAGCAGACCAGGTTGATGAACACGTCCTTCTTGAAACGCTGCCGGTACTCCACCGCCAGCCTGGAGACGAAATACACCGCCTCCACGTCGTCGCCGTTCACGTGGAAGATCGGCACCTCGAGCATGAGCGCGAGGTCCGTGCAGTGAGTGGTGGAGCGCGCGTCCTTCGCGTCGGTGGTGAAGCCCACCTGATTGTTGATCACCACGTGGATGGTGCCGCCCACGGTGTAGCCCTCCACCTGCGAGAGGTTCAGGGTTTCGTAGACCACGCCCTGGCCGGCGAAGGCGGCGTCGCCGTGGATCAGGATCGGAGCCACGCGCGCCCGTTCGGTGTCGCCCATGTAGCGCTGCTTTCCGCGCGCGGCCCCGCAGGCCACGGCGTCGACGAATTCCAGGTGGCTCGGATTGTAGGCCAGCGAGAGGTGCACGGTCTTTCCGCGAGTCGTGGTGACGTCAGCCGAGTATCCGCCGTGGTACTTCACGTCGCCTTCGCCCATCGTCTCGTCGGTTTGATACTCGCCGGCGAACTCGGTGAAGATGTACTCGGGTTTCTTGTCGAAGATGTTGGTGAGCACGTTCAGGCGGCCCCGGTGCGCCATGCCCACGACGATCTGCTCGATCCCCAGCTCCGCGCCGATGCGGATCATGCGGTCGAGCGCCGGGATGAGCGCCTCGCCGCCCTCGAGCGAGAATCGCTTCTGCGCCACGAAACGCGTGTGAAGGAAGCGCTCAAACCCTTCCGCGTGGGTGAGGTGGTTGAGGATGTTCTTCCGGGTTTCGGCGCTCAGCGCCTCGCGCGACTGTGCGGGCTCGAGCTTCTGCTGGATCCAGTCGCGGACCTCGGCGTCCTGGATGTGGGCGTATTGCACACCCAGCGTGCGGCAGTAGATCTCGCGCAGGCGAGCGATGATGTCCCGGAGCGAGCTCGGCGGCATTCCGAGCAAGTCCCCTGCGGCGAAAGTTCGATCGAGGTGCGCCTCGTTGAGTCCGAAATTCTTCAGCTCGAGCATGGGATGCGACTCGGGCGCCGTGCCGAGGGGATCCAGATGCGTGAGCAACCAGCCGCGCGATCGATAAAGCGTGATGAGCTCCGCCACCTTCGACTCGTCGCCCAAGTCGCGTTTGGTGCGGATCGCCGAGGGTTCCAATGACGAATCCGCAGCCGCGTGCCCGTTCGCGATCGGCCTTTCGCCCAACCCCACGCCGTCGAAGAAGTAGCGCCAGGTCGGGTCCACGGACTCCGGGTCGGCGAGGTAACGCTCGTACAGCTCGTCGATGTAGCTTGCGTTGGAGGGGTCGAGGTAGCCGAGGCGCTGAAGGTAGTCTTTGTTCAACATGGGTGGGGGGGCCGGACGGGGCCGCGCTCCTTATTCGTGGGGGTTCTTTAGTTACCATCGTGAAATCCCACGAAAATCTGGAGCCCGAAGTTGCTCCTTTTGAAGACCTGATTCAACGAAAAAAGCCCCGCCGGGCGGAGCCGCAGCGGGGCTTTCCTGAGTTAATCTGTCTGAAAAGCTAGCGAATCAGGCCCATCCACCTCAGGAGTGAAGCCGGTGCCTGCGGAAGTTGCATCGGATCGAGATCTCGCACGATCGTCCCCTGACGCCGCAGGTGCACCCGATTGACGCTCGAGGGCACTCCCATGCTGTTCTTCACCTGGACGTGAAGGCCGTCGAAGGTTTCCTTGCCCGCGACGTCGTTGGTCCAGACCTCCCAGTTGACGCCGCGCACAAAGTCTACGTCAACCTTGCGGTAATCCGACCCGAAGAAATTTCTGAGGAACACCAGGTGAATGGTTCCACCTTCTTGGGTGTCGAATTGGGGGCTCACCATGCGGATGATGTCTTTATTCATCGCATGGAGCAGCACCACCCCCCGACGCATTTGGTCGGGCGTGTAGTTGAGGTCCGACCCCTGGGTGTCGGTGAACTGAAATCCCACCACGTCCTGGGCCTCGTTGAACTTCACCGAAATCCGGCCCTTGTAGCCGGAGGGGTAGGAGCTCGAGACGTCGAGCATGGCGGACGCGGATGTGGAAACCAGGCCTGCGGCGAGGGCCGCGGCCAGAACGAGCTGGCGAGTGATCATGACATTCCCTCCATGGTTGTGCTGAAGAGCATACCGAACCCCGGCCGCAGGGGAAGAGGGGGGGGCAAGGTGTGGATCAGTTGCACATGGCGGCGTTGTGCAGGAGAAAGAGCGCCGAGGCGCAGAGCCGCGCGAGCTCGGCGGCCGAAGGCACGCGAAGGCCCCGGAAGATCGACTCGCCCACGTACTGCACGTTGCTCGATCCCACTTCGCGGGCGAACACGGCTTCCACCGACGCGCTCATGGAGGTGGTACTGGTGCGCCCGCCGGCGATCAGGTGCCGGGTGAAGGTGCCGCTCTCCAGGTTGAAACTCATGCGGCCGCCGGGCGTGACCTGTAGCTCACCGGCGGCGATCACGGGCCGCCCGTTCGCGATGTTGAGGTGCTTGGAACCGAACTCCCAGACGTCGTCCACGAGCCCAAAGGACATGCGTCCGTCCGAGGTGATGACGTAGGTGTATCGGCCGGGCGAGAGTGTGGCGGGGCTCACGTCGTCGAAGATCCGGCCGGCGGCCACGGCGTACTCGCGGTCGGCCAGTGTACTCACGAAATTCCCTCGCGCGCCGCGCGGGGTGGGGCGGGGGCTGACCATGGTGCCCGACTGTGAGTGCGCGGGCGCGCCGGGGGGGAAGGCCTCGGACACGTGCCGCGCTCGGTCCGCGGCGGTGGGCGGGGTTGCGGGGCGTTCGGCCGGAACGGGCGGAAGCGGGTCGGGCGCCCGGGCCGGGGGGGGAGCGCCCGCTCGGCGAGCGGCCGTCGTGCGCGCGAACTCACGCTGCGAGGTGCCGCTGAGGCGCGCGCCTCCCAGCTCGGCGGCGGTGAGCTCGCGCCTCACCACCTGGCCCGTGACGGGGTCGAGGATTTCGGCCTCCACGCGGAGCGCGCCCGAGCCGTCGCGCCAGATGCGCGTGGCGCGGGTGGGGAAGCGGACCCCGTTCACCTCGGCCGAAAGGAAGCTCGCGTCGCCCGTGAGCGCGAAGGCCTGGCCGTTGGGGAGCGTGGCCGAGGGAACCTCGGCGAAGCCCGCGGGCACCGCGTGGGCCGGCGCCACGGGGCGCGCCACGGATAGCGAGCCTTCGTCGAGACGCGCGCGATCGAGCGTGAGTCGGCGTCCCGAGGCGTCGCGATAGGCGATGCGCGTGCCGCCCGAGCCGTCGGGCAGGTTGCCCTCGAAGACGCCCTCGTAGACGTTGCCGCTCCGGCTCGTGACCCGGAAGGAGGCGCCCGCCTCCAGGGCCTCGAAGGGGCCCGTGAACGAGGCGGGGTCGAGCTGGTCCAGGAAAAGCGTAACAGAATCGCCGCCGCCGTTCGGGCGCAGGACCACGATGCGTCGGCCGTCGCCGGCGGTGAAGGTGCCCTCCACCACGCCGTCGTAGGGATTGCCTCGCACGGAGCGCACGCGCAGGGGCGTGCCCGCGCGCAGGCCGCCGATGCGCTCGGCCATCTCCTCGAGCGTGGCGCAGCCGGCCTCCGCCCTCGGCGCCGGGAGCGCGAGCGCCGCAAGCGCGCCGAAGAGGGCGGCGAGGAGCGCGCCGTTGAAGCCAGAGAACGACCGTGCGGCCGCGCGCCGCCCGCGAAGGAGCCTCATCGGGTGCAGCTCCTCAAGGCTTCGCGCAGCCGCGAGCGCGAGATGCCGAGCTGCTCAAGCTCGTCGATGAGTTCGGTGGCGCGGCGCCCGTCGCGCGTGAGGCGGCCGTTGGCGCGGGTGAGGCCCGGGATCTCCGAGAGCCCGTACTCCTCGGCGATCGCGGCGCGTTCGGCCCGCGCCAGGCGTCGTGAGGCCACGGCCGCGGCCTCGGTGGAGGCCATCCAGGTGGGCGCGACGTCGTCCAGACCCCTCATCATGCGCGAAAGCCGCCTGAGCTCGGCGATCTTCTGCACGGCCGTCATGCCCGCAAAAAGCCCCACGCCCAGGCCGAGGTCGATCGCGGCGCGGATCATGGCGTCCTCAAGGTGCTCCTCTGCCTCGCGCGCGCGGTTGTAGTCGCCGATGCAGCCGTGCAGGAGGCCGTTCTCCAGGCGCAGGCGCGCGTAGGCCGAGTTGAGGTCGTGCACGGTGAGGCCCACGGCGCCGGCGGCCGACGCCGCCCCGAGCGCCAGCGCGAGCGAGCC
>JADZFF010000145.1 GCA_020850015.1 Bdellovibrionales bacterium | reverse complement strand
GTAAAGATCACCGCGGGAGACTGATCCACCATGCGGGCCGGCTCAGGACCGAGGAGGTCGATCCCTTGAAAGATAAGGAAGAAGACCGCGCCCGCGAGCGCGGTGAGGAACTTGGTCCTGTCCTTGAGCGCGCTCAGATCCATCCTGAAATTCGCGGCGATCCAAGGCCAGTCTTCCAATCTGGCCGGGACGACACGGCCGAGCTCGGCCGCAATCCGGTCACGCCATTCCGATTGACGCAACGCCTGACCCAGATTTCCAGCAAACCCTCCCGCGCCCTTCGCGAGCAACGCTGGTTTGTCGGAAAATCCCTTGAAGACGAGAAAATAGCCCGCGTAGGTCACTGGAAAGAGGAGGATCATCCAATCCCCGTACCGCTGATATCGCATGGGAAACACGCCGGCTTTCTGGAATATCGCCACCAGGGCGGAAGCCACGGCGGGAAGCACGAAACACCAGACCAGAACCTGAATCATGCGCTGTTTAAAAGCGGTCCGTTCGCGCTGCGTATCCCGCTGCACGAACTGGATGAAGTCGCGGTAGAGCTCCGTGCGCGTCTTGTGCTGCATCGGGCGTAAATCCCCCTCCTACGAGTTTCGGGTCAGCGCATTCGGGCGGCAAGCCCGAATTTCCCGGGATTCCGTCAGGATCCAGTCCACGCCGCGGTCCCATGGTTCGAGCGGAACGTCGGGCACCAACTGGAAGTCGAAGGCCAGCGCGACAGCGAGGGATTCCTGACGATGGTCAAGCACGGCGTCGTAGTATCCCTTCCCCATTCCCAAGCGATGACCTTCCTCTGTGAAAGCGACCCCCGGAATGAACAGCACCTTCGCGTCCGGCGTCGATACCCCGGGCAACGAGGCGCAAGGCTCCAAAACACCGTGCGCCCCCTTGTACCAGGGCGCCGACTCCACCGAGCGCGCCCCCGCCCATTCCACCCACTCAAGCGTGCGTTCCGCTTCGCTGGTGACCCGAGGAAAAAGGAGAGTCAGGCCCGCGACGATGCAGAGGTTCCAAACGGCGTCCGTGCCGATCTCCTCTCCCAAGGATCGGTAAGCGCAGATCCGAGTGCCCCTCGCCAACGAGGCGACGAGGGGCTTGGCGCGATCGGCGAGCAGCTGCTCGGCCATCGATCGCTCTGTCGGACTCACTCCGCGGCGACGCGCCCGAATCCTAGCGCGGAGCTCCGCCTTGGCCGATGCGATCGAACTCAGGCGCGCGGCTCCTCTTCCAGGGTGCTCAAAGCGTCGGTGACCTGCTCGTCGAGCCTCCGGCGATGCTCGGTGGCTCGACGTTTTGCGCGGGCGTAGTCCTCTGCAAGGTCCAAGAGCGCCACGAGCGCCACCTGGTAGGGGGCGGCCCGCGGAACGCGTTTCTCGGCGTCCTTGATCTTGAGCATCGCGATGCGGACGGCTTCTCCGACGATCTCGGGGTCGGAGTCGGAGCGCACGTGGAGCTTTTGCCCCAAGACCTCCAGGGTGTGAGCGGCGGATTTCTCAGTCATGAAAGGCCTCCAGAATAAGTGCGATTCCTTGACCGCCTCCGATGCAGGCCGCTCCAAGACCGTATCGTTTCCCACGACGGCGAAGCTCATAGAGCAGGTGCTGGACGATGCGCGCACCGCTCGCGGCGAGCGGATGACCGATAGCGATGGCGCCTCCGTTGACGTTGAGAAGCGCGGGGTCAATACCGAGCTCCTTCTGGACGGATAGCACCTGAGGAGCGAAAGCTTCGTTGAACTCCACGAGATCCATCTGCTGAAGCGTAAGGCCAGCCTTCTTCAGGGCGATGCGTGCCGCGGGCGCGGGTCCGATGCCCATGATGGAGGGCTCGCAGCCGCACACGCCGTAGGCCACGAGGCGTCCGAGGGGCTTCAGCTTGCGCCGATTCGATTCGGACTCGGAGGCCACCACCAGAAATGCTGCGCCATCCACAATGCCGCTGGCGTTCCCTGCCGTGACGACACCGTCCTTCTTGAAGAGCGGCTTGAGCTTCGCAAGACCCTCGGGAGTGGTTTGAGGACGGGGATGTTCGTCTTTCTCAACGCGAACCGGGTCGCCCTTGCCGGTGGAGATCACGTGTACCGCGAGCTCATTCTTGAAGTTTCCGGCCTGGGCGGCCGCGGCCGCGCGCTGCTGGCTCTGCAGCGAGAACGCGTCGGACTCTGCCCGCGAGATCCCGTACTTTACGGCGAGGTTCTCGGCCGTGATGGCCATGGGCGCGTTGGGGTAGGAGTCGTGCAGGCTCTCCATCATCGAATCCGTCATTTGGATGGAGCCCATCTTCGTGCCCCAGCGGGCGCCGCGCGCGAGGTAGGGGCTCATGCTCATGTTCTCGACGCCGCCCACGAGCGCTACGCGGGAATCGCCCGCGCAGAATTGCTGGTACGCCTCCACCACCACCTGGAAGCCCGAGCCGCAGAGACGGTTGATCCCGAGCGCCGGGCGCTCCAGAGGAACCCCCACCTTCAGGCCGACGTGCCGAGGCGTGTAGATGGAGTCGGCGGCGCTGTGGAGCACGTTTCCGACGATGACGTGGTCGATGTCGGCGGCAGGAACCCCGGACTGCTCCAGGGCCGCCTTCGCTGCGGTGACCCCGAGCTCGGTAGGGGTGACATCGCGCAGGCTCCCGCCATTCGCTCCGAAGGGGGTGCGCTTCCCAGACAGGAAAACCAGTGACTCCGCCATGTTCGCCTCCTTCGGCCTAGTGCTGATTGTTGTAAAGCCGGGTGGCGATGTCAACCTTTCGACGGAGGGCAGGTTCTGCCCATTGGCACCCCTCGTCGTGAATCGCCATAATTGGAGACGAGGAAAGGGGTCTCATGTCGACTGGCGCTTCACTAAAAAACGTCAAAACCGACGAGATCCGCATCCGGAACTACCAGAACCAGATGGAGCGCCAGGCCGAGATGGAGATCCGCGAGTCGCGCGCGGTCCATGACGAGGAGCTGCGCCGCCTTCAGGAGCACAAGGAGATGCAGCTTCAGGCCATGCGCCACGCCTACGACGTGCGCATCTCCAAGGAGGCCGAGACCATGGAGGCCCGCCTGGAAGAGATTCAGCGCGAGAACGCCGCGCGCGTGGCGAACACGCAGAAGGCCGGCGAAGACGAGTTGAAACGCCTGAACGAGAAGTACGACTCGCAGCTCGAGTCGCTCCGCACGAAGTCGGAAGAAAAGGTGAAGGACGTCCAGCAGCAGACGGCGAACACGCTCAAGCTGCTGGATCGGCAGAGCAAACGCACTGAGAAGACCATCAGTGGCAGAGAAGGAGGAGAAGCGTGAGCACCTACGGACGCACCGGAAGACCCCAGGTTGAAGAGCAGATTCCCGCTCAGGCCCCACAAGCCGGCGGAGAGCAGATCGTCGAAGGCCGTGACGCCCAGGGCGGCATGCGCGTGGACGGCTTCAAGCAGGTCCTGGAGATGCTGGAGATCGCCGATCCCGCGTTCCGCGAATCGCTGCTGAAGCGCATCGCCCAGCGCGACCAGCGCCTGGCCCTGAGCCTGCGCGAAGCGCTGTCTTAAGCGCTGGAGCGCTCAGCTCAGGCGCCCATCAGGATTCCATACCTCAAACCCCGCGTGCTGATCCGCACCGAGGGATAGCCCAGGTTTTCGAGCGAGCGCCAGAGCACGAGCGCTCCCGCGAGCAGCACGTCCGCGCGCGCGCGCGCCACCCCAGGTTGAGCGGCGCGCTCTTCCACCGTGCGCCACTTCAGCTCTTCCACCATGCGGTGGAGATCACCCCGAGTCAGAGTGACTTGATCGAGCTCGGCGGCGTTGAAGCTCTTCTGCCCGAGGAACATCGCCGCGAGCGTCGTGGCCGTTCCAGCTACCGCCACGAGCTCCGTATGGGCGCCAGCGCCTTCACGCCAGCCCTTTGCGAGCTCCAGCGCGGTGTCGACGGCATCACGGCAGGCCCAGAACTCGGCGTCCGTAACCGGGTCGCGGCGCAGGTAACGCTCCGTGAAACGAACGGAGCCCATGTCGATACTGAGTCCGCCCCTGAGCGAAACGAACTCGGTACTCCCACCGCCAATGTCCACGACGGCGCTCCTTTCGGGGGTCATGCCCGGGAGGAGCGCGCCCCTGAAGCTGGCGTTGGCCTCTTCCTCTCCTGAGATCACCGCGAAACGAAATCCCGTCTCTTTCTCGACACGAGAGAAAAACTCAGCGCCGTTGGCGGCGTCGCGGGCTTGGCTTGTGGCCACGGCCCGGGTCGCGCTCGGATCGCCCCCCAGCTCACGCAGGCGCTTGGAGTAACCCCTCAGGCAGCACAGGGCGCGATCCATCGCCTCCGGGTGCAGCCTCCGGGCGGTGTCGACCCCTTGCCCCAGCCGCACGATCTCGGCCTGATCGTCGAGCACGCGCCGGATGGCTCGGGCGGAGTCGTCCCAGTCCGCCACGAGCATCAGGCAGGTAGTGGTGCCAAGGTCGATCGACGAACGCAGGCTCACTGCTTATTTTCGTCCTTCTTCTCGTCATCGATGCCGAGCTTCACCTTGAGCTTGTAGTTCTCTTTCTCGAGGCGGTCGTGCTTCTCTTTCCAGTACTTGGCTTCCTGCTCAAGCTCCGCGATGCGCTTGTTGCGCTCGTGCGCGAGCGAATAGTAGCCCTCAGAGAAAGTCTCGGTCTCGGGGTTAAACACGCCAACGCGCGTTTCTCCGTCCACGATTCCTTTCACGCGCCATTTGCCGTCGCCGGCGTCTTCAGCCTCGACCACCTGCACGTCGTAAGACTTGCCGGGGTAGGCTTTGTCGGCCCAGTAGCGGGCAGCGCTCTCCTTGGCGAGGTTCTTGGCTTTGTCAGAGGCGCAACCTGCCACGACGACGAGGGCGAGCGCGGCCAGAGCCGTGCGGAACAGTGGGGACGACTTTGATGGTTTCATTTCTGGGTCTCCTTCCGGTTCTCCGGAGTTAAAAGAGTTTCTTCTTCTTGAACTGGTCGAGAAGTTTCTTGGCGCCTTTGCCAGCCTTCTCGCCTGCGGCCTTCTTCACTTGCTTCGTCACGGCTTGCGTAACCTTTTTCTGAACCACTGATTTCCCGGCGCCGGCGGCATTCGCGGCCGCCACGCCAGCCAGGTAGCCAGGCACTTCGGAATAAGAGTACTCGGGCGCGGCCAGCGTGCCTCCGACGGTCAGCGGGAGCTGGAAAGGATCCTTGCCCTTGCAGATCACGTGGCGGATCGTGGCTGGGCCAAGTTCGACGTCGAGTTCGCAGGCCTGAGTGAGGCCATAGGTGTCGATAGCCTTCCACTTCGCTGAAAGCTTGCCGGTGACGAGATTCACTCGCGTGTCGCCCGAAAGGTCGATGCCTCGGTTCTTGGCTGCCTTGGTCTTGAAGTCGGGCGCGGCGAAGGCGCCGTTCTTCATGGAGAAGGACGAGGCGATCCACTCGTAGCGCGACTCTTCCTTGAGCGTGGCGTTTATCTTCTTGCCTCTGAGGGCTGGCACCTTGTCGGCTGCCTTGGCCAGACCCTCGTTCAAGCCATCGCCCACCATGCGTGAGACGTCGATTGTGGCGAACACGGCGTCTTCTGCCCGGAGGTTCCCCTTCATGCCGAGATTCGGAATTGCTCGAATCGGATTGAACGAGGCACCGCCGCCCTCGGCCTCGAGGTTTACCTTCCCGTATACCGTGTTCTTGAAAAGCTGAAGCTGCGACTCCACGGCCCTTCTCACGTTGAAGCCCTGAACTCCGGCCTTAAACCCATAGGTGGGCTGAGCGGGCGCCAAGTCCATGCTGGCCTCGGTGCGGATCTGGCCTTCGAACAGCGAAAATCCGAACCGTTCGAGGAGGACCTTCAACCCTTCCGTGCGAAGGGTGGAGTTGATCCCTCGTATCTGCACACCGTAAGCCTGCACGTACTCCACACTCAGCTCCGTGCGGGTCCGCACACCGCGGAGGTAGGCCACCTGGCGAAGCGGCTCCACGAGTGCGTCGTAGTCGGACGCCGGGCCGGGTATGCGGCTGCCCGTGGCCGCGGCGCTCGCTGCGGGCTGGCCGCTCACGCCCGGCGCGACCCCGGCGCCGGCCTTTTTCCCGACGTCGCCGGTATTGAGCGGGGGAAGCTCAAGAAACTGGTCGAGGTCGAAGCCCTGGGATTGAAGATTCAGTGCGACCTCTGGCCTCAGAAACCCTTTGAGCGAGCCCGTGAGGGAGGCCTGAGCACCCGGCCCCCGCAAGCTCACAACTAATGACTTCACCTCGTCTGTGATGATCTCGATCTTCGCCTGCACCTTGGGCTTTTGGCGCACCATGGGCGCCTTGAAGGCCAGCTCGCGGGCCTCGATCGTAGCGCGGTACTTCAGTGCGGAGGCCGGGCCCTCAACGGCGGCGTTCACTCTTACCGAGCCTTCGAGCGCGTAGGGCGCGAGCATGGGAACGAGCTCCGCCCAAGCCGCGAGCGCCACGGGGTTCGAGCCGATCTCCAGACGCAGGGCGGGTTCTCCGGTGCCAGGACGCTCGGCCGATCCGGAAAGCAGCACTTCGGCGTTGTGGAATTTCACCGCGACACGCTGGAGGTCGACCCTCTGCGGTGTAGCGGCTATTTTCGCGTCGAAGCCCACCGGCACTCCCGGCTTTTTCAGAAAGAGATCGCCGGAAGCAAGGCGAAGGTCAGAGAAATCGCCCTTGAGCTCGGCCGCCACGCGCACGAACTCGACGCCTTGGAAGGTGGGCGTAAGCGTACCCGCGAGCCGGACCGGACCATCGAGCTGGAAAGTCGCGCCCATCTTCGTGGAGAGGCGGGCCGTGGCCTCGAGTCCGATGGGGCGCGTGAGCGAGATGTCCCGAAGCGCGAGGTCGAGGTCTTGCACGGTCTGCGTGAGGCCGGATGACTGGTCGACGTAGCTCAGGCGCGCGTTTAGGAGCTCCACGCCGAGTCGGGATTTGAGCACCAGGGAAGGGAGCTCCAGCGGAGCATCCGGAGCGGCGGGTTTCGCGGGAGCAGATGCGCCCGCGACGGGGGGCGACCCCTCCGATGGGGGCAGTGCCTCGGGCACCAGCTTCAGGAAATTTACTTCGCCGGCGGCGCTCTTGATCACAGACACACGAGGCTCTTCCATTCGGAAGGTCAGCG
>JADZFF010000144.1 GCA_020850015.1 Bdellovibrionales bacterium | reverse complement strand
CCCGTGGGGATCGCGGACGCCATTCCCACGGCCATCGTGAGTCCCGTGGCTCCCATGCGCATCCAGGCCTCGGCGCGCGAGTCGGACTGCGCTTCGGCGAGGCCCGCGCAGAGAAGAGTGCCCATGTCGGGCGAGTCGGCCTGGTCGAGAAAGGCGTTCACGAGCTCGGGGTTCGTGAGCAGCATCTGCTTGGAGAATTCGGCCGGGTCGTCGCAGGCCTCGTTCAGGATCAGGTCGAGCTTCTGGCGGCGACTCTCGCGCAGGGAGACGTCGAAGTATTCCTCGGCGAGATGGTCGCAGGAGCGACGCTCGGAGCCGCCGCCCAGCGTGGCCACGGGGCAGCGCCCGTGCGAGTCGCGCGGGGCCACCGTGCGAAGGTGCGTGGCCTCCCAGGCGGGCACGCGGCGCTCGGAGCTGCCCTCCACCACCACGGTCGGCACGGCGAGCTCGGGGTAGCGCGAGAGGATGTAGTTCTCGGTCTCGCCGAGATTTTCCCAGGCCTGCCAGGCCGTGGCCATCTCCTCGGTGAGGGAATCGGGCGGGATGCAGCCCGAGACGAGCCGGTACCCGTTCCCGCGACAGCTTTCCATCCAATCGATGAAGGCGCCGCAGTTGGTGCCGTAGGAGCCGCAGCGCAGGGCCCGTCCGCCCACGCGGAAGGCGCCCCGGCGGAACTCGGCGCGACGGTCGCGCAGCAGGGCGAGGTCGTTCACGCGCCTGCGAAAGGCCTCGAGCTGGCGCCTGCGCGCCTCGCCCCCGTCCATGCGCTCGCTCTCCGCGTCGCAGGCGCCGTCGGTGGCCCGCGCGTCGCCGGGCAGGCGGCAGCGCACGTTTCGCGCGGTGGCGGCGAGATCCTGAATGCGGCTGCCCAGGCCCAGGCCGCCCGCGGACTGCGGGCCGAAGCAGGAGCCGAGCGCGCGCAGGCCTTCGTCGGGATTGCGGTCCGCGCCCATGTACGCGTCGCCGCCGATGTGCTGGCGCACGCTCTGGAGCACGGCGGCCTGGCTCGCGCAGCCTCCGCCCGTGACGTTTTCGTCCATGAGCAGCGCCACGGTGTAGCTCTGCCACACGCGCTCGGCGGCGAAGGCGGCGAGGTCGCGGTACACGAGCTCGGATACGGCCGCGCTCACGTCGTCCATGGTGCGGAGCACGCGATCGGGGATGCCGTCCAGGCCCGAGCGCACGCAGATCGAGGAGCCATCGGGGAGCGAGTACTCGGCGTTCGAGGGGCAGCCCATGCGCTCGCGCGTGGCGGCGAGCTCGGCGGTCTCCACCTGGCCCGTGCGCGCGTCGGCGAGCTCGGACTGTCCGAGGAAGTTGGCGCGTGAGATGCCGCGCGTGCGGTTGGCGAGCGGCCCGGAGGGCTCGCGCGGCGGAGGAGAGACCTCGATGGAGCCTTCTTCCTCCTCGTCGAAGGTGAGCACCTCGGGCGCGCTGTGGCCGTCGGTGAGCGCCTCTTCGGCCGCGCGCACCTGAAAGGCGCTCAGTGCCAAGGTCTCGAGCGTGAGCGTGGCCGAGGCGGCGCCGCTCTCGCAGGCCGCGCTCCGGTCCGCGGCCACGCTGGTGCAAGCCGCGCGGGCGGCGCAGCGCCGGGCCTCGCGCCAGGCGTGGTAGGTCTGGCTGTTGCCGGCCATCATCTGGTCCCAGCCGATCTGTGGGCAGGCGGCCACGACCTCGTTGAGCCGTGCGGTGATCTGGGCGGCGGTGGGAGCGGGGCCTGAGGGCGACGACTCGCGGAGGCTCGAGTCCGCCCAGCGTCTGAGCTCGGAGGCGTAGCGTCCGCGGAGAGAGTCGTCCCCCGCCGCGGTGACGGCGGCGCGCATGCAGGCCGCGCGCGCCGCGGCCGTGACCGTCGGGCCCGCGGGGCAGGAGTCGCAGACGGTTTCGGCCCGGTTGAGCCCCGAGCTCACCCAGGTGGGGCCGTCGAACTCGAAAACGCGGTTGCCTGGGATCGCGCGCAGGCAATCAAGGTCGGCGCGCGCGGGCGTGGGCCCGAGCGCCGAGATCAGCGCCGCGCCGAACGAAAAGACCACGAATGTCGCGCGCATTCCCCCGAGTCTGCTCACATTCCCCGCCTCTTCTGATTCTCGCGGCCCTGGAGCGCCCGCGCGCCTGTGTCGAGGGCGACCCCAACTCGGCCGGATTTGATTTGACGCAATTGGTCGAATTTGGCAGGTTCGAGTTCCCGCCTTTGCCTTTCATCCGGAAAGGTAAACACCGCCATGTCTTCGATTTTGCTGATTTTATTGGCCCTCACGAGCCAGGCCCAGGCCCAGCGCCCCAACATCGTGATGGTGCTCGTGGACGACCTCGACAACGTGGCCACGCGGCCCTACCTGGAGCAGGTGCTCCCGCGCACGATGGCGCTTCGGGGCGAGGGCCTCGAGCTCCCGAGCGCCATGATCACCACGCCCCAGTGCTGCCCCTCGCGCGCCGCGATCCTCTCCGGCAAGTACGGGCACAATACGCGCGTGCTCGGCAACGGCGGCCGCAACGGCGGGTACGAGAACTTCATCGACAACGAGCCCGGCACCATCGCGGCCGAGCTCTACCGCGCCGGCTACCGCACCCTCATGGCGGGCAAGTACCTCAACGGCTTCCACAACGACGACGCTCCGCCCTTCGGCTGGACGGACGGGCAGGTGCTCACCTCGCCGCGCCTGAAGAAGTACAAGGGCTACGACTACGATGTGCTTCAGTGGCGCGACGGCAAAGCCGCGAGCGCCCGGCCCGGTGAAACGCGCTGGCTCGCCCGCCCCAGGGTGAAGCGCCACGGCGACTCCGAGGTCGATTACTCCACCGACGTGGTGGCCGCGCGCACGCTCGAGTTCCTGGCCGACGCCAAACACCGCGACGACGCGCGCCCCTTCTTCGCCTTCGTGACGCCCACCTGCCCGCACTTCCCCTTGCCGCCCGCGAAGCGCCACCTCGCCGAGGCCGCCGCGCGCTTCGGCTGGGGCACCTTTCCCACGAATCGGCCCAATTACTTCTCCGACGGCGCCACCGTGAACGACAAGCCCCAGTGGCTGCGTGAGAGCTGGGGCAAACGCTCGCGCCTCCTGAACTACGGCGGGAAGATTCTTTCTTTCTTCGGGGCCGAGCTCCCGCCCGACGCGCCTTCGGGCCGCCTGGGCTGGAACGAGGTGGACTGGTTCAACCGCATGGGCTCGCTCATGGCCTGCGACGAGCTCGTGGATGGGCTCGTGACCTGGCTGAAGGCCAACGACGAGTGGGACAATACGATCTTCGTGTTCACCTCAGACAACGGCTACAACCTCGGCGCGCACGCGCTCGTGCAGAAGAGCGCGCCCTATGAGGAGTCGCTCCGGGTGCCGCTCATCATCGCGGGAGGCGCCTCGACCGGGCTGCGCCGGGGCGTGGTGGAGCGCGAGTGGCATCTCAATATCGATCACGCGCCGACTTTCCTGGGTCTGGCGGGCTTGCCCATTCCCGCGGACATGGACGGCGAGAACCTGGCGCCCCTGCTCCGGGGGGAGGGCGTCTACGCCCCGCGTCGGCAGTCGCTCGTGGAGTACTCGGGCCCGTCGATCGCCGAGGGATACATCGAGGATTTCCTTCGGTACCACCTGAAGGCCGCGCCCGCGTTTTTCATGGACGTGCCGACCTACCAGGCGGTGCGTTCCCGGCGCGAGGGCCGCGAGTATCTCTACGTGCGCTGGGAGCGGCCGCTCACGGACCCGATGTTCCAACGCAGGCTGCGCAAGGAGCGGCGCCTGCTTCGAGCCCGCATCGAGCGCGGCCGGCCGCTCGCGCTCAGGCGCCTGAAGCGGGCGCTCGCGAAGGACCTGGAGCTCTACGACCTCACCGCCGACCCCCATCAGCTCACGAACCTCCTCTACGTTTCGGGCGACGAACCCGACGCGCCTCTGGGCGCGAACCCGCCCGCGCGGTACCGCGCGCTCGTGCAGGAACTCGACGCCCTGGCCGACGAGCTCGTGGCCTGCAAGGGTTCGGGCGGGGCGAAATCCTGCGTGCGCGCGGCGCGCGCCCAGGTAGGGAAGTAGCCCTAGCTCGCCGCTGGCTCTTAATCTAACAGCTGGGAATAACGGGGATATTTAATTCGATTTAGGAATTACATATTTTCCTAAATTCCTATATTATTTAAGTCGAAGGTCCAATGGAGGATTTATGAGCAAACTTAGCGCAGCAAAATTAGTCACTGTGCCCAGGAACGGCCAAATCAGCATCGGGACCAAGTGGGCGGGGCGGGAGATT
>JADZFF010000143.1 GCA_020850015.1 Bdellovibrionales bacterium | reverse complement strand
GCGCTCCCCGAGCCGGAGAGACGCCTGCTGTGGTGAACGCTAGCCCGGATTATTCACCAACGCAGGACGGACGCCGTGAGAGCGAAGCGGATTTTCGGCCAGATTCGCGCACGCCGCGCGCAGGCGTGGCCCAGCTACGCCGAGCACGGCGGGTGTGAAGATGGCCGGAAAGACGCGAGCTATCACGGTGGACGGACAAGGCGGTGAATAATCCGGGCTAGAAGTCGAGCCGGACGCCGCCCACCCGCGCGGTCATGCGGTAGTCGGTCGTCTTGTCCGGGTGGGCGTGCTTCTTCTTGTAGTCGTCGTAGCCGGAGAACGTCATCAGGTGGCTGAGCCAGTACTTGCCGGCTCCCGCCCTCGGGCCGACCTTGAAGAACGTGTCTCCCGTCCTGGGGTTGGTCAGCTCGAATTCGATCTCCTTGTTCAGATCCGGATAAGGCCACCACAGATCCACAGCGGTCGCCTGCTTCCGGAGCGCGCGCGCCGAGGTCCGAATCTCGACGGGAAGGCGCGCGGGGGCCGCTTTCCCGGCGATCCGATGATAAACACCCACCTCGCCGCCCACGCCGCCCGGCTGGCCCGGCAGCAGCATGAAGTGCTCGCATTGCCCCTTCCAGAGCTGGATCACCACCGAGTGACCATCGATGGTGACCTCCTTCCACGTCGTGTGGTAATCGGGAAAATTCATCAGCGGAGAGCACGGCGCGACGAGGCAGATCTGCGCGAGCGTCTCGGTGGCCTGGACATAAGCGTATCCGTCGGTGTCGGTGACGGTCTCGGTCAGCAAGGACATGGGGGCTCGTCTTCTTCGTGGGCGTCCTGGTTCCTCCGCCCGTGGGGAGTGGCAGTCCCCCACCCGGCGGCGCTCCCCACATACCAGGAATCACCCCGCCGCAGGGATGGAGATTGCGCGCCACGCCACCCCGGCCGCCTCGCGCGCTCCCGCCTGCGGCCGGCCCGCCCCGGATCCGCAAGGGCCCCGAATCCAGGCAATCCCACGTGGCGCGTACCTGCGTGTCGAAGCCTCCTGAATAGCCCTCCACCGCGCGAGGCCCTCTCTACCGGAGCTTGACGTCACGAAAGAACCAGAGGCGCGTCTCACCCGAGGGCCCGCTCTTCGCGGCCTCGCCCTCGAAGACATGGAACCTTGTCACGCCGGCGGGGAGCGGGGCGAAGGTCAACGAGAACTGCCGTTTCCCTCCGGGCTCGATGCGGTCGCGCTGCGGCAGGATCGCGATCCCCTCGGAGCCCTGGAGCTCGATCCGCCGCCCGTCCAGGAGCTCCACGAAAAACGCATCCACGTCGCCGATCGGGCCGACGTGGATCGTCACCGTGCTGTTGCCCTTGTTCGTGAACACGAAGTCGAGCTTCGTGCTGCTCGGTAGCTTCGTCACGCGCCGGAGCACCAGCTGTGGGTTGTCCTTGAACGGCTGGTTCACCAGGAAGACGGTCTTGGGCCGTGCGGGCTCCGCGGCCGTATCCTCGGGCGCGGCGGTGTCTTCGGGCGCGGCGGTGTCCTCGGGGGCGACGGCGATCTCGACCGCGGGCGCGGACGTGGCCGCGGGCGCGTTCGTCGTGGCGCAGCTCGAAGGAGCCAGCGCGAGCGTCCCGGCCGTGAGGATCGCCACCGCGCGAACGACGGCCGGGAGAGACGCCTGCATCCCTCCGTGAGACCACGCCCCGGCCGGTTCCACAAGCCCCTTGCGCGGGAGCGCTGGCCATCTCGTCCCCCGGGCCCGCGAGGTTGGCGAGGTGCTCGAGCGCTGGAGTATGCTGACGAAGCCGCTCTTGTACTGAGCCTCTTCTTCAAGCGACCTGTCACCTCTGGAGCCAAGCCCATGATCAAGCTGATTCTTGCGTTCTCGCTCGTCGCGCTGATCGCCACTTTCGAGACGCTCAACGACTTTCGGCGGTACGATGCGCCACCGCAGGAAGCCCTCGTACCTGTCGTGGCATGGGCAGCCGTCGCAACCCTCGTCTGGGTGTGGCGGCGCAATCGATGAAACCCCAAGCCGCCCGCATCCACTGACCAGGGGAACATTTCCACGAGCTCGGCACCACTCCCTAATTTCTCCATCGGGGCTGCCCCGGATCGCGCCAAGTGGCGTGCAATGGGTGTGATGGAGCGATCGGTGTGATGGGTGCGATGGGCTTGAGGCGGTGGCCGGCGTGCCACGATTATCGTGCAATGTGTCACAGACGATCGCGCAGTGGGCTCCCCCCGCGTGCGCAGTCGGTTCCCCCCGCGTGTACAGTCGCTCTCGGCGTGTGTACAGCCGGTTCCCCTCGCGTGTACAGTCGCTCTCGGCGCGTGCGCAGGTAGTGGCCTGTTTTGAACGAAAGTGGCCTAATTAGGCCAGTCTGCGATCGGGGAGGGATACACTCGACGGCCAGAAACAAGACGGCCCGACCGAGTGCGCTAACACCCGACCGGGCCTGAACCGACACCCCTGCACGACAGGAGCGCCGATCTATGGCCCCGATACTCGTCCGCCTTCCGGCGGGCAAGAAAGCCGCGGTGCGCCCGCGGGCCACCCCGTTCCCTGACAACCCCAACCCGCGGAGGTCCCCATGACCGGGCACCTCCGACTCGTGAAACCGGCCGGCCCGAAGCCTCCGAAGAAGGGACGGCTGCGCCCCTACCAAAGCGATCTCTTCTCCCCCGAAGAAGGCGCGAGGTTGCTCGCAGCCCTCAAGAACGCCCGGGCGATGTTCGGGACGTGGGCATGCCTCGCCGATGCGATGCGCGTCCCGCTCACCACCATCGGCGCCGTCAAGGCGCGGCGCCAGCGCTTCTCGGGCGCCCTCGCGATCCGCCTCGCGCGAGCCCTCGGCAAGCCCTTGGAGAGCCTGTACCGCGCGCCCACCGATGCGAGCACGTGCCCCACGTGCGGCGCGAAGCGGGGTGCCTCGTGACGCCCCGGCAAGCCGCCCTTTGGGCCGTCGTCGCAAGCGAGCGCCCCATGGTGGTCGCCCGCGTCAAGCAGCGCGTGCTGCCGCATGCGGTGGACGACGCGATGCAAACCGTCCTCGAACGTGCGGCGCGTCTCATCCTTCGCGATCGTCTCGTGATCGCCGAAGGCATCGAAGCCCGCCCCATCGTTCGCGCCTGGCTGACAGCGATCCTGCGCCGGGTCGCAACGGAGACGCGACGCACCGAGGTTGCAGCGAAGCGGATCCGCGACGCCATGGCCGAAGAG
>JADZFF010000142.1 GCA_020850015.1 Bdellovibrionales bacterium | reverse complement strand
TCCTGACGCGCCGTTACGCAGAAAAGGCTCCGACCCCTTTTTACGCCGAGACGACTTCCTTCACTTCCGGGATCAGCTCGCGCAGGCGGGTCTCGATGCCCACCTTGAGGGTCATCGTGGAGCTGGGGCAGCCGGCGCAGGCGCCCTTGAGCTGCAAGTAAACGACGCCGGCGTCAAACCGCTCGAAGGTGATGTCGCCGCCGTCGCGGGCCACGGCCGGGCGGATCTCGGCGTCGAGAATCTCACGGATGCGGGTTTCCACTGGACCATCCGCGCCCGCGCCTCCAGCCGTGCGCACCGGAGCCGCGTCCTGCCAGTCCACGAGCACCGGCAGGTCGGCACCGAGGTGACTCTCGATCGTGGAGGAGGCCCCGCGATGCACGACGTCCCAGTCGCCCGAGTCGGCTTTGGTCACGGTCACGAAGTCGCGCCCCACCATCACGCCGGAGATCCCCGGCACGGCGAAGAGCTTCTCCGCCAGAGGTGAGCGCCCCGCCACAGCCTCAGCACCCTCGAAAAAGGCCGCGCCCTTCTCCAGGAAGACTCGGTTGACGGAGTACTTCAGGGTGTTGGGGTTGGGCGTGAACTCCAGGGACACGTAAACCGGTGAAGTCGTCATAGTCCCCAGGAGATAGCCAATCATTACAAAAAAGTCCAGATTACCCCAAAGGGGCCCCTTCCCCCCTCCGCCGCGGCACGGTATAGGCCCCTCCATGGCCCAAAGACCCAGCAAAACCGTTGCCCGCACCGTGCCCTCCCGGGCCGTGCCGAAGAACCGCCCCACCACCTCCCGGGCCCTCGCCAACGAGCGCCCGGACGGCCGCGCCATCCTCAAGGCCGCCCAGCTCGAGCGCTTCGAGAACCGCACCCGGCACCGCCGCTACACCATCGAGTTCTCCTGCCCGGAGTTCACCTGCATCTGCCCCATGTCGGGCTTCCCCGACTTCGCCACCCTCCACATCAAGTACGTGCCCGACCAGTACTGCGTGGAGCTCAAGAGCTTGAAGCTCTACATCAACAAGTACCGCAACGAGGGCGTGTTCCACGAGGACGTGGTGAACGTGGTGATGGACGACCTCGTCGACCTGCTCGACCCCTTCGAGATCGAGATCGTGGGCGACTTCAACGTGCGCGGGAACATCAAGACCGTGATCACGGCCCGACATGCGAAGGGCGACCGCAGACCGCAACGGAAAGTTGCGTTCGACCCAGGGCAAGCCGTTTCATCGAACTGAACGCAACACCGGGTTGCGTCCGCGCGACCACCCGCGGGCGCCCGTGGCCGCCATCTTTAGGCGACGACCTTTTAGAAGCTGGCGCTTCCGCCGCCGGCCAGGATCGGCAGCACACGGTTCTGCTCGGCGCCCGGGTACACGTGCACGCCGAGTTGGAAGCCCGGCCAGTGATGGCAGAGACCTAGACCGATGAGCGAGTACGTGGCGTCGTAGCTGACACCGGCCGCGAGCGCGTTGCCGGCCCCGCGCTCGGCGTTCCCGTACATGAACGCCAGATCCACGCCAAGTTTCGCGCCCGATACGAAGCCCGAGCGCGCGGGAACATCGGCTAGGCCCGTCGCGTCGGTGATCTCCATGGAGGCGCCCGTGAAGAGCGCGAGCCGCTCGCCCAGACCGAAGGCCGCCACTGCCCCCGGCTGCCAGCTCGTCACCGAGACGTCCGGATTCCGCGGGTCGATCGAGTTGAGATTGTAGAAGTAGGCGGATCCCGTCAGGCTGAAGGCGAAGGCCGGATAGTCCACCAGCGAGATTTTCGCCGAGGCGTTGAACACCTCGTTGAAATCGAGCCAGGCGTTCGTGCTGACCGTGAGGAAATCCGTGAGCCCCGCGGCGAAGGTGGAGCCGTAGATGAGCGTGCCCGCGGGGAGCGTGTACGGCGACGGAAGCATGTGCGGATACGCGAACACGGGGTTCTCGCCGGCTCGGGCGCAGGGCGCAGCGGCGGCCAACGCAAGGACCAACGCGACGACCACTCCGCAGTGCGATCCCGGCGAAACCCGCGCGCGCTCAGTCCGAGAGGTGAACATCCAACGCCTGCGGGCCTTTCTTTCCTTCATAGATGTCGAACTCCACGGGCTGCCCCTCGCTCAGGGTCCGGTGGCCGTCGCCCCGGATCGCCGAGTAGTGAACGAATACTTCCGTCCCATTCTCAGCCTCGATGAACCCAAAACCCTTGACGTCGTTGAACCACTTCACCTTGCCTCGACCCATGCTCGAAACATTCCTCCCTGAAGATTCCACGGACGCGAACCGGATTCGATGCCCGCCGATCCATTGGCGGGCCCAAAGACGAGTGTAAACCGGAATCCGGGGCTCTGGGGAGGGGTGTCAGGGTTCTGTCGCTGGAAACTCGAAGACCGTCTCGTCGGCGCCGACGAAGCCCAGCACGTCACGGATTGCCCGTTCCTGGACGGCGGAGCTGTTCTCCAGGCCCTCGGCCTCAATCTGCAGGGAATGGAGGCTGTCCTCGGCCCTAGCGAGCTCGCCGCGCTTCTGCCCGAGGAAACCGGAAAGGCGCAGGAGCTGCGCCATTCCCGGCGAACCCGTCAGCCCAGTAAGCCCTCCGCTGAGAAAGAGCAGCCAGGTCGCGAAGATCAGGACCCAAAGCCGGTTGGGGGTGAGCCGCAGTCTTTCCGCCAGACGCGACAAGGGGCCCCGCCAGGGGCTGCGGGCCGCGCGCCCTCGATGGGACCCGGCGGAATAGGCTCTGCGGGTGGCGGTGTCCAGCTTCAACGTCCTTCCAGCCAGGGGAAGGCTGAGAAGGCCGAATAACGAGCCTTCTCCCCCAGCTCCTCTTCGATTCTAAGGAGCTGGTTGTACTTTGCAATGCGGTCGGTCCGCGACGCCGAGCCCGTCTTGATCTGTCCGCAATCCGTGCCTACGGCCAAATCGGCGATGAAGGTGTCTTCAGTCTCGCCGCTCCTGTGGGAGGCGATCGCGGAGTACGAGCTCTGGGCGGCCAATCGCATCGTCTCGAGAGTCTCCGTCACGGAACCGATCTGATTGAGCTTGATGAGGATCGAGATGGCCACGCCCCCCGTTATCCCCTTCTGCAGGAACTTCGGATTGGTCACGAAGAGGTCGTCGCCGACGAGCTGGCACTTCCGGCCCATCAGGTCGGTGAGCTCCCTCCAGCCGGCCCAGTCGTGCTCCGCGAGCCCGTCCTCGATGGAGACGATCGGATAGGTGTCCGCCCACTGGGCGTAGACCTTCGCCATCTCGCCGGCGCTGAGCCTGCGATCCTCGAACTTGTAGACGAACTGGGTCTCGCTGCCGGGGGCGCGCTCCGCGAACTCGCTGGCCGCGCAGTCGAGCGCGAGGAAAATGTCCCGCCCGGGCTTGTAGCCCGCGTCGGAGATGGCCTGAGTGAGGGCGTTCAGCGCCTGCTCGTGGGGCTGGGCCCCTTCGAAGCGGGGGGCGAAGCCCCCCTCGTCGCCCACGGCGGTGGAGAGCCCGCGGCTCTTCAGGATTTTTTTCAGGTGATGGAACACTTCGGTACCCGCGCGGAGCGCTTCCGAGAAGCGGTCGAACTTCAGGGGAACCAGCATGAACTCCTGGAGGTTCAGCCCGTTGTCGGCGTGCGCGCCGCCGTTCACCACGTTCATGAGAGGCACGGGGAGCGTCTGCCCCTGACTGCCCATCAGCTCGGCGATGGAACGGTACAGTGGGACCCCGGCTGCGGCCGCCCGCGCGCGCGCGAAGGCCATGCTCACGGCGAGAATCGCGTTCGCACCCAGTTTGGATTTGTTCTCGGTGCCGTCCAGGGCCATGAGCCCATCGTCCAGAAGCGTCTGACGCGAGAAAGCCCGGCCCACGAGCGCGGGCGCGATCTGGTCGCGCACGTGGCCCACCGCCTTGCGCACGCCCTTGCCCAGGTAGCGTTTGGCGTCTCCGTCGCGCAACTCCAGCGCCTCGCCCTCACCCGTCGATGCTCCGGAAGGCACCGCGGCGCGCCCCATCACCAGCCGATCGGGGTTTCGCTCGTCTTCGATCCAGACCTCCGCTTCCACGGTGGGAAAGCCGCGGGAATCCAGGATCTCACGTGCCCACAACTTGCGGATCTTTCCGCCCTCGGAAGGGTTCGACATATGCCCGATATAACCACTTTTCCTGTCATTTTCCAACGGATTGGGTTAACCGGTGAAAGCACCCACCACAAGTTGATGAACGGACATTGACCGCCCATGAAGATCGGCATCCCGAAGGAATCCGCACCCGGTGAAACGCGCGTGGCCGTCACGCCCGATGTCGCAAAAAAGTACGTCAAGCTTGGCCTGAACGTCGTTCTCGAGAAGGGAGCCGGCGAGCGCGCTGGGCTCTCCGACGCCGACTTCGCCGAAGCCGGCGCGCGCCTGGCTCCCGAATCCGAGGTCTGGGGCTGCGACATCGTCCTGAAGGTCACGCCCCCCTCCGATTCGGAGATCGCGAGGCTGAAAAAGGGCACGCTCCTGGTTTCGCAGCTCGAGCCCTACCGGAATGGCGTGCTGATCGAGAAGCTCGCCGCCGCGGGCGTGAATGCCGTGGCCATGGAGCTCATTCCCCGCACCTCCCGCGCGCAATCGATGGACGTGCTCTCGTCCCAGGCGGGCATCGCCGGCTACCGCGCCGTGCTCGAGGCCGCGATCCGCTTTCCCCGCTTCTTCCCGATGATGATGACCTCGGCGGGCTCCTCGAAGCCCTGCAAGGTCGCCGTGCTCGGCGTGGGGGTAGCCGGCCTCCAGGCCATCGCGAGCGCCAAGCGGCTCGGCGCAACGGTCGAGGCCTACGACATCCGCCCCGAGGTGAAGGAGCAGATTCTCTCCCTGGGCGCGAAGTTCATCGAGGTCGACGTGGGCGAGAGCGGGTCGGGCAGCGGAGGATATGCGAAGGAGCTTTCCGAAGAGGGCAAACGCAAGCAGCAGCAGCTCCTCAGCGACAAGCTCAAGAAGTTCGACGTGATCATCACCACCGCCAACGTGCCGGGGCGCAAGGCGCCCACACTTCTCACGGAAGAAGCCGTGAAGGGCATGCGCACCGGATCCGTGGTGATCGACATGGCCGCGCCCTCGGGCGGCAACTGCCCCCTCACCGAGCCCGGCAAGATCGTCGTGAAGCACGGGGTGACGGTGGTCGGCGAGCTCAACTATCCCGCCCTCGTGCCGGGCGAGAGCAGCAACTTCTACTCGCGGAACCTGTTCAACCTCCTGGGCCTGTTCATCGCGCAGCCGGACAAAGGGGCCCCGAAGGACGCGACGCCCATGCTGAGATACAACCTCGAGGACGACATCGTGGCCGCGGCGCTCGTGACCCACGAGGGAACCGTGCGGTCCGGAAAACCGGCCGCGCAGAAGAAGAGTTAACGGGAAACCTGGGGAGATCCGCCGATGTCAGCCGAAATGGTCGGGTTGTACGTTTTCATCCTGAGCTGCTTCGTGGGCTACCACGTCATCTGGGGCGTAACGCCCGCGCTCCATACGCCGCTCATGGCAGTGACGAACGCCATCAGCGCGATCGTGGTGGTCGGAGGCGTCCTGGTGGCGGGCGCCGGGCAGGTTGAGGGCGCCGCCGGCCCCTCCCTTGTCGAGATCCTGGGCTTCTTCGCGGTGTTCCTCGCCAGCATCAACATCTTCGGTGGCTTCGTGGTCACGAACCGAATCCTGGCCATGTTCAAGAGAAAGAAGTGAGGCGCGCGCCATGAACCTCGAGCTCAACCCCAACCTGTTCGCCCTCGTCTACCTGATCGCGACGATCTTCTTCATCTTCGGCCTCAAGGGGCTTTCCTCGCCGAAGACGGCACTCCGCGGGAACGGCTTCGCGATGCTGGGAATGGGCCTCGCCATAGGCGCCACCCTCCTGAACCCCGAGGTGAGGTCGTACACTTGGATCCTCGCGGGTCTGGCCGCCGGCGCCGTGATCGGGATCCCGCTCGCACTGAAGATCCAGATGACTTCCATGCCAGAGCTCGTGGCCGCCCTGCACAGCTTCGTGGGCCTGAGCGCCGTGTTCGTGGCCTTCGGCACCTATTTCAAGCACCTGGCCCACGGCGAGGCCATGGACGGGGTGCTGATGTCGGAGCTCGCGGTTGGATCCTTCATCGGGGCGATCACCTTCACGGGCTCGGTGGTGGCCTTCGGGAAGCTGAAAGGCAGCTTCGGATCTAACCCCGTCACCTTCCCCGGGCAGCATCTGCTGAACCTGGTCATGGCGCTTGGAATGATCGGTTTCACCGCCGACTTCGTGATGCACGACCGGGTGGAGAGCTTCTACGCTCTGACCGCGCTGGCCTTCGTGCTTGGTGTGACCCTCGTGATCCCGATCGGCGGCGCGGACATGCCGGTCGTCGTCTCGATGCTGAACTCCTACTCCGGCTGGGCGGCCTCGGCCACGGGCTTCACGCTCCAGAACAACCTGCTCATCACCACGGGGGCGCTGGTCGGCTCGAGCGGCGCGATCCTGAGCTACATCATGTGCAAGGCCATGAACCGCTCGTTTTTCAGCGTGATCCTGGGCGGCTTCGGCGGCGAGGCCTCGGCCGCCTCGCCCATGGCCGCCGCAGCGGGCAAGGGCGTGAAGTCTGCCGCCGTCGAGGATGCCGCCTTCGTGCTCGGCAATTCCACGAAGGTGATCATCGTTCCCGGCTACGGCATGGCCGTGGCCCAGGCTCAGCACGCCGTGAAGGAACTCTGGCAGGCGCTCGTGGAGAAGGGCGTGGACGTGACGTTCGCCACCCATCCGGTGGCCGGCCGCATGCCCGGCCACATGAACGTGCTCCTGGCGGAGAGCGAGATCCCCTACGACGTCGTGCAGGAGCTCGAGGAGATCAACCCCGACTTCGCCTCCACCGACGCGGTGCTGATCATCGGCGCGAACGACGTGGTGAACCCCGCCGCGAAGACCGACAAGTCGAGCCCGCTCTACGGAATGCCGATCCTCGACGCCTACAAGGCCAAGCAGGTGTTCCTGATGAAACGCTCGCTCAAGGCGGGCTACGCCGGCGTGGACAACGCGCTCTACTACTACGACAACTGCGCGCTCGTGTTCGGCGACGCCAAGGCCGCCTGCGAATCCCTCACCGCGGCCCTGCACGAGGCGTAATACAAAACCGCCGCCTGGTTACTCGGCCCCTTGGGCACGACTCTCCTGCCTGGCCTGAGCTCCCGGCACGGGCTCGGCGCGCTCGGAGGAGTCGGCCTGGGAGACCTTCAGGTTCGCGTTCTCGAAATCGACCAGGAAGACGTTTCCGCGCAGGTAATCGAGCGTGAACACCACCTGGCCGCCCGGCTCCACCGCGAGAAAGCGCGTGAGGGCCCCCTCGATCTGGCCGCAGTTCATGCCTTCCATGATGCCGATCCTGAAGGCAGGACTCTCGCCCTCAGGCACGAAGTAGTGAACCTGCCCCTCCGCGCCGTCCGCCGAGCAGCTCAGCCGCCCGCGAAAAGCATAGCCCTCATAGAGGAAGAGGCTGCCGTCCTCGCCTCGAGCCACGCGGTTCACGGTGAGGTCCCGGAAGGGCCCCGCTTCCACCGCGACAAACTGCGCGAGAGCGGGCTCGGCGGAAGCGAACAACAGTGCAACGCTGGAAATGAACGAGACTTTCCAAGACATACGTAATCCTCCACTCCCATTCAGGGAGATTTGACAAGCAAACGAATGAAGCGAATCAGGAAACCGCATCAGTGAGCACCGCTGGAGCCACCCCCCAGGGGGATGATCCCGGTCGGAGGCACAACGAAGGGCGTCGCCTTCTCGTCGCCATCCATCGGCACCGGGCTGCTGTGGTGGAATAAGACCGAGTCCACGTGACGAGTGACCGGATTGAGCGTGAAGGTGACGTGGCGGTCCGGGTACATTCCCAGGAAATCCTTCACCATCGTCATGACCTTCTTGCAGGATGAAGCGTCGTCGAAGTGGAAGCCACTCCCGATCGCCTCGGTCTGCCCGCTGAACACCTCAAGCCTGCCACGGGTGGTGGTCGTGCCGGGAAGCCCGCAGTCCACGCGGCCCACCACAAGGCCATTCGAACGCAGGGTGCCCAGCGCAATGATGGGACTATAGTCGGTTCGGTCCACATCGAGCCCCACTGAAATCGTCGGAGGGATGATGATCTCCTGCGCCTGGGCTGAGACCGCGCCGAAAGCCAGCCATAGGCCCGCGAACGCGGTGACCCGTGTCATCAGGCCCGTCTCGGTGGTTTGCTTCTGGGCCCCTTGAACTTTCGTGGAATGGTACATCGGACACTGCCCTCCGTTCCCTTGACGATGGCAGCCGGGGCCGACAGGGGCGTCTGAGATTTATTGGCAGGAATCCGCCAAGATAAGGAGGGGTGGACCCGACGGACAATGGGCTGGCCTCGGGCATTTTCGGCAAGTTTCGCCTTGCCCAAGCGGGCCGGGCTGCCGCACCATCGAGAGCATGCCCAGATTCGAACAGCTTCCCGACACCCGGCGCCCCGGCGCCGGCTGGACCACGAAACCCGGCGACGCCAGCTGCGAAACCCTGAACTCGCTTCCCTACCACACCTTCCACGCCTACTGCGACGGCTCCACCCGGAACGTCGTGCTCGAGCGCACCACGGTGCGGATGCAGTACAGCGATGACGGGCGCGGAGGCTGCACGGGGACGGAAGTGAAGAGCGTGGCTCGCATCCACACGGACCGCGACTGCCTGCCCGACGGCACCACGGGGCTCACGGACGCCCAGGCTGAGTCCGAATGGCACAAGTGGCAGAAGGCTCGGGGGGTGGACGGCTCGGAGAACGCGCTCGCCGGCAAGAGCGGCGCGCCGAGGAAGCCCGCGGCGAAACCCGCGAAGAAGGCCGCGAAGAAAAAGCCCTCACCTCGGCCGAAGGGCAAACCCAGTAAGAAGGCCGCAAGGAAGAAGTCCCCCGCCAAGCCCAAGAAAAAAGCCCGGAAAAAGGCGCCGAAAAAAACCGCGAAGAAGGTCCGCCGCAAGTAAAGGCGCGGCCCTGGCTCAGTTCTCCACGCAGTTGCAGGTGGCGCGCCCAGCGTCGTCCGCGGGCGCGCAGCCCAGCATCCGGCCTTCGATCCAGATCTCGAAGGAGCGAACCTGTCCGTTCCGGGTGACCACGTTCAGGCCAGGCCCCGAGCCCTCGCGGCCAAAGCCCGCGCGCTCCCGCTCATCCATCGTCACGCGCCCACGGGCGAGGTAGCGGTCCACGGTCGCCTGAGAAGGGTTCCACTCATCGGCCGCTGGGACTGGGAGCGCGATCGGAAGCCCCTCGGCGTCGACCGCGAACCAGCGCAGGCGCATGCGCTTCTCGTCCTCCTCGGCGATGCGCAGCCGCCTCTCGCCCTCGGAGGTCAGCAGATGCACCACCCGCGAACGCTCCTCCCACTGGAAGGGACGCTGCGCCCGAGCCTGGGCGCGCTCAACCCACGCCAAAACATCGGCCGGCGTGCGAGGCTCCTCCGCCCCGGGCTCGCGGGGCAGAGGCTCCAGGCACTTGGCCACGGCATCGCGCCCGGAATGGTCGAGCTCCAGCCTTTCCTGAGGCGGGCCCTGCTGCGGGTCTGAACGAGCCGCCCCCGAAGCGGCGCCGGGCTCCGCAGGCTCCGCGGGCGCTGAGGAGTGCGCGCCGCCTTCGTCGAAGGAGGCGGGAGGCAGGTTGCCCGCTGGCGCGCCGCCCGCTTCAGGCGGCCCGGCCGGATCCACGGGGTCCGGAGGGCGGAACAGCCGGCCCATGGCGCCCGCGATCAGCAGGGCCAGCAATCCGAGCGCGGCGGCCTTTCTCGACGGGGTATTCACGCGGCGATCCTAGAGGCTGGGTGAAGCGTTTTTTCCCGTCGCTCCCGGCCCGCCGGAACTCGAGCCCGCAGGAGAATCCCTCTCAGCGCGATCCGCATCGGATACCGGCTGCGCACCGGGCATCCTCTCGAACTCCGATCGGCAGGCCGCGGAAAGGTTCGGGCGCGAAAGCAGGAAGGCCATGAAGTCAGGGTTTCTCGGCAACCCGGTGCTCCAGCCGGCGCGCCTGGCCACCACGCCGTTGAGCGACTCCACCCAGGCATCACTCAGGGCCGACTGTGCAGCCTCGGGATTGAAAGGCGTCGCCCCGAAGATGCGCGCGAAATCCAAGCGCATGGGAGGCGCGTCCCCCCAGATGTGTTCCCTCAGCCGAAGGGTCAGAACCATGGAATTCGGCTCCCACTCCAGTTCGATGCGGCTCTGATCCATGCGGACATTGAACCAGGACTCGATCCTGCGGCGGAACACGGTGGCCCCACCCCCTTCCCCTGGCACTCTGCGCGCGAGGAGCGCGCGATCGGCTTCTCTGATTTCTTCCGGAAGCTTCTTCAAGGCCTCGGAAAGGATCAGGCCGTCCTCGGGGCCCAGGACTTCGCGCCTGGCAGCCGACCAGGTCTGGGCATGCAGATCAAACACTCCGGCCGGACACTCGCCCGCGAACGCCGCTCCCGACAGGGCGGCGCACAGAGCGGTCCCCAAGAGCACGAAACCCAGGTTGCGTGACATGACCCCAACCCTCCTCGTCTCAGTTTAACCGAATCGGGGCCGGGGGTGAGGGCGTCAGAATTCCGGACAGCGCCGGGCGCGGTCTGAATGACCCGTGCGGTCGCCCCACCGGTATTCCAGGGGATCATGGGGATTGTTGGATAACCTGCCGCCCAGGCTTCGACTGCGCAGCTCTCCCAAGGTCATCACGCGTTCGGCGGACACCGGGATCGAGCAGAAGGAGGCGGTGGTGGCGCGCATCACGCCGCGGGCCTGAGCGATCAGGGCCGTGGACACGGGCACCGAGCTCACCTCGGCCTCCTCGAGCGCGACACCCAGGTCGAGGAATGAGTCGCGCATGCGCTCGTCTCGGTTCGGGGTGGAGTAGTTGTCGTACTCCGTGGCGTTCAGGCAGCTCGTGGCGGGCTTCGTGGCAAGATAGGTCAGGCCCTCATTCACGGAGTCCACTCGTTCACGCGCGCCTTGGCAGACCTCCGTGAGCGTGCGCGAGAGCAGCGCCTCGGTGGTTTCGTTCGTGAGCGCAAGGCGGGTCTGCACCTCCCGGCGCCAGCGCGAGCGGGGCAGGCCGTACTGCTCGACGCTGTAGCCCGGAACCTGAGTCACTGGGCGGCCGATGTCCTCGGGGCGGCGGAAGGCGCGGAATCCAGCGTGGCGCTCGGGGCGCAACCCGTTCGGGAATACGAAGCCCTCGCTGGGATAGCCGGTGCGCTCCTTGAGGAGTGTCGCGGCCGGACGCGAGGAGTAGAGCAGGTGGGGAACACCCGTGTCCGAGAGGTTCTGAAGCGTCCAGGAGTGGTGGTTCTTCTTGTCGGTCAGGATCAGCACGCCCGGCGTGATGGCTTCGCGGTTCACGGCCACGGGATAGCTGTCATTCGGGAGGGTGGCCGTGGAGCCCGTGCCATGGATGAACTGCAGGAAGCGCCGCAGGCGGAGCCCCAGGTCGGGCTCGGTATCGAACCGGCTCATCTCGTTCGAGATCGGACGCGGACCGCCCGAGGGGTCCTTCATCGCGAAGGGGAGCCCGTGCTCCGCGGAAAAAAGGATGCGCATGCTGTAGACGGTGTCGGCGCAGTCCATCCGAAGCCCCGTGACGGGCGTGCCGGCCTCAACGAAAAAATTCTTGTGCCAGCGCGTCTTCACCCACTCGACGTAGCGGGCGTCCCAGGACGCGTCCCAGGAGTTCACGCTTTCCCAGACGGCGGCCTGCGCGGGCACGCCGCCGAAAGCGGAAAACATGAGCGCCCAGACCAGGCGCAGGCTCAGGTGACGCTTTAGGCCCGTCAGGCACCGGAGACGACCCATCCACCGGGAGTAATACTATACTAAATCAATCAAGACAAAGTGCGTCATCTCGTGTTGCCCCACATGAGAATCGCCCCATCTCTTTGGAAGGTTGGGGGTTTTGACCCTGCCCCGCCGAGGACCTGGTGTCGGCGGGCCTCTCTCAGCGCTGCGAACACGACCCGATCAAGCCGCGTGCGGGATGAGCCCCTTCTTCTTCATGTCGAGGTACCAGGCCGGAGGATCGAAATTCTCCTTCGGGAAGGGGATGCGGTTCACCTCGATCTCGCGCGCGAAGGAAGGGATGTAGCCCGTGGGGATGAACTCGCCCACGATCTTGCCCTCGGGCGTGCGCCCGCGCTGCACGAACACGAAGATGTCTTTCGTCACGTACCGGCCGGCGTCGTCGATCTCCGGGAGAATCTCGGCGATGTTCGTGATCTTGCGCGTTCCGTCGCTCATGCGTTTGATCTGCACCACGACGTTGATCGCGGCCGAGATCTGGCGGCGGATGGCGGCCGGGGGCACGTTGTTGTCGCCCATCATGGCCAGGGTCTCCAGGCGCACCAGGGCGTCGTAGGGCGTATTGGCGTGCGTGGTTCCCATCGAGCCGCCGTGGCCCGTGTTCATGGCGTTGATGAGGTCCATGGCCTCCCCGCCGCGCACCTCGCCGACCACGATGCGGTCGGGGCGAAGGCGCAGGGCGCTTTTGATGAGGTCCGTGATCGTGACCTTGCCTTTGCCCAGGGCGTCGGCGTGTTTGGTCTCGAAGTACACCACGTGCTCGGTGTGGATCTTCAGCTCGGAGGAGTCCTCGATGATGAGCAAACGTTGCGTGCCCGGAATACGGGAGCCCAGCACGTTCAGGAGCTTGGTTTTCCCGTAGCCGGTGCCGCCCGAGATGATGATGTTCTTCGCGAGGAAGATGCAGATGTCGAGGAAGCGGGCGGCGGTCTTCGAGATCGAGCCGCGGTTGATGTAGTCGACGAAGGAGGGCACGCCGCCCTGGAATTTCCGGATGGAGAGCGTGGAGCCCTTGCGTGAGCAGGGAGGCAGCACCGCGGCGACCCGGCTTCCGTCGGGCAGACGCGCGTCGAGGATCGGGTTCTCCTCGTCCACGCGCCGGCCCACGAACTGCGCGATGTTGCGGATGGCCGCCTGAAGCGCCTGCTCGTCCTTGAAGACGGCAGGGGTCTTCTCGAGCAGGCCTTTGCGCTCGATGAAGATCTCTTGCGGTCCGTTGACCAGCACCTCGGACACGGTGTTGTCCTTGAGGTACTCCTGGACGGGCGCCAGGAAGGTCGCTACGGAATCTTCAAATACGCCCACCGCGGGTTCCTCTCAGTCGGCGCGCCTCAACGGCTGGCCGAAAGCTCCTTCACCACGAGCGTGCCTTCCATGCCGTTCACCGGACAGTAGAAACGGAAGTTCCCGGTGGCGGACGGCGTGAAGCTGATCTCCTGGATCTCCTGCGAGCGGACCTGCTTCCTGACATGAAAGCTGTCCATCATGATGCACAGCGAGCTCCGCGCCGCTCCCGTGACGTACATGCGCACCGGAATATCGCGGGTCACGAAGACGGTCTTCGGGAAGAAACCCAGGTCGCCTGCGATGATCGCCACTTCCTGCACGCCCTTCGTGCGGTCGGGGATGATGTCACCGTAAGAGCGGTCACGATCGCCGGTGCCCGGGCGCGCCGCACGAAAAGGCGCATCCTCCTCCACCGCTCGGTAAGTCTCCTGGGCCGGCGCCGCGCGGCCCGCGGGCGCGCGGTTCGCGCGCCCTCCGCTCAGCGGCTGCTCCGGTGGCGAGCCGAAACGCGATTCGGGGAACGTGTCCCCGTCGTCCTCCTGTGTCGCCGTGGGCGCGACAAAAACGACCTCCGCGGCCGCCGTGCCCGCGAGCCCCAGCGCCAGAGCCAAACCCAAGGTACGAATGAATCTGTCCATAGACTCGCAGCTCCTCATGTCACTCTTCGACTTCCCAGAGCGGGGGGTTGAGCCCCAACGCCTTGAAATCCTTCGGGGCGCCCGGGCCCCCGGCAAGTCCTGCCTCCAGGGGTGTCTGCGCCGCGAACGCCCCCCTGTAAGAACGGGAGCGGTGGCAATCTGACGCCGCCGCCAGCTCGCATTAGGCGGCCCGGGGGCCTCGAAGCTGGCCTGAAACCCTGGCACCTGCCTTGCTCTAGGGGAGTCACAATGAGTGCGCACCTGGTATCGCTGCAAGCAGCCCGTGAGATCCGCAAAGCCAAAGAGGACGACACCGCCTACCACGCGCGGCTCCTCGCGATGGACAAGCTGGAGCTCCTCGAGGAGATGGTGCGCTTCCAGGAGGAGCGCTCGCGCGTCGGTTTCCTGACACCCTCGATGATGATCCGCGGCCGCACGCTCTTCCACGAGCTCGAAAAGACCGCCGAGACTCGCGAGCTTCTGATCCTCACCCGCTCCTACCGCCGCCACCTCGAGTTCGAAATGGCCGACTACCTCCGCAAGGGGAAAGCCGGGGCGTCGCGCTCCTCTCTCGACGAGAGCGACGCCCACTGAGCCGCGATCACAGCAGGTTCGTAGCGAGTTCCGCGAGCTTCGAGCGCTCGCCCTTCGTGAGCGTGACGTGCGCGCTGAGCGACTCGGCCTTGAAGCGGTCCACCAGGTACACCAACCCGTTGTTCGCGGAATCCACGTAGGGGTTGTCGATCTGGAAGCTGTCGCCCGTGAGCACGACCTTCGTATCGTCGCCCGCACGGGTGACGATGGTCTTGATCTCGTGGGGGGTGAGGTTCTGCGACTCATCGACGATCAGGTACTGCCCCGGGATGGAGCGGCCCCGGATATAGGTCAGCGGCTCGATCTGGAGCATGCCCTGGTTCATGAGCTCCTGGGTGCCGCGTCCCGCCCCGCGCCGGCCCTTCGAGCCCGAGGCGCCGAAGAGGAAGTCGATGTTGTCGTAGATGGGCTGCATCCAGGGATTCAGCTTCTCCTCGATGTCGCCGGGCAGGAATCCGATGTCCTTGCCGAGCGGGAACACTGGCCGCGAGATGAGCACGCGCTGATACACGCCCTCATCCACCGTCTTCGCCAGCCCGGCCGCCACCGCCAGCAGCGTCTTACCGGTACCGGCCTTCCCCACGAGGCTCACGAGCTTGATGTCGTCGTTCAGGAGCGCGTCGATCGCGAATGCCTGCTCGGCGTTCTTGGGGAAGATGCCCCAGAGCCCCTCGGCGGGTTTCAGGATCGGCACCACGCAGTCGAGCTCCTTGGAGTAGCGCCCGAGCGCCGTGTGCGCCGGGTTCGTCGCATCGCGAAGAATCACGTACTCGTTAGCACGGAGGCTCACCACGCCCTGGTTGCCGTTGAAGAGCTTCGGCGAAACGGGCAGGCGCTTGTCGCTGTAGAACTCGTCCACCATGTGTGCGGGCACGTTCAGCGTGAGCCAGCCCTGGTAGAGCTGGTCGGGCTCCACGTTCGAAGGATGGTAGTCCTCGGCCTTGATGCCCAGGGCGTCGGCCTTGATCCTGAGGTTGATGTCCTTCGTGATGAAGATCACCGGACGCTTGGGGTTCTCGAGCTTCAGGCCCAGGGCCACGGCCAGGATGCGATTGTCGGCCTTCTCGATTGAAAGCTCGGCCGGGAGGCGGGGCAGGTCGAGTTGGCCCAGCTCCACGCGCACCTCGGCGCCATTGGGAAGCTTCACTCCTTTGGAGAGCTCTCCCTCCGAGCGAAGATCGTCCATCAGGCGCGAAAACAGGCGGGCGTTCCGGCCGTTCTCGCTCATGTCGCGCTTGAAGCGGTCGATCTCCTCGATCACGACGATCGGGATGATGAGCTCGTTGCCGCCGAACTTGTAGAGCGCTTGGGGATCGAAGAGCAGGACGTTGGTGTCGAGCAAGAAGGTCTTCTTCAAAGCGCGTTCCTCCCGGTGGGTTGGACCATGGTGCGGGTCCGGGAACGCGTGGAGGCCAGGAGGGGGTGTCTATTTTTTGAACAGTGTCTCGAGCCCGTCGACGCTGACATCGTCTCAAACACCCTCATTCGGCCCCCGCGGCTTCCCTGCCCGCGGTTGGGGTGAGCGTACCATCCTATGGAAATCTTTTTCAAATTCGGCTCTAGTAGCCCTGGGTTCTGACGCTACGAAGCGTAGTGTCATTTTGGCCCTATGCTTGCACCCCAGAGGGTATGACCCTCATTCGTAAACCTGTCCCAGCGGCTCTGGCCCTCTTTTTCCTCCTCTTTGGAACGGGTTGCCTCACGAACGGCGCCCCGGTTCAGAGTGGCGACGCGGTCTATCCCTGGACCCAGAGTTACGCGAGCCAGAATCCGGCCACGAGCTTCGACGACCTCCCGGATACGGACGAGGACGAAGAATACGGAGACGTCGAGGACGTTGATATCTCCGACAGCGATTCGGATGACGAAGAGGACCCGGGCGAGGAGAACATCTCACCCATCGAGCGCGAGGTTCACGGCATCGGATACACGGACGTCGTGTCCTTCTACGCGGACACGAACCAGATCCTGAAGGTTCGTTTCATCCCCTCCCCACAGGAAAGCAATGTCGCGGGCACGGGCTTTTCGCCGACCTACACGGGCCTCGGCGTCTACATCAAGGTGGGGCAGGTCGAGAAGCCGACGCCGCTGCTCTACAACGGTGCGGCAGGCGGCGAACCCCAGGTCAGCCCGACGCTGAGCTTCGCGGGCGCCTACTCGAACTCCTGCGCGGCCACGGACAACACCTGCCGCACGCGGGTTACGATCCGCGTGATCAAGCCCAACTACGATCACTACTGCGTCAACTACCCGGGCGGCTTCATGAACGGGAACGGACAGTTCGTGTTCCCGTGTAGCCCGCCGGGCTACACGCACGTCTACAAGACGCACCCGTGGC
>JADZFF010000141.1 GCA_020850015.1 Bdellovibrionales bacterium | reverse complement strand
GCCGCGCCCTCCGCTCCGCATCCTGCTACGCGGGCGTCCACTGGACGCACGGAAGCGCGGCTCCTGCCGCGCCCTCCGCTCCGCATCCTGCTACGCGGGCGTCCACTGGACGCACGGAAGCGCGGCTCCTGCCGCGCTTATATCCGGAACGCGCGCGTGGCCTGGAAACGCGCCGTGGGCCGGCGCACTTCGGGCGTCTCGAAGCGCACCTCCACGCGGAAGTCGCCGCGGTCGTTCGGGGAGGGCTGCCAGGTGGCGCGGTCGCGGAGCTCCGCGATCTCGGTGCCCGCGGCTCCTGCCGCCCCGCCCACGCGGAACCAGCGGATCTGGAGGCCGCCGCTCAGAGCCTTGAGTGGCGGCGTCTTCACTTCCACGTTTGCCGTGGAAGCGAGGAGGTCGTCGATCAGGGCCACGCGGTCGAGGAAGCGCACCCACATGTTCTCCAGATCCGGCGAGCAGAACTTCTTCGTGAGCATGTTCCGCATCAGGCAGGAGTCGTGCGTGGAGCGGTAGCCCGCGGGCTGACCGCTGTCGTTGAACACGGGGTAGGCGCCGATCTGGTCGGGCGTGAAGTCGTAGTCGGCGGCGTGCGCGTAGACCATCGCGAAGGCCAGCACGTTGTCGCCGTCGTTCAGGTTCTCGCGGAACTCGAGCTCATGGTTCCCGCCCGCGAGCTGCGGAGAGGTGGCCAGGTCGAAGAAGCTACGGTCGCGCGTGAAATGGCCCACGAGCTCGTAATTCGTGCCGTCGATCGAGGTGCGCACGTCTTCCGGCGTGGCCCAGCCCACGGAGCTGATGCCCACCTGGAAGCGGTACTCGCCCTGGGGGCCCGCCGCCGGGAAGAGGAAGGGCACGCGGAAGGGGCCGCCGTTCAGGTTGCGCCACACGTACTCACCCGCCAGGAACTTCACGTCCTGGGTGCGGGAGTGGGCGTCGGTCCAGTGTTTCCACTTGAGCGTATCGCCCGCCGTGCGCGAGTTGTTGGCGCCGGAGTAGACGTAGCCGCCGTCGTACTCTTCGCCGACGTTGCCGAAGTTGTGGCCGAGCTCGTGGCGGAGCACCACCGCACCGCTCTCGATCGAGCGCGTGGTGATGGCGTAACGGCCACCCAGGCCGCCGTAGTACTCGTCGTTCGCCATGAGGATCGGGTAGTCGGCGCGCACGGGCGCGAGCGCGAGCGCGCGCTCGATGGCCATGGTGTTGCCGGGCATGATGGCGCGTTTGGCCTGCGGCGGATCGCGGTAGAGGCCCAAGGCGGTGTCGCGCCTCACGGTGTCCGTGATGCCCGAGTCGCGCGAGGGCACGAACACGGCGAAGACGTTGAACAGCGGCGTGTAGCCGCCGAAGGTGGTCTGGCCGAAGAGATCGTCGGTCATGCGCTGAGCATCGGCGAAGAAGCGGTCCTTCTGCGCGGCGGTGTAGCCATCGCCCACGATCGTGAGGTTGATGCGGTTGGCGGTGGGGCCCTGGAGCACGAGCGTGCGGACCTCAGAGCCCGGCCAGGCGGCATCGATGCTGACACCGCCGCTGCGGGCATCAAGCACCTCTGCTTCGGCGGCGCGGGCCGCGGGCCAGAGGTTCGTCGGGAGCGCGTTGCGCTGGTACCAAACTTCTTCGTACAGCGCGTCGCTGCGGAGGGGGCCTTCATCGAGGTGCTCGGGGAGCGAACGGAGAAGCACCTGGGGCGTGGCTGGGGCTCCGCCCGTCGGTCGAATTTCCACGAACTCCGTGCTGTGGAGGTGGTTACGCTGCTTTACGATCCAGCCCTGGGCGGCCTCGGCGGCGCCAGCTGGGCCGGCGGCGAAGGCAGCGAAGGTGGCAAGAACGACAAGGAAAGCCCGGAACGTCGGACGTTGAGTCATGAATCCCTCCCCAGGAAGTGCCCCTAAACTGGCACAAGCCCATGGAATTGGGAAAGTACGCTATGCGTTATAACGCAGAGAGAGCCGTTAACGACTCAGTGCGCAAGCCCGCACTGGGCCTTGAGGGCCGCGACCTGGGGGCCAGGCATTCCCGGAGGCGGAAAGCAGGCGAACTCGCAGGAGTACACCCCGTCGGTGGGGTTGTGGGGTACGTGAGGCGGGCCCGCCCCCACGGACAGGTTGTGCAGGAACTCGTGGAAGATCGTGGCCTGGGGCGGGGGGCAGGCGCCCGTGGGCAGATCGAGCTCGGACTTGTTGAGGATCACGCGGCGTCCGCCGACCTCACCCAGTCCGCAGAGATCGTGGTTGCCGCCGCTCGGGTGCACCTCGCCGGGGGCGGGGTCTTCAGGGTGAATGCCTTCGTTGAGTCGGTGGCGCTCGGCCTGGAACTGAAGCAGGGGCGCGCAACTGATCTCGGGCCGCCGCGCGACCAGGAAGGCGAGGTAGCGGATGGCGAGCGCGGGATTGTGCTGGAGAAGGCAGGCCGTGCCGGTGCGCACAGCCGCGTCGGCGGCGGTCATTACCACGCGGCTTCGTGGCGGGGGAGGCAGGTCGCAGCTTGCACGGTCGACCTGTGGGCCGAGTTGGGTGGCAGTCAGGGCAACGGGGGTGGCCCCCGGGCCCGTGGCAGCGCCGCCCGTGCCGAGCGCGCGAGTGAGCGCGCGGATCAGGTCGGAGGTCGGGCTGCGGCCAGCGGCCCTGGCCTCGCACACGACCTGGTCAAAGTGCTGCTGGAGCGCCTGCTCTTCGCCCGTGGCGCCGGGGCTCGGTGCGGGCACGGGTGGCGCCGGGGCCGGCGGGGCCGGCGCCACGGGCTCCTCCTGGTAGGCGGCCCAGCGGGGCGTGCGCTCCACGCGCGACTGCGCGTCGGGCGCGCCGTCGCGATCGAGGTCGTTGAAGGTCTCGCGGAGCAGAAGGCGCGGATCCGGGTCGTATTCCTCGGTCACCCAGCGGTCCACGCGCCCGTCGTAGTCGGTGTCGAGCTGAAGCACGCGGCGGTATTCCACGTCGGGTAGATAGGACCAGGTGATCCACTGGTCGAGCTTTCCGTCGCGGTTGCGGTCCAGGGCCTGCGAGCCGCGCTCGCCGCCGGGCGAGAGCTCCTCGATCAGGTCCATGGCGCCGTCGCCGTTCAGGTCGGCCCGGAGCATGCTCAAAGAGCCGTCGGCGTGGAATCTCCGGAAGAGATCGGGTGTGCCATCGTCGTTCAGATCGACGGCGGGCGAGCGGGTGGTGACGATCTCCAGGGCGCGCTCGAGGTCGAACGGCCGTGCGGGAGGTGCGCCGGACGAGGGCGTGGCCCAGAGGCCCAGGCCAACCCAGGCAAGAACTGCGACGGAAGTTGTACCCCGATTCAAGAGTCCCCCTACGGGTTGAATTTCACTTTCACGCGCACGTACTGGCCCACGAGCCCGAGAAAATCCGGGTGCGCGGTGGTGGGCGGGAGCGCGTCCATGGGCGGAAGCGCGAAGTCGCTGGGAAGGCTCAGCGCCACGTCTTTCATCACGCCGATACCCGAGCCCGGACCGTTCTGCTTGTCGATCGTGATCTCGCGCTTGAAGGTGTTGTCTTCCACCTTGGCCACTTCCTTCGTCTCTTTCACTTCCTCGGCGCTGGCCTGCTCGACCTTCGGCGCCTCCTTGGGCTCGGCGGCGGCCTGCTCCTCGGCCGGCGGGGCGTCGCCCGCTTCCTCAGCCTGCTTCTGCTCGTTCTTGTCCATCACCACGTCGGTGGTGACCTTCGTGCCCTCGGTCAACGTGAGCATCTTGTTCTCGGAGTTCTCCACGGCTTTGCCGGTGACCTCCACCTTGCCCTCGAGCACGACGACCTTCATCTGCGGCGGACCCGAGCCCTGGCTCGCGGGCTTGCCGTCGGCGGGCCCGGGGCTATTGCCGCTCGGAGCAGCCGGCGCGAGCCCGATGAGGTCATTCATCACGACGAACTCGGTGCCGCGCACGCCCATGGTGGCCGAGCGCGTGCGCACGCGGAAGTTTCCGCGCGGCCCGAGGTTCTTGCTCACGAGCGCGCGCACCGAGCCGTACTCCATCCCGAACTGCGCCTGGCGGCTCTCGGTGTTGTTTCCGAGCTTGAACTTCTCGACGTTGAAGAGGGTGGTGGGGCCGATGTCCACGATGCTCTTGTCCGCGAGCAGGATCTTCGCCGAGGCGTCGCTCGCGGTGTTGATGATCTGGCCCTCGTACACGGCGTCACCGGGCCGGAGCTTTTGCGGCTCAGTGGCCTTGCCCGACTCTGAGCGCAGGAGCACGACGCCCTTCACGGCGACGATCGTACCGGCCTTCTCGGCGCCGCGCGCCTCGTGCGGCGAGGCCGCGTAGAGGAGCGACGCCGCGGCCGCGAACGCCCACAGACGCCGCGACCAGGTGTCGGAGAGGGAAAACAGGGCCGTGGAACGGCCCGAAGATGAGTTGCGCTGCATACGTACCACCTCGGTCATCGGTTGCCGGACATCTCTAAGGATAACGCACCACGGCATTGATCCCAACCGGCCCTCTACCTCTTCGGAACTCCGAAAGAATTTCTAAGGGGCGGGTCAGATCGGACGCAGTCGGGGGGAGGGATTCGGGACACCCCATGGAGGCATCAAGCCGCGAAGGACCAGGAGGGTCCGAAGCGGGTTTGTAGTGGGCCAGGAAGGCCCCCCGCCTCCCACCGCGTGCCTGAGTTCCCCCTACCCGACCATGTCAGGGTCGCTCAAACCCGTCGCGGATGAACCGCCCGAAATGCCCGGCGCCCACCGAGGCGCAGCAGTAGATCCAGGGGAGCCAGGAGGCCACGCCAAAGAGGTTGTCCATGCCGGGTTCATAGCGGAACACGCCCGCCTGGATCAGCGACCACTCCGCGAAGCTGCCCACGAAGCCCGTGGAAAGCGCCAGAAAGCCGCCGTGGATCGTGCTGTCGAAGGCCGCCCAGCAAACCAGGGCCATGGAAATCAGGATCAGATCAGCCGCGCCGCCGGGGGGCCGGGGCAGGTAGCCGCTCGCGATGTAGGCCACCTCGAACATGAGGAAGGGGCCTACGAGGCCCAAGGCGCTCGCCATGCCGGGGCGGGTGCGCGGGCCCCAGAGCGTGCGCATCGCCCATTTCGGGGCCATACGCCGGGCCAAGTCGTCCATGAGCGGATGGCTCAGGCCGATCGCGAGCGTGGCCGACCCGAAAAGCAGCGGCACCCACCAGGGCACATTCCCGGGGAAGTACCAGGCGAAGTCGGGCGGGTAGCTCGTGGTGCCCGTCGCGACGTGGAACCAGTCGCCGATGGGCCCAAGCACTGCACCCAGGGCGAGGAGGAGGCCGGCGCGTGGGAGCAGCTTCTTCGTAGGGAGGGAGATCATGCGTGTTTGATACTGTCCGGGCCTTTGGGTAGAAAGTCATCATGAATCTGACCGAACGCCCGCGCCGCAACCGCAGAAACGAAGGCATCCGCCGCATGGTTCGCGAGACGGAGCTTCGGCCCGCGAACCTCGTCTACCCGCTGTTCCTGGTGGAAGGCTCGGGGCAGCGTGTGCCCGTGAAGTCGATGCCCGGCGTGGATCGCCTGAGCGCCGACCTGCTCGTCGAAGAGGCGCGAGCCGCGATGAAGGCGGGTGTGGCCGCGGTGGCGCTCTTCCCGGCGCTTTCCGACTCGAAGAAGGACACGCGCGCCACGGAGTCGAAAAATCCGAACGGGCTTCTGCAAACGACGGTGAAGCGCTTGAAGGACGCGCTCCCGGAGCTGGTGGTGATCACGGACGTGGCCATGGACCCGTATTCCACCGACGGGCACGACGGCCTCGTGAAGGACGGCAGGATCCTGAACGACCCCACGCTCGAGATCCTGGCCGAGATGGCGGTGTCGCAGGCGCGTGCGGGGGCGGATCTCGTGGCCCCTTCCGACATGATGGACGGGCGCGTGGGTTTCATCCGCCGCGCGCTCGATCAGGCGGGTTTCGAAGAGGTGGGCATTCTGGCCTATACGGCGAAGTACGCGTCCGCGTTCTACGGCCCCTTCCGCGACGCCCTGGATTCAGCGCCCCGCCACGGCGACAAGAAGACCTACCAGATGGACCCCTCGAACGCGCGCGAGGCCCTGCGCGAGGCCAGGCTCGACGTGGCCGAGGGCGCGGACCTCGTGATGGTGAAGCCCGCGGGCGCGTACCTCGACATCATCCGGGCCCTGCGCGATTCCGTGGACGTGCCCGTGGCGGCCTACCAGGTGAGCGGCGAGTACGCGATGATCCAGGCCGCGAGCGCGAACGGCTGGCTGAACGGCGACGCCGCCATGATGGAGAGCCTCGCGGCCATCCGCCGCGCCGGCGCCGACCTGATCCTGAGCTACTTCGCGCGGCGGGCGGCTGAGCTGATCGGTGGCGGTCCGGCAAGATCCTGACGCAGTCAAGCGCTAGGGAAGGTCGCCGATACGCTAGGAGATGCGGCCGATTCAGTACCTCCAGCTCTGCTCGGTCCTCGGAGCCCTTGCCATCGGTTTCTACGTCCCGATCCGGTTGCTGGGGGTGCACGTTTCCGTCCCGGCGGACTTTTTTTTCGATTTCCTGATCTCCGGAATCTCCTCCGTGAACATCTATCTCCACTTCCGCAGGGCGGGCGTTTCGCCGAGGAAACTCCGATCCTGGTTGAGCCCCGGCCTCTGGATGGACACGGCCTGCCTCGTGCCCTTTTCGCTGGTGGACCCTTCCCTCGTGGTGATCAATCTCCTGGCGTCCCGACACGTCTGGCGCATCAAGGGTTGGCTCGACGAGTTCCCGGCGCTTCCGCCCATTCTTTACCGGCTCGTGCCGATCGCGCTCATGATGCCGCTTCTCGTGCATCTGATCGCTTGCGCCTGGATGGCGCTCGGGAGCGGCTCCGCGGGCCCCGATCCAGACCGTGTTTTCGAGTATGTGAAGGCCGTGTACTGGGCCTTCACCACGCTCACCACGGTGGGGTACGGCGACATCGCGGCGAAGACCGCGCCTCAGATGCTGTTTTGTTGCGGGGTGCAGGTGATTGGCGTGGGCGTGTTTGGTTTCGTGATCAGCAACGTGGCGAGCCTTCTGAGCCGCATGGACGCCGCGCGCGAGCACCACATGGAGAGCGTGGATCGGGTGGAGACTTACATGCGATCCCACAGCATCCCGGCTGAGCTGCGTTCCAAGGTTCGCGAGTATCATCACTACCTCTGGAAGCATCACAAGGGCTACCAGGACCATACCTTGCTTGAGGACCTTCCCCCGAAAATGCAGAGCGAGATGTTCCTGTTCATCAACAAGGCGATCATCGAGAAAGTGCCTTTCCTTCAGGGAGCTGACCACGACCTGATCGAGGACCTCATGAATGTGCTGAAGCCCCGCATCTTCGTGCCGGGCGAGCGGATCTTCCACGCGGGCGAGATGGGCGACGCCATGTACTTCATCCACAACGGTCGCGTGGAGATCCTGGACCGCGAGAACCGCACCATCGCGCGCCTGGGAGCGGGAGCCTTCTTCGGAGAGATGGCGCTCGTGGCCGACGGGCGCCGGACCGCCACCGCAAGAGCCGAGGGCTACACCTATGCCTACGTGCTTCCACGCGAGGAATTCCGTGCCGCGGTGGAAACCTATCCCGACTTCCGGGACCACATCCAGGCCGTGATGAAGCAGAGAGCCGTCGCCGCCTAGAGCCTCAACCCCACGGCCAGGCCTGGGGCGAGGTACTCGAGCTCGAGGTCGTCAAGGGAGCTGCTGACATAGGCCAGCTCAACGAACACCAGAAGCTGCTTCAGCTCCCAGCGGGCGCCGAGGATCCCGCCCCACTCGAAGGCGGACACCGAGAGCGACTCGCTCCCCAGTGTCGCGCTCATGCTCATGATCCTGAGGAAGGGCTCGAGGTAGGGGGTGAAGTTTTTCCCGAGCCGCACGCCGCCCGCGAAGGAGAAATCGGCGGTGAACGAGGTGTGTGAGAGATGATCGCCGTCGGAAGACCCGCCCAGGCCCGTGTCCGAGCCCGCGCCGGCGCCCGATACGCCCAAGCCCAGGCTCGCGGTGAGAGTGCCCAGGAACTCGCCGCCCGCGGGCCTCGCCTGGGGTGGGCCCGCGACCTGCAGGCGCGCACGGAGCAGGAGCGGAGCCTGGGGCTCGATCACGAAGCCCGCATCGAAAGTGTCGCTGAAGGGATGATCGGCTCCGACGCCGAAGCCCAGGAGCGAGCCCGTGAATCCCACGTCCTCCGTGCCGAGCTGCTGCGCGCCTGTGAGGGCGTTGGCGAAAGGTTCGAGCGTGGTGCCGCCGCCGGCGTGGAGGTGCGCGCGGCCGTGGAGGGGGGAGGAGGGGGGCTGTGCCGTCTCGGTCTCCGGAGAAGTTCCAGGGACGGTCTCGGTCGCCGGCGCCGTGTCGGTGGTTGCGTCGGACTTCGGCGCGGGCGCGGTTTCGCTCAAGCCGCGGGTGTCGGGGCCGTGGAAACGGTGGACGGGAAAGCGGGCGCTGGAGGCGCAGCCGACCACAAGAAGCGAGGCGCAGAGTGCGGCTGGAGAAGCGAGGCGCCTCAAAGATTCCACGACACCCCCAGGCTCACCGTATTGAGCGTCATGTCGTTCACCTTCTGGAAGGCCTTGAACGAGGCGGTGGAGAAATCCAGGTTCGCGAACATGGGGCTGCGCGAGCCGGGGCGGGTGATCTGGTAACCGCCGCCGATCGCGGTCTCGCTGTTCGAGGTGGAGAAGTTGTCGAGGTTGTCCACGATGGGCGCGTACTTGGCGTAGACGAAGAAGTTGCGGCTTCGGCGGTGGGAGGTGCGGTAGAGCAGGAAAACCTGCGGGCCGGACAGGAGGTTGATGCCGTACTGCTTGGAGGGCACGTGCATGGTCCAGATGTACCAGCCCAGGAGGGCCTGCCATTTTCCGCCGAGAAGCTGCCCCGGGAACTGGTAGCCCATGCGCATGTTGATGCCGAGGAAACGGGGCGCTTTCAGGTTCGAGGGCGTGGAGTCGTGCGTGAGGGTGAGCACGGTGCCGAACAGGTTCGTGGAGAACTCGAACTTCTCGGGCACGAGCACGTAGTTCACCACCACCTTCGCGGTCATCGCGATGTCCGTGACTTCGTATTCGAAGGGCTGCTCCGTATAGGACATGAGCGTGGCGCCGAGGCCCACGTTGATGCGCCAGCGGCGGCTGGCCTCCACGCCGTTGAACACCACGCGCTGGACAGTGGCGCTGTCTTTGCTGCCGGAGGCGTGGTTGACCCGAACGTAGCCGAGCACCACCTTGCGGTCCACCCGCGGGAGCGGCATCCGGTATCGGATCCAGCCCTGGCCCTTCGTGAGCGCGCCCCGAAACTGCGATCCGTCCCAGCGCGCGTCGGGTGAGAAGAACACGTAGATGTCGAGCTCGTTCTTCTCGGTGATGTCGCAGGAGATCGCATTGTAGAGATAACGGGCCTTGCCCTGCTTGCGCATGATCTCCACCCAGAAATCCAGGCAGGAATCGTGCGTCATGATCGTGGCCTCGATGAACGAGGGCTCGAGCAGCACTCCGTATTCCTTGATCTTGCGCTCGGGGTCGCGCACCACGAGGTTGCCCTTGGCGACGATGGCCTGGGTGTCGAAGGTGATGATCTCTCCGTCGCCCGGGCTGAAGGGCACCTCGTAGGGGTCAACCACGTGCACCATGTTCGAGCTCTGGAACTGCGCGAGCTCGTAGCCCCTGGGGAGCTGCACCCAGGTGCGCAGCACGGGCACCTTCACGGGGAGCCGCTGAGGCGAGTCCACCCACTCCCAGCGCGTGATCACGGGCCAGTCCAGCGGCATGAGCTTGCCGTAGGGATCGATCCAGCGCATACGAATGTCGGGTGGCCGGTAGTCGGCCCACTGCTGGCCGCCTCCGCTCCCGCCGAAATTCGCGTGCGCCGGGCGAGGCGCCGCGAAGAGCGCGATCAGGCCCGAGGCCGCAAGCCCGGCCAGGAGGCGGAGCATGCATGGGGCCTGGTGCCTCATCAGCTTCGCGCGGGGTTCTCGTCGCGGAGCGCCCGCCGCAGGATCTTGCCCACCGGCGTCTTCGGGAGCTCAGCGCGGAACACGATCTGGCGGGGCACCTTGTAGGCCACGAGGTTCTTGCGGAGATAGGCCATCAGGACTTCGTCGCCGAGGCTCTGGTCCTTCTTCACCACGAAGACCTTTACGCTCTCGCCCGACTTCTCGTCGGGTATGCCCACGGCCGCGGACTCGAGCACGCCCGGGTGGGCCGCGAGCACGTCCTCGATCTCGTTCGGGTACACGTTGAAGCCGGAAACGAGGATCATGTCCTTCTTGCGGTCGACGATCTTGAAGAAGCCGAATTCGTCGATCACGCCGACGTCGCCCGTTCGGAGCCAACCGTCGCCTGTGAGGACGAGGGCCGTTTCGTCGGCGCGCTGGTAGTAGCCTTTCATCACCTGCGGCCCGCGAACCACGATCTCGCCGGGCTCGCCGCGCGGCACCTCCTCGCCGTCGTCGCCGAGCAGCCGCACCTCGGTCGAAGGCACGGGCATCCCGATCGAGCCCAGCTTGTCGGTGCCGTCCACCGGGTTGCAGGAGATGACGGGCGAGGCCTCGGTCATCCCGTAACCCTCGATGATCGGAACGCCTGTGAGCTCCTTCCAGCGTTTCGCCACGGGCCCTTGAAGCGCCGTGGCGCCGGCCACCGCGAGCTTCGCGCTCGAGAAGTCGATCTTGCCGATGTCGGGGTGGTTGCAGAGCGCGTTGAAAAGCGTGTTCACGCCCGAGATGGCCGTGAATCTCTCTTTCGCGAGCAGCTTCACGAAGGCCGGGATGTCGCGCGGGTTCGTGACGAGGATATTTCGTCCTCCGTACTTGTAGAAGGCCAGGCAGTTCACCACGAGCGAGAAGATATGATAGAGCGGCAGCGGCGTGATCACCACCTCGCGGCCCTCCTCGAGCACGGGCTGAATCCAGGCCGAGATCTGCTCCATATTCGCTACCACGTTCCGGTGCGTGAGGATGGCGCCCTTGGACACGCCGGTCGTGCCGCCTGTGTACTGGAGGAAGGCGGTGTCGCTCGGAGCGAGGTCGACGGGCTCGCGTTTCATTCCGGCTCCGAGGGACATGGCCCTGCGGAAGGGGATTGCGCCCGGGATGCTGAACGGCGGAACCATTTTCTTCACGTGCTTCACGACGGCGTTCACGAGCTGGCGTTTCGCGAAAGGAAGCATGTCGCCGATCTCGGTCACGATCACGTTCTTGATCGGCGTCTCGGAGAGCACCTCCTGGAGCTGAGAGGCGAAGTTGGCGAGGATGATCACCGTGGTGGCGCCCGAATCGCGGAACTGGTGGCGCATCTCGCGGGCGGTGTAGAGCGGGTTGGTGTTCACGATCACCAGGCCGGCGCGCAGCGCCGCGAAGATCGCGATCGGATACTGGGGGAGGTTCGGCATCTGGAGCGCGATGCGGTCGCCCTTTTTCAGGCCCAGGCCGTTCTGGAAGTAGGCCGCGAGGTCCGAGGTGAGGCGGTCCATCTCGCCGTAAGTCAGATGCGTCCCCATGTTCGTGAAGGCGCGGTTCTCGGCGTACTTGCGGCTGGAGGTCTCGAACACCTCGACGAGGTTTCGGTAGGCGCTGGGATCGATCTCGGCCGGTACGCCTTTGGGATAGTGCTTGAGCCAAGGCTTCGTAGTCATCTGGAACCCCCTGAGGTGCTCCCAGCTTAGGCCGCGGAGCCCAGGAGTTTCAAGGGATTGCGCGGGAGTTGTGGCGGTGCAGCACGGCCAAGGCAAGACAGAGGGCCGCGGGAACCCAGGGCGCGGCGATCACGTCGCTGGGGAAGTGGGAGCCGCCCATCACCCGGTAATAGCCGGTGCCCACGATCGTGGCCAGGCCGCCCAGCCCCGTGAGCCAGAGCAGCGCGCCGCGTGCGCGCCCGCCGCGGAGCCGCGAGAACCAGCAGAGCCAGAGCGAGAAAACAGCCACGGCAGCGAAGCTCGTGTGGCCCGAGTAGAACGAGGTGTACATCATCGGCGCCCCACCATTCCCGTGGGGCGAGCGGTATACCCCGGGCCGGGGGCGCTGAACCGTCATGCGAACGACGGAGTTCACGGCGCCGTTCAGGAAGGTGGCCTCGGCCAGGAGGGCAAGCTCGGTGCCCCAGGCTGCGAGCGCCGCTGGCCAGGCCATCGCCCCCATCGCCGCGCGCGCGGCGAAAAGCCCCAGAGGCGCGAAGATCGCCACGGCGCCCGAGCCGTTCTGCAGCCAGTCCGACCGGGATCGGGCCTCGCGGTCGTTCCGTTTCACGGTGTCACGGTCGAAGGAGTTGACGGTATGGGGAGCGCAGGCCGCGTGGTCGTGCTTGCACTGCAGCTTCGCCACCGCGGGCATTCCCAGGAGCCCGAGCGCCGCCCAGAGGGCGGCCGAGCCGATGAGCAGACCCGCGTCCATCCGCGTGAGGCGGGGCGCGCGGCGAAGGGTCTGGAAGAGCTCTGTGAGTCTGGTGCGCGGCAAGCGGCTCCAGTGTAGCGCGGAGGCGGGCCTGCGGGCAATGCAGCCGCGCCTAAGTGGTCGAATCCCAGGGGGATTTTGCCACTGAAACGCGCCAATTCTCCTCAGAACGCGGCAAGGGCGGGGTGGGCGAACCTGAAGGCACTGGACGACTCGTGTATGGAAGGCACAAATTCGGCGTTTTTATCCCGTCGGTTCCTGAAGCTCTACGAGGCCCGTCGCCGGCTGCGTAATCCTCGGGTGAGCGAACGCGACGCGGGCTGACCCCCCGCCGCGGCCCCCGGTGGACGGGGCTTGCGCTCCGGGTGTACTCCCCGGGGAATGATAACCGAGTCCACTCACGGCATCCCGGTTACGCGTCATCCGCGCGTGGTGATCGTCGGCGGGGGGTTCGGGGGGATCTCGGTGGCCGCGGGCCTGGTGGGTTCCCCCTTCCAGGTGGTGCTGCTCGACCGCTCGAATTTCCACACCTTCCAGCCCCTGCTCTACCAGGTTGCCACGGCGGGGCTCGAGCCGGACTCGATCGCCTTCCCCCTTCGAAAACTCTTCGCCCACCGTCACGGCATTCTGTTCCGGATGGCTGAGGTCCACCGCGTGGATCCTGCGCGAAAAGTGCTTCTCACTTCGATTGGGGGGATCTCTTACGACCATCTGGTGATCGCCACGGGGAGCACCACGAACACCTTCGGCATGGCCGACATCGAGCGGCACTGCTTCCCGCTGAAGTCGGTGAGGGACGCGCTCGAACTTCGAAGCGCGGTGCTGGAGTGCTTCGAGGAGGCGTTGCTCACGCAGGAGCTAGCCGCGCGGGACGCGCTCATGACCTTCGTGGTGGTGGGCGGCGGGCCCACCGG
>JADZFF010000140.1 GCA_020850015.1 Bdellovibrionales bacterium | reverse complement strand
GGTCGCGTAAGAAATTTTCTGTCCTAGCTTGTGCGTCATAGACACACAAGGAAAGGACATGAGAATGCGAATCGGAATGGGAATCATCAAGGTAGAGGTCAGTCTGCCGGAGGCCGTGCAGGCGATCGAGGAGTTTCGTCGTAGCCGTGGGCGGGCACTGGAAGCGATGGCCTCGGAGGTACGCACGGCGCTCTCGGGCGCGATCAACCGGCTCCTTCAGACGGAGATGACCCTCTTTCTTGGGAAGCCGGATCAGGCGGGGAACAAACGTAACGGGTACAAGGAGCGGGAATACGCGCTCAAGGGGGTGGGCTGCCTTCGGGTCCGGATGCCTCAGGATCGCAAGAGCCGTTTTGAGAGCGAGATCATCCCCAGGCACGAGCAGGTCGATCCGCGGATCAAGGAGGATCTGGCGATCCTCCATCTGGCGGGCCTCTCGGCGCGGACAGCGGCGATGGTGTCCAAGCGGGTGCTTGGGGTCGAGGTGAGCACGGACACCGTTTCCCAGTCGCTCGACGTCATCGAAGAGCGTGCCTTGGGTTTTCTCACGCGTGAGCTCGGCTCCAGGTACTGGGCGCTGTTCATTGACGGGACGAACTTTCGGATCCAGCGGCGTGGGAGCGTGCAGAAGGAGCCGAGCCTCGTCGTGCTGGGGCTGGACGAGCGCAACTGCTACTCGATCCTGGCCGTCGAATCGGGCACAAAAGACAACGTGGAGGCCTGGAAATCGGTGTTTTCCGAGCTTCGAGGCCGCGGGCTGGACATGGGCGCGGTGCGAATCGGGATCATGGACGGATTGCCGGGCCTGGAGAGTGCGTTTAAGGAGAGCTTTCCCGCAGCGGTGACGGCGCGCTGCTGGGTCCATGCGCTCAAGAACGCGTTGGCGAAGACGCCGGCTCGCCTCAGAGGGGTGTTCAAGCCGCTCGCCTCGGCGGTGATGTACGCGCCGAGCGAGAACCGGGCACGCCAGGCTTTTGATGAGCTCAAGGGCGCGATGAACGGGGAGGCCGAGCGCGCGGTGAGGTGTCTGGAGAAGGATCTCGACTCTCTGCTCGCCCATTACCGTTTTGAGAGGCCGCTGTGGCGGGCGCTCAAGACGACCAATCCCATCGAGCGCGTGAACCGGGAGTTCAAGCGGCGGACGAAATCGATGGACAGTCTGGGCGAGCGCACGCTCAACGTGCTCGTCGCCTTCACCGCGATCCGGCTGGAGTTTGGTTGGCAGACGACGCCTGTGACGAGCGGGCGAATCACGCACCTCAAGCCCGTGGCCGCGCAGAACCGGATCGAGTCCACGATGGAGCATCTGCTGCACTGAAGTCGGAGAAGAGAAATTCCAGGGGGTGCCCTACCCCTGGACGATCCGGCTGCGGTCGTTTATAGGGCATCGTAGAAGGTCGTTTTTTACGACGCAGGTGCTCGGACAGAAAAAATCTTACGCGACCTGGCTTGACCGGGTGGCCAGCGAAATCAATCGGGGCGACGGTCGCGACATCATGCGGACGGCCGAAGATGCCGGGAAAAGCGCGAGTCTCCGCAAAAACCTCAAGTACACCATCAGCCAAGTCTACCGCTGGGGAATAGAAGAGCGCCTGATCAATGGCGTGAGCGAAACTCCCGTGCAGGGACTCGAACTCACCCGAGATCGCGAAGAGAAGCGCCCCGACATCCTGACCTCTGAGGAAATTCGAGAACTGCTCCGACGGGCCAAGGAACAGAAACACCCCTGGTATCCGGTTTGGGTCGGAGCCGTACTCACGGGCTGTCGCAGCGGCGAACTTCACCAGCTCAAAAGGAGCGACCTCGAAGTCGTCTCCCGCGACCAAGCCATCGAAGAGTGCAAGAAGCCCTTCGATAAGCGCCGATTCGGATTTCTGCGCGTACGCAAGAGCTGGAATACCCGCGCCAAGCAGGCTGGTCCGACCAAGGCGGGTTACTGGCGAAACGTGCCCGTATCGAGCGAGTTCTACTGGGTCCTGGTCCATGACCTGGGGATCGAAAAAATGTCGCCAAACGAGTTCATTTTCCCGAGGGCCTGGGAATGGGACAAGGGCGAGCAGGCCCGCGTGCTGCGCGCGTTTTGCATCGGCAACGGGTTGCCGTCCGTTCGCTTCCACGCCTTGCGCGCCTGTTTCGCGACCCAGCTCATCTCCTCCGGAATTCCGGCGACCGTGGTGATGAAAATCTGCGGCTGGAAGGATCTCAAGACCATGCAGCGGTACATCCGGCTCGCCGGTGTGGATGAGGCCGGCGCCACCGAAACGCTCCGGTTCGTACCGACCGAGGAAGCGGTCATGGAGAAGGTGGTGAACATGTACGACCACAGGAAGAAGGACTAACCCAGAATGACCAACTCAACAGTCCTTACACCGCACCCACGTCCGGCATCAAGCGCCACTAGCTGCTTGCAATCATGCATGTTTTTGAATTTTAGCAGCCTTCCTTTGCCACAAAATCGTGCATCTATTGTGGCAACTTCAGCCATCTGTTGCAACAAACTCGGTGCTTTTTTGCCACATAATCGTGCTATACTTGTGGCAGATAGAGGGCACGGAGACATGTCGCAAAGCATTGTAAATGCGGTTAAAAGCAAGATCTTTGGTCATGGCAGGGGGTGGGTTTTTACTCCCCAGCACTTCAAAGACCTAGGCAGTTATACAGGGGTCCGGTCGGCCCTTTCCCGCCTTCAAAAAGAGGGCGTCATTCGTCGCTTGGCGCAGGGAATCTACGACTATCCACGAAGCGACGAGACATTAGGCATCTTATCGCCACCGATCGAATCCGTCGCAAGGGCCATCGCGGAAAGGAACGGCGCCAAGATCCAAGCATCGGGCGCATATGCCGCGAATCTTATTGGGCTCTCGGAGCAGGTGCCCGGTCGAGTCGTCTTCCTCACCGATGGGCCAACCGGACAAATCAAGATCAAAAAGCTGGTCGTCACATTCAGAAAGACCACCGTAAAAAACATGCACGCCGCAGGCTCAAGGGAGGCACTTGTCATTCAGGCTTTCAAATTCATGCAAAAGCAGCACATCAATAAGATCAGGCTCGAAACCACCAAGCGATTCCTAAAGGGTGTTACGCGCAAGGAATTTGAGCGAAACACCAAGTTCGCTCCGCATTGGATTCGGGCGCTGCTTTTTGAACTGATGGAGAAAGAGCTATGAACCAGATTCACCGACTTCCAGCGGAACGACGCCGACTCTTCTTCGCCGAGGCGGAAACCGAAACGGGCATCCCGTTCCCCATCGTCGAGAAGGACTATTGGGTCGTATGGACGCTCGACCGCCTCTTTTCGATTCCCGAACTGAAAACCCACCTGACCTTCAAGGGCGGCACATCCCTGTCCAAGGTATACCGAGTCATCTCGCGCTTCTCCGAGGACATCGACGTCTCCATCGAAAAAGATTTCCTGGGGTTCACTCACGAGAAAGACCCCGAGAAGGCTGCATCGAAGAAGAAGACACGCGCCGCGGTGGAGGCCCTCGCAGCCGCCTGCGCCAAATATGTTCGAAACGAACTGCGCACCCTCTTGCGCGCTTCGATTGCAAGCGAGATGGGCACTGATCAGGGCTGGGATCTTGTCATCGATCCCAAGGACCCCGACGATCAGACGCTCCTATTTGAGTATCCGAACCTGACGCCCAAGGGCGGCTACATTCAGCAGGCCGTGAAGATCGAGATGGGTGCAATGTCAGAACACTGGCCTGTGAGCGAGCACCCCATTCAGAGCTACGCGAAAGAAGCACTCCCGGATAAAGTCACGGAGCCCGCCGTGCGAGTTCGCGTGCTCAACGCCGAGCGCACGTTCTGGGAAAAGGCCACGATACTCCACCAGTACGCGCACCTCCCGGAGACAAAGGCGCTCCCAGATCGTATTTCGCGGCACTACTACGATTTCTATCAGCTCCTCAATTCAGACATCAAAGTGAGAGCCTTGGCCGACGTCGCGCTGCTTGAGCGGGTAGCCGTTCACAAGGGCATCTACTTCGCATCGGGTTGGGCCAACTACGAAACCGCGCGTAAAGGTACGCTCGTGCTCTCCCCGCTGCCGAGGCTACTTGAGGGTCTCGAAAATGACTTTCAACAGATGAACCAGATGTTCTTCGGAAAGATCCCCGACTGGCAACTGATCCTGCGCACGATCCAGCAATTCGAGGCGGAGTTCAACTCGTAAGCATAAACCATGATCTACTTCACCGCCGACCATCATTTCGATCACCATAACATCATCAAGTATTGCGCCCGTCCGTTCGGCGGCGTGAACGAGATGAACGAGGAGATGGTCCGTCGGTGGAATTCCGTCGTGAAGCCAGAAGACACCGTCTACTACCTGGGCGACTTCAGCATGGCCAAACGACCCGTGGGATATTTCGGCAAGCAGCTTCATGGCGAAAAGCACCTGATCATCGGCAATCACGATCGCTGCCACCCGCGTAAGCAGACTGCAAACGCCGTACAGGCCGTTTACCGTGAGGCCGGATTCGTCTCCTTTGATGTAGAGGCGACCCTCCAGATCGCCGGCCAGGAGGTTCTTCTCAATCACTTCCCGTATCTCGCTGCCGAGCCCTCCGATGCCGGCTATGCGATCAAGCACCAGGACTTGCGTCCCGCAGACCGAGGACTCTGGCTCCTGCACGGACACGTCCACGAAAAATGGAAGACAAAGGGCCGAATGATCAACGTGGGCGTTGACGCGTGGGATTTCTATCCGGTTCCGCTTGCCACGATCGAAGCGATCATTCG